>CAYMOY010000002.1:0-46489 GCA_964392435.1 Microcaldota archaeon
TGTTCACAATACTAACCCCTGCATAACATAGTGTGGATGCTACGGGGTCGTGGCGTGAGCAACCTCGACGCCGCCGGGTTGTTAAGTTTTTGTAATAACTGACCTAATTGTGCACGAAGGTTTATCTTGACTTTTTAACAGCTTGATACGGCAAATGGCGCGTGTGCCCCCTAAAAAGCCAGTGGACCCTAATTCCGTTGCTTAGATGAACTCCTTGTATTGGCTCGCATAGACCTGGAACAGATAGGTGATGAACGACTTGTCCTTCCTTGTGTAATCGACCTTCTTGAGGGTCAGATAATAGAGCATCTTTTCCGAATCAAAGATGTTCAACAGCGGGTAGCCGCTTTTCAGCAGCACAAAATTCATGAGAAGCCGGGAAATCCTGCCGTTGCCGTCCCTGAAAGGGTGGATTTTCACGAATTTGAGGTGCACAAGGCCTGCAAGCTCGAAGGGATGGAGCGTTTCCTTTGCCCTTGCGTACCACCTGAAGAACTTTGCCATCTTTTCAGGCACCTCCCCAAAAACAGGGGGAAGATAGTTGCCCACCCTTACGTTGACGGAACGGTAGCGCCCTGCATCGGGCAGGACGCCTTCCATCTCTATCTTGTGGAGCTTGAGGACCATTGCCTCGTCAATTTCGCCTTTGTAATCGAAGATGAACTCGATGCATTCCTTCATGTTTTTCGCTTCCCGGACATCTTTTTTCCTTGCCGTGTGAGGCGTTTTCCCACGAAGGACCGAATCCGTCTCCTCATAAGTCAGCGTGTTCCCTTCAATGGCATTGGTGTTGAAAATGAAGCTGACTATCCGTTCGCGCTCGACTTTCCACAGTGCCTGGCCTATCTTGAATTTCCTGGAATAGCCTGCCTTGATAAGCTCAATTGCCCGCACTTCCTGCCTGCGAAGTTGGGATTTCGGCCCGGCTTTCCCGCCAACTGCATCAGGCGTTGTCCCGAGGTAGCGCCTGCTCTTTTTCCATTTGTTTTTCCCGACCCGCTTTGATTCCGTAAGGTAGTAGTAGGTCTTTCCGCTTATTGTTTTCTTCTCAACGTATGCCATGCGCATATTTAGGGGGCACAATATATAAATTAGGGGGCACAGAACATTAAAATCTATATAAAAACTTGCCCGCCATAACACGGTAGCGCAGCGCGGGGTCGTGGCGTAACTTGGTAGCGCGGCAGGCTCCAGATTTCGCCCTATTCGAGCTTCGCTCGGATGGGCACAGAATAAACCTGCATGTTAGGGTTCAAATCCCTACGATCCCACTCGCAAAGCGAGGGGAGACAGGGGAATCGCAATTCTCTTGGATCCCACCCCTAGGGGGCTTAGGTATGCAGTCTGTCACCCTGAGGGTTCACCCCCATTTTGCAACCTGATTTTCATGCCCCAAATCTCCCCCGCAATCACAAACTCGTGCAAGGATTGCACTGCGCGCTGCTGCCGCGGCTTGGCGGTTGTGCTGACCATTCCCGAAGCGAAGAGGATGGTTGCAGAAACTGGCTTTGCGCCAGAGGACTTTCTGGAGTTCAGCACGAATATAGACTCAAAGCAGACTCCGCATTACCCGCTCCTTGTTCAGAGTGGAGGAAAAGTGCACGAGTACTTCATCATCATCAGGCGCAGGCAGAAAAAGGACTGCATTTTTCTGGAGGATGACCTCAGATGCGGGGTTTATGAACAGCGACCGCATGTGTGCAGGCTCTATCCGTTCGGGCTGGACGGCAAAGATGTGAAAAAAGGCGCGCTTTGCCCGGTTAAGTTCGTCAGGGAGGATGGAACTGCCGGGATTGCGGCGCAATTGGAAGGAGACCTGCGCGAGCATGGGAAAATCGCTCGGAAATGGAGCATCAGATTCGGGAAAGAGGCCCCGGACATGGTGAAATTCCATGCATATTTTCCCTAGTTGGGGAAGAAAGTTTCCAGGGCATGTTGCGAAGCGATTTCCTTTCAAATCCGCCCTTTATGGTCATGAGGACTGGGCACCAAAGGGTCTTGATTGAATTTGCAATGCCAAGCTCAAAAACCGCCTTTATGGAGTATGAGGCGAGCCTGCTAAGAAGGACCGGAAAATCTGAGGGGCGGACGTTTTTCACCAAGCCTTCCCTGCGGTCCTTGAAAAAATCCACTGCAGTGTCAAACAGCATTGTCGCCGCAGACAGGTTTTTCCAGAAACGCAGCCTGGAAAAATCCCCCGCGCAGCCGCAGATGAACTTGGCAATCATGAAGCCGATTTTCTCACGTATGGAAAAATACTCGCGGAAGGTTTGCGCTTTTACCTCCCCTTCAAGCAAAGACCGAGCCTCAGGCGGGGCACCCCCAACCATATCGCACAGGATGGCTTTTTTGCTCTGTTCGATTTGTGAGTCGGCCTTGGATGCCGCCAGCCATACTCTGAGAAATTCTTCTTTTTTCGCCAGGCCCCTGCCAGTGAGGGCGACTTGTATGTCCTCGACCTGCAGCGCCAGCCTTAGGAATTTGTAATTCTTGTAGGTGATGGAAGGCTCGCGGTTGCGTTTTGCAAACTCGGATATTTGGCGGTCCTTCCAATCCTTTGAATCTGCAAGGCGCACCATTTTTTTTATGTTGTAGATTGCCATCCTATCGCTGCTGTTTTAGGGCTGGGAAGTAGTTATAAATAGTGTAGTTACGTTATAGCCGCACAAGCAGCGTGGTCCGGTAAAGCCTTTTCCCGTTTTTCTCCCCAGCCAGCTTTTCCGTGCGCAAAAAGCCAAGCTCGTATGAGTTCAGCGAGGCTATCGCCTCGTTGCGGCTGCCGACGTAGATGTCAATCCCTTCTTTGAGCTCCGCTATTTTGGGGATAAAGGTAGTTTCCTCCAGCCTCCGGGAAATCAGATTCAGCATGCGCTCCACCTTGTTTTCAGGGCCACGCAGCTGTATTATCGCCTCGAAATATTGTGTGCCTGCCCTGCCGCAATCGGTGCAGATGGACTTGTCGGAAAGCAGCAGGAGCGGCTGGGATATCCTGCCTGCGGGGGTGTCATAGGAAATCTCCGTGCAATCTTTGCTCAGCGAGGGGTTTTTCTGCCGGAGCTTGAGCAGCCTTGCCACCTCATCCTCAAGCTTTGTCTCCTTTTTTTTGCGCGCCTTGTCCATTATGGTTCCGCACTTGCTGCAGACAGTTATGCGCACGGTGGGAAGCGGGCTCACCCTGCCCTTCGCGCATTGAAGGCAAAGCTCGCCGTGGAAGGGAACCTTTTCATCTGATATGCCGCATATCGGGCAGAAGCGCGCCATAGGAAGCATCTGGTTGAGGCAAGGATACGTATATATAGCATATCGCCGGAAACTGTTGCATGGAAGAGGAGGATGACGGTTCGGTTGCAGCCAACTCGGAAATGCGCTACATAGCCTTGGAGCTGATGAAGCTCGCCCAAAAATCCGGAAGGGGCTTTTTGGAAGTGGCGCAGGAATACATTGAGAATGCTGAGAAGCTGCAGCACCTTATTTATGGTGAGGCGGACACCCCTGCCCGAAAGGGTCGGGCCGCCAACAGCAAAAAATGAACGCGCAGGGGTCGCCATGCAGGAAATAAAGAGGGAAACCCTGGCGCTGACGCGCTATTTCCTTTCACTGCCGCATCCCGCAAAAACCACGCTCGCAATATTCGCCCTGTCCTTCCTTTTCGGCGTGATTTTTTCCCTGGCGCGCGGGGGAGCTTTGCCGCTCCAGCTTTTTTCGGGAGGAATTGACGGAATCTTCCTGCTGGCATTCCCCGCCCTTTTGTCCTCTGTTGCGCTATACCTCATGAGGCGCAAGGCGGTATTCCGCCGGGCTGTGTTTTTGGGCCTTCTAACCTGCGTCTGCTATGGGATTTTCTATGCCTTGTCGTTCGGGCTTGCCGGCTTTTGGAAGCCTGCGCAAAACCTTGTGTTCGTCGGCTTTGGCTTTGCTTTCGTGCTCTGGTATTTCCTGCTCCTGCTCGCCTTTGATTTCAGGAAAAGCGCCTTTTTGTTCGCGACCATGCAGCTGGTCTTTTTCGCATTGTTCCTTCTGGCAGGGGGGAGGCTGGGCGCCGAGGCGGACCTTGCCAGCCTCCTGGTGAAATTATACCTGGCTGCGTTTGTGTTCCTGGCAGCGCTTTATGTGATGTTCTACATGATTTCGGCCCCGATGAAAAAGAACCTGGGCATATCCTCCATGGACGCGCTTTCAATGTTCCTGTCGCAGTGGCTTTATGGGGAAAAGGACCTGGAGGGCGCGTTTGAGGAAATGGGGGAGGAGCTGGAAACCTTGGTTTGGGTGGGAAGATTTGCAGGCAGAACAAGCGAGGCGCTTTTCGTGGTGCCCTACATACATTACGGGCCTTTCGGCAATCTGGGGGGGAGCGACTTCACCTGGCAGATAGCCGAGGCCCTTGGGGGCGGAAAGAAAAAGGTCTTTGTATTTCACGGGACAGCGACGCATGATTTCAACCCGGTCGCCTCAAGCGAGATAAGCAAGGTTGTCGGAGCCTGCCGAAAGGCTCTTGGAAACCTCAGGGTTGCCCCTGCAAGACTTTCAGTTGCATCCTGCAAGATTGGCTCGGTGAGGGCATCTGCTTTGCGGATAAACGATTCCGCGTTCCTCTCGTACAGCAGGGCGCCGCAGACCACAGAGGATGTGAGCCTGGGCATCGGGCTTGCGATAATGGAAAAGGCAAGGCGGCACTGCTCAAGCGCCGCCGTGGTGGATGAGCATAATGCCGAAACAGGGGACATCTCCTCAGTCGAGGTTGGCTCGCCCATAGGCTTTGAGATGCTGGATGCCACGGAAGGGGTGCTTGCCGCAAAGGGCAGCATGAAGCCTTTCCTTTTCGGTTGCGCTTCCGGGGGAATACCCATTGAGACGGTTGGGAAAAACGGGTTGAAGCTCGCTCTTTTTGCGCAAGGCAAAAGCATCAATGCGATAGTGCTTGCTGACTCCAACGGGATAACTCCGGGTTTCAGGTCAGAGCTAATAGACCTCCTTGCGAACCTGGGGGCAGAGTGCGGATACGCCTGCCAGGGGGAGATAATGACTACCGACACGCACCAAACAAACACAGTGCGCGGGGTGCTCAATCCTCTTGGAAGCCAGCGGCGCGCAGAAATAATGGCTCTGGTGCGCAAGCTTTTTCACGAAGCGGAAAAAAAGCTGGAGCCAGTCAGGTTCGGGGCTGCCGAGCAAAGATTCAGGATAAACGCCTTTGGCAGCGGGCAATCTGCCGAGATAGCCACCACGATAAATGCTGTGGTTGCCGTCCTGCGCCTGGCGCTGCCGATGATACTTGTGGCAAGCGCGGTGGTGCTGCTTTGGGCGCTTGGTAAGCTGTAGGACACCGGCTTCATCCGACTTCGGAGCCTGATTTTTCCTTCCTCATCCCGTAATCGGAGAGCGAGGCGCGGTACCATGAGCCGTATTTGTCCGATGCCTGCTCCTCTATTGGCTTGCTGTTCTCTATCGCAAACTTCACATCTTCCCCCGTTATGAGGTGGTGCTGCTCAGTAATGGCAACGTCGCCTGCCATCTTCAGGGTGCCAGACAGAATGCGCAGCCGCAATGACAGCCCTGACGCCCCGTCTATCTCCTTTGCCTTCCGCCGCGCAAATGAAATCATTTCCGCAATCGCCCCTGCATCGGCGTGCGGAATCCTGCCGTCTCGCACTATCTCCTGCGCGAGGAATTGCACGATTTTGAGCTGGTTTTCCTCGCTATCCGCCATGTGCGAGTTCATCAGAAGCTCATAGCCGTTGCCCAATATCCTGCTGCGAAGCGGGGCGAGTATCTGGGAAACATCGTTGAAGTTCACTGCGGCAACCAGGATGAAGTCTGAGGGCACCCCGTCCACGCGGACAGACGAGCCGGTGGAGGAGGAATTCCTGCCAGTTATCGGGTATTTCTTTTCCTGCATTGCGGTCAGAAGGAATCGCTGCAGCTTCCCAAGAGAGGAAAGTTCGTCTATGAAAAGCACTCCTTCGTGCGCCTCATGCACTGCGCCAGGAACCACGCGGGTGTAGGGCAGCGACCCTATAACCGGATGCGAGCCGTAAGGGTCGTGGCGCACATCCCCCAAAAGCTCGGTTTCTGACGCCCCGGTGGCCTGGACAAAGCATGGGCGGTCAATGGGCAGCAGCACCTTGAACTGCGCTTTTTTCTGGAACTGGGCCATTTGGGAAAGCTCTTTTTGCGTCAGAACCGCCACCACGCCTCCCCTGCGCTCGAAAACTATGAGCTCCTCCCGGCCGTCATTCAACCGGGTGGTGTGAACGCGATCCTCGCGCTCCATTGCCCCTGCGCCCATCACCAAATCGTCAAACGGCCCGCGCATCTTGCGGTACTTGTCAGCGCCGCAAAATGAGCAGCAAGACGCTTCCGGGCTGCTCAAGCGCGCGCAGCGCCTGCAGCGGAAACCGAGCTTTTCTGAGACAAACGCGGGCACCTGGGACGGGTCCAGAAGCTGCAGCGCTGGCTGTTTTTGCGGTTTCTTTGAGGACCTGGTCGAACGGACCTCCACAAGGGGCCGTTCGGGCTTTTCAGGATTGTGAAGCACCAGCACCTCCTGGGTTGGCTTTGAAAGCGTGGAGGCAATCGCCTGCGCCAGCATGCTTTTCCCGGTGCCGGGCGGACCGACCAGGAGCAGGTGGCGGCGCTGGCGCCCCACTAGCCTGCCTATCTTGACCGCGGCATCCTGGCCTATTATCTGCAGGAGCGGGTCTGATGGGATTTTGATTTCTGCCGTTGAGGAGATGCCAGCAAGTTGCATGGGCAAAAAACGTGGCGGAAATATATAAGCTTGAGCAGCTGGCTTTTCACTGCCGCCACAGGTAGACTTGTATTCTGGCCGGCTTGCCATCAAGCACCGCGCCCCGGTTGGCGATGGCCACTTCGGTTGCGTTTGCGGGCGGGAAGATGCCTATGCTGTAGCTGAATCCAGAATTGGAGATGTCGTCTGTCTGCTCAACCTTTATGTAATAGTCTCCCGTTGCCCTCATTATTCTCCCTATGGATAGGTAATTTTCCTGGGCAAGGGAAAGCTCCTGGAGCTTTTCCAACTTAGCCCTGTCCAGCTGGTTTCCAAAATTTGCCCCAATGCCTATCTGGCGCACTATGTTCAGGTCAGGACTGGGGCCGGAGACTGCAATCGTCCAGTTTGAAGGCGAACCTGGCGAAAGCAATGACTCAGCTATGCGCAGCGAGTCGGCATACATCGGATTGTTGCGGGATTCGATGACCGACTGCGCCCCGAACCAGTAGGCTGCAAGAGAGGTTATGGCAACCACCATAATCACCGTGGCAACCACGGCATCGAATGAGAAATACTGCCCTTTCACATCAATCCCTCATGGGCACGAACTTGCCGGCCCTATTTTTATCAGGTTTTTCCCAGACTCGACCATGTTTCTCATGCAAAGCGCTGAGCCCTTGGCGGAGTCCATGGTTATTCTCCCAGTCGTTGCATTGACGCTTATGAAACCATCGGAAGTCTGGGTCGCACCATAATCAGTGGTTATGGTTGGGGAGGAAAAGACTGTGTCGCCCGAAGGCCCTTTCCAATCGACATAAACAAATCCTGTTTCTTTTGATGCCGGAGTGGGGGCAAAGCTTATGGAAATCCTGTAGGGTTTCCCCAGCAGGCTTTTGGGTATTGAAAATTTCTGCCAGAAGCCCGGGCCTGCCACAAAGGCTGTATGTATCTGGTCGGAAAATCCGTGCGATATTTCCTGGGCGTATGCGTTTTCAGCACGGGCCAGACCCTGGCTTTGCTGCTGGAAGAAGACCGCCACTGTGGTGACGAAAATGAGCAGGAAGAAGGCGGCATAGGCAAGCACCTCGACCGCAGCCTGCGCATGCAAGATGGGTTTTTCCAGGCCGCTTTCAAAGCCCCTAATCGACCCGCCAGCCGCTCTGCGCGAAGGGACTGGCGTGGCGCTGCCGCTGGAGAAGAGGGCTTTGTTGGCTTGCGATTTGCCCTCCCGCCGCATATGCTCAGCCGTATGTGATGTTGACATAGTCTCCCGTGTGCACCAGGCTTATCCTCTGCAGCCCGGCTTTCCTCTTGCCAGAAAGATTCCCAGAAATGTTTGCAAATGTGGACGAGGCGATGTCCTGCGTGCGCAAGTCGGCATCTATTGTCAGCACCACCAACCCGCCCCCCACCATCCCGTCTTGTATGCCTTCAGGGTAATTCACAACAATGGTCTTCTTGGAGCCGTTGCCCTGCAGATAAACCTCGCCTGCTTCGTCCGCAATGGCATTGACAGATACTTTTGCCTGCGAAATCCCCGAGCTGCCAAGCTCTGAATTCGAGGCAGACATGAACAGGAATGCCAGGGGCACTATGAATGCGATTGCAAAGCCTGCGATTATCAGGTATTCGGTAGCCGCCTGCCCGCGCAGGGGGCTATAAACTGCCGAAGGCAGGTGTGTGGCAGCCTGGCCTTTCAGGCTGCCTGCAGTGCGCGATGCGCCAATGGCTGCCTGCCCGCGTAAAGAGCAGATGGCGGCAAAAAACGAGCGTACGCTCATGAGCCCTTTGAAACCGGAATTGGTGCCTTGTGAAACCATAAATATCATCTCAGTCGCATGGAGAGGAAGTCAGGCCCGGGAAAGCGCAGGCGATTTGCTTGAGGGAATATCGCTCGGTCGCATTCTGGCTCAGCCTGAACTTGCCCACCCCTTCCAAGGTGGCGTTTTGCCCGCCGCACATTGCCTTGCTCTTGCAGCCCATCATGCCCTTTGCCCGAAGGAGCAGCGGAGGCTGCGATGATTGATAGAACTCCCAGTCCAGCCTGGAGAGTATGTCGTTTTCCTGGTCGTCCATGCCTCCTGCCCACTTGCCAACCAGAAAAGACTCTATCCCCAAATCCGGGTTTTTTAGCGGGGTGGCTGAAGGCTGATTCGCCAGCATCCGCTGGAAAAATGAGGGGCCATCGCCTTGGACATAAAAGCCACATATTGCCATATCCCGCAGACGGGTAATGTCCCAAATGCGGTGATACCCTTGGTCCTTTTTCTCAGCCTCAGCAAACTCGTTGTCTATCAGTATGAATTTCTGGCTGGGCAATCCTTCGCGCACAACAGATGGAATTGAGGAGGCGTTATTGCTCCATTGCCCGCTGGCAACGACCATTGGAACATCTACCTGGTTTTGGTATATGTAGGGGCTAACCGCACAGCTTTCGCCTCCGCTGTTCACAGTCACCCAGCGCAGGCAGTTGAGGCATCTGGTCTGGTTGTGCTCAGTCACGTTGCAGCCCTGGGAATTGATGTAGTTGCTGCTCACAACCACAGGGGCTGAAGTGACCACCACCGCCCCGTATGAGCCGGCATTGTTCGAAAGGTTGTCATCATATCCGTGCACCAGGACATACGAGTCTATCCTCCCCTCCTCGCCTCCGGAAAATATCCCGGTGCCTGGGTAGTCGTCTGTCATTGGACCGAAGAACCACCCGTTCCCCTCGCTTGCCATGCCGTCTGCCAATGCTGGCGCCAAATCAGAGGGGGAAATGTAGTTAGCATGCTTCCATATCTGCTTTTGGGCCACAAGCGAAGGGTCTCTTGCGATGCTGGGGCGCCGGTCAAGCTCGTTGCGCACCACGAATGGGTCGGTGAAGCCGTTTATGGAAAATGAGGTGTTCGCCTTGAGCCTTTTGGACTGGTGCATGGTTTTTTCCAAGTCGCTGATGTTCATCTGCATTTCGAAATACACGCGAACGCTCCAGGGGCCTTCCTGCCTAAAGGTGAAGTTTTCAACTTCTCCGAAGCTGGCGTTCATCCCCATCACGTTTGCTGCCGAGCGTATCTTGCCCTGCCAGGAAGCCAGCGTGTACGATTCTTTTTCGCCTTGGGAATACTCTATCGGGTACGTAGAATAATTCGAGCTGTTACCACCCATCATAAGCTCATGCGCAGCTTTTTCAACAGCGCCTGTCTTTGGGTTGAGCGGGTCTGACGAGTCCATTTGGGCAAGCCCCCAGATTTGGGTCGCCTCAACCAGGCGGTAGGTCGCATAAAACGCGGATGCGTTTGCAAAATCAGACACGCCCCGGTCAGACAGGGTGGACAGAACCACGCGCATTGCCTCGCCCTTGAAACGGGCTGCCGCGTGCTCATCCTTTTGCTCGAAGGTGCGCACCCAGACCTGGGTGGTGAGCAGCATGAATGACAGTATGGCAAGCGCCATTGCCGTGAAGAAAAATCCCCTGCGTGATTTTTTTGGGTTTGGCATAATACCATCAGGTGTAAACGGTGAGCCTCACTATTGCGATTGAATTGTTGCCAGGCAGGAAATTTGACTTCGGGCTGCTGCACGGGGTGACATTGCACGCCTCGCCTGCCGGGACTGTGTAGCCAAAACAGGAAAGATAGCAGTAAGGAGAAGCCCCGGGATCTGGCTTTCCAAGGTAGACCGAGCCGAACGTGGTCGCGGATGCCTGCAGCTTGGTGAAGCGCTTGGAGCACCTGTCCGAGCCGTAATCGCAGCCTTTTACTGCCGCGCCTTTCTTGTCCCCGGAATCATAAAGCACCTCCCAGACTCCGTCTGAGAAGCGATAGCTTTCCAGGCTGTAGCCAAACCCTTTGGGAATGATGGGGCGGTAATACGCATCTGCCGCGGTGTGGTTGGTTTCCTTGCCGCCAGCCACCTTGAACATGATTTCGTTCACGTCTCCTCCCCCCAATATCTGCTCAAGATAGGTGCCCCGCAGCGGGTCGTCGGTGCTTGTTGAGAGAACCTGCAGCGTGTCGTGCGCTAGCTGGTGCGTCTGCTCCAAAGAATAGTAATATGGCTTAGGGGTGCCTATGGTGAAAATCAGAAGGCTTATGGTTATCATTGTCAGTATGAAGGCTACGAAAGCATCTAGCGAGAAGATGAAGCCGTATTGGCGCATACGTCAGACTTTCCCCAGCAGAATATTAAAAGGGTTGCTGGACAGGCGAGTGAAAACAGTTGGAATCCTAATGATGATAATGCGCGTGCGCAGCTTTTCTGGGCTGGAACGGATTCTGCTCTTTGAAAAGAAAATGCGACGCCGGGAGCGACAGCGAAGCTGTCGCGTTTTTGCCGCAGCAAAACGGCGGGCGCACTGCACTGGTGTCAAAATAAAATGCGACCGCCGGGATTTGAACCCGGGTTACGAGATTTGTGCGGCCAATTCCGCAAAAATCAGCCATGGCAACCTCGAGTCCTACCAGGCTAGACTACGGTCGCAATTTTCTTGGGGAAAGCGCGGATTTTGGGCGCATGCCCAATGCTTCGCATCTTTTACCCCACTCGAGCAGGTAGAATTGACATCCTTGTATTTAAAAAAATACCGCTTGCCCTTTTAGGCAGACAGGAAATACGCGCAGGAAAAGATATCGCCCAGCCCTATTGTTTTCGCAGGCGACTCGACAAAATCTGGCGAGAAGCCGACCAGGTCCTCTTCTGTTGCCACCCGCCCGTTTTTAGCCTTGAAGGCCGCGCATCTTTTTGCAAACTCAAGCGCGGCAGCATTTGCCTTGGGGGAGGGGAGGAAGAGCTGTTCCTGCGGGCAGTGGAAGAGAACTGATTGCACTATGGAGGGAAGCTCGTCAAGCTCGAATGATAGCTGCCCAAGCTCCACCTCGTTGAGCCCGAGCATGTCGATGGTTGGGAAAACTTCCTTCTCAACCGCATGCAGCACCTTTTTGTCGGAAAATTCGCCGAGCTCCAGGAATATCTGCAGGCGCGGGCTTATTTTTTTCCAGCGCCTCAATTCTTCTGCGAATTTGCCCACCCGCTCAGGCGTTTTAACAAGGTGCAGCCCCCCAATGAACGCCTTTCTTATGGCGGGCAGCCGGGCAGATATGTTGAGGCAGAAGCTGTCCTCCAGATGAAGTGGAAGCGGGTCGTAGGATGCGATGAACCGGGTCCGGCTTTCCTTGTTTTCGAATACAAAATGGTGCGCGCTTTTCACCTGCGAGGAGGATTCTGTTGATGGGGCAAAGCCTTGCTCGCCTGCCACCATTATCTTTTCAGGATAAGTGAACTTTTCCAAAAGCTCCCTGTTTGCGAAATTGGTGTGCAATAGGCACTCAACGCCCAGTGCAGAAGCCTGCTGCGCCGCGTTTCCAGCCTGCCCGCCCACAATTGCCCCTTCGAACTTGATTTCCGAGAGGAAAAACTCGCACGCCTTGGCATCCACCGCTATTTCCTTTTGCACGCCCCAGGAGAAGCACTCGTTCATTTGGGAGTAGATCTCTGGCGAAAACGCCTCTATCTTCGCCAGGTCCGCCTCGTCCGCAAACCGCACATGGTCCAGATTGGCGTTGAAGGCGAAGATTGCCTTATCTGGGAGCGCCATGGCTAAGGCTTGCCGATTGATTTTAATAAATAGCTGGGCAGAAACCAAAACGTGCGGCTGTAGTCCAGCCTGGTAGGATCTGAGCTTCCCAAGCTCGAGACCCGGGTTCAAACCCTAGGGGGCAGATGCTCTGCAGAAGATCCCCCTAATGGCTCCGACTTGTCCTGCAGGACAAGTGGACCACAAGTGCTGCGGCACTTGTCGGTCACCCCAGATGATTTCCATTTGGAGTGGGCTTTTCGGTGAAAATCCCGGCAGCCGCATTTTTGCTTACAAAAGTGTGGCGATTTTCCCGCAGGGGAAATCCAAGCCGCATTTGTTGTTTTTTAGTTCAGGGATGATTTCCATGAGGCACATACACGTTGCGGCACTCGAGCTTGACGCGGAGTTTGCCAAGAAGATAGGCAAAAAAGGCTCGGAGAGCGACTTTACCATATACAACTGCAAGGAGGGAGACGAAGTCCTGTGCATTTACCATGCAAACAAGTACCCGGAGAGGATACAGCCCCTGCTCTATTCGCTTTCGCTTGCGGATGTTGCCTACCTGCGCCCGCTGGCAATAGACAAGACAACTGGGGAAATGATTGTTGCCGCATCAATATTCGAAAAAAAGCTGTTCGTGATTGTGGACAGGGTCTCAAGGGAAGAGGTAGAGCCCATTTTGAAAGCCGCAGGCGTTGCAAGCTATGAATTTTTCGAGGGCGACGCAAACGAATTGCGCGAGAGGCTGGTCAAGGAGGCAAGCGCCCGAAAAGCCGAGGGCAAAACAGAAGTGGTCATCGACTCGTGCTTCCCGGTAAAGGGCGTGGGGACGGTTGCGCTCGGAATTGTGCAGCGGGGAAATGTGGCTGTACACCAGAAGCTGGAATTCATGCCCTCGGGCATTTCTGCCGAGATAAAATCCATACAGGTGCAGGATGAGGACGTGAAGGTGGCAGAGGTTGGCTCGCGGGTGGGCTTGAACCTCAAGGGGCTGGAGCCTGAGAAGGTGGGGAAGGGGGATTTGGCAGTTGAGGAGAAATTCGCCGCCTCAGTAAGAATAGAGGCTGAAATGCGGCTTTCAAAATTCTACAAGGGAACACTGGACACCGTGCAGTTTTTCTTGCTGTCTGGCTTGAAGGCGGTTGCCTGCAAGGCGAAAAAAATCCCGAGCGGGAACTTCGAGCTTGAGCTTGGCGCGCCCATGTGCATAAGGGAGGGAGAAACGCTTTGCGTCTTTTTGCCAGAGGCGATGCCGCGCGCGATTGGAAGCGCGAGGGTCGTCAGATTGGTCGGCTAGATTTTCTTTGCCATGTAAGACCCGTCCAGCCCGTAGCCATGCTTTTTGTAGTAGCCGCGCGCGCCTGGGCCTGAGAGAACTGTGATTTTCCCGAGCCCGAACTCCTTTTTCGTGATTTGCTCGGCTTGCAAAAGAAGCTTTTTCCCAAGGCCGGTGTGCTGCAGCTTTTGCGCAAAGGGGCAATGCTCGCCTATGGCCGCCTCCTGCCCGTAGACATGAAGCTCGCGCACTACAGATGAGAGGACGCCGCCCTTTGAGATGCCCATCCGCCTTGCGGGAAAAGAGGCTATTTCGCTCCGATGGCTCCCACCCGGAATCCTCAGGCGGAGGAATGCGGCAAGCAGGTCCTTGCCAGTATCCTCGAAGGAAAGGAAAATTTCCTTGCCCTCTGACGCAGAGTAATCCAGCCTTTGCAGCCCCAGTTTCAGCTTTCCGGTTGCATCTCCCTTCCGCTGTGCGCTCCCTATTTCGCGGCAGCGTATGCAGCGGCATTTTTCTCCCCGCTCTGAAAGCTTCCTATCCACTATCTGGCGCAGATTCGAATTTTTCACCCCTGCAGCAATAAGCGGGGAGGGTATGTCGCGCTGTATGCGCGGGATTCGGACATATTCTGGAATGTATTTGGTTGCCTCGGCTATGACTTCTGCGGCCTGCTCTGTGTCATAAGGGGAATATTTGCCGGATTTCCAGAGGGAGTGGATGGCTGTGCCCTGCAACACCAGTGCGGGATAAATTTTGAGCATGTCTGGCCTGAAATTCGAGGAGGAGAAAAGGCGCTTGAAATAGGAAACATCCTGCCTTGGGCTTGAGAATAGCCCGGGCATCATGTGGTAGCAGAGCTTGAAGCCGCTGTCCTTGAGTATTCGGGTGGCGCGGATTACATCTGATAGCGTGTGACCCCTGCGAACCAGCTTGTAGACCCGGTCGGAAAGCGCCTGCACCCCAAGCTCCACCTGGGTCCCGCCCATGGAAAGCATCTCATCAGCTTCTTTTTCATAAGCCCAATCAGGCCGGGTTTCGAATGTGACCCCGATTGCCCTGTGCGGGGCGCATTCGTTGGCATCGATTGCAGCGCGAAGGCAGGATGCTTTCCTGCCGTTGAGAGCCCCATATGCGTCTTTCATGAATGCGTTTCTTTGCTTGGGGCCAAAACCGTAAAGGAAGGTGCCCCCCATTATTATCAGATGGCACTTGTCGGCAATGTGGCCTTGCGAAGAATATTGGCGCAGGCGCGAGAGGATCTGGCCGCGGGCCGAAAAATTGTTCTGAATTGCGCGCATGGTGGTTGGCTCGAATCCGGTGTAGGACTGCGGGGCACCCTCCCCTTTGGGGCAGTAGATGCAGTGCCCGCCGCAGGGCGCTGGAGGGGGCATTATCGCAATGGGGGAGATGCCGGACAGCGTACGCGTCGGTGATTTGAGGAGCCGCCTTCGCACGCCTTCGCTTTGGATAGGGACGAATTGGAGTATTTCCGAATTTTTCAAAAAAGCGATGCCGTATTTGGATGAGAGGGCGTGCTTGAGCTTGGGCAGGTTCTGGGCGGGGTTGCAAGAAAGAGAGGATGCCGCTTCCCGGGCAGCGCGCAAACGCAGAGCAAGCCCGGTTTTTGGCAATGCCACCCTTTGCGGGAAGTACCTGGGGAGCCTGCCCAGTTTTTCCTGGATTCTGGCCGCGGCATATGCGCTATGCGCGCAGTCCTCTTTTTTTCCCAAAGCAGCACCTTATGAGAACAGGTTGGAGAGCAGCCCTGTGACAAAATATAGCGGAGCCTCGGTTAAGGGAAACAGGAGAACGCCCCTGTTCACCGCCCGCCAATCCGAGAAAAGGTCAGTGCTGACGCGAAGGCTCACCTCAGATGAAGATGATATTCGGTCGCTTGATGCTGAACGGGCGGTAAGCTTAACCCTGTAATCCGACTCTTCGTTGCCCACAATTTCATAAGAAAGCGATTTGCTGGTGCCAGAGGGGACGTAGATGCTGCGGTGGAATTCCCAGTCGCTCACTCCGCTTGAACTCACCGTGAAAATGTCGTTCGCTATCCCCTTGTTTAGTATTGTTATAGTGTAACGTGCAGGCTGCCCCGCGCCCACAGACAAAAACGATGGCTCCACGCGCATGTCCATCACATCGCTTTTGACCGTCACCTTGGCGCTGAAGGTGACGTTTTGCCCCAGGCCCTCGTTGCCTGCCTCGTCCCACAAGGTGAAGCCGACCAGGTATTCCCCGTCAATGGCGTCTTTTGGCACAGTCACGTCTGCCTGCATGGAGCTTGCATAAAGCTTGGAGGGGTTGCCAGCCCAGCCTTCCGGAAGCTCGGATGGGAACAGTCTGTCATAGGACCCGCCCAGCCCGTATCTTCCGCCTGTGGAAAGCTTGGGCTCAGCCAGCACAGCGAAAGTCTGGCCCGGACCCACCGCCCCGAATGATATCACCGAACCGTCCGATATATCGGCAGATACGGGCGAGAGAACGTTGATGGGGTGGACCAGGGGGGCCAGCACGCATAGTGCAATCAGCAGCTTGTTCATTCTGTTCATAGTGCCCCTTCGCATTCCAAATATTAAAAAACTATCATCGCCAGCCGCCAGCCCGCCAGGATTTGCCGCTTCGGCAATAGGCGTGCACGACCACTTAGGTCTTTTTAATGTTTTAGCGCCTGAAAAAACAATTAACGATAGATAAGGTGGTAAATTGACACATGGCAAATACCTTGTTTTCTCCGCGCTTGCGTTTGCTGCGGTTTTACTGCTGTCCGGCTGCGTAGGCTCTAGCTGCACCAGCGACAAGAACTGCAAGGCATGGCAATACTGCGACACTGCTAAGAAATCATGCACGCTGCGCGATGGCTATTGCAGCACGGATGGAGAATGCAATGACGCGCTCATGGCGTGCGATGCCACCAGCCACAAGTGCGCATATTTCAAGGGAAAATGCAGGTCAGACCCGGACTGCGAAGCATGGCAGGTGTGCGACATTGTTGGGAACAACACCTGCAGGCCAAAAGCGGGCTTTTGCGACAAGGATGAATACTGCAACAAGGAAAGCGAGATATGCAGCAGCGCCAGGCACGTCTGTGTCCCAAAGCCAGGCTCGTGCAGCAGCCCTTATGATTGCGAATCCTACCAGACTTGCGACACCCAGAGCCGCAAGTGCGTGCCCCTGGCCGGAAGATGCTCCACTGATGTCGAGTGCGACCCGTGGCAGGGCTGCAATGCCACTGCCCACAGGTGCGCCCCGCGCCCAGGCTTTTGCAACAATGACCTGGACTGCGCAGATTGGCAGGTGTGCGACCCCTCTTTGCACCGCTGCATTGCAGGGAATGATTTCTGCGAGGCGGACGCTGATTGCACCTCGTGGCAGCTTTGCAATTCAAAGACCCATCAGTGCGAGGCCAAGCGCAGCCTGTGCGGCTCGAGTTCTGACTGCGAATCCTGGCAGATATGCGACGTTACAAACCGCCGCTGCCTCTCCAGGCCGGGCTACTGCTCGTCAGACGCTGAATGCGGAACTTACCAGAGGTGCGACGCCAAGGACCATAAGTGCCTAACCAAGCTTGGCTATTGCACCTCGTCCGGCCAGTGCGCTTACAACGAGAGGTGCGAAACCGACCCGTACTCGCAAGATGCATACAAGTGCGTGAAGATAACCTGCACTAAAAACGAGGACTGCCCTCCGAAAAGCTCCTGCGATCCTGAAACACAGAGGTGCAGAGGAGTGAGCTGAAGGCATTGCTCAGCCCATATTTTTGATTTTTTACGTTCGGACAAACAAGGCGCTAAAGGTGAAATTATGGCATTCGAGGACGAATATGGACCTGAAAGGATACTGCACGTCTACGACCCTGAAACCGGGATGCGAGGCGTGGTGGTGGTGGACAACACAGCAATTGGGCCGGGAAAAGGGGGAGTTCGCCTGGTGCCCGATGTCACAGTTGAGGAAGTGTTCGGGCTGGCGCGCGCGATGACCTGGAAAAACGCGCTTGCTGACATTCCGTTTGGCGGGGCGAAATCGGGCATTAAGGCCCCTGGCAATTCACCCAACAAGGCTGCCCTTGTGAGGGCATTTGCCACCAAAATTGCGCCTCTGGTCCCTACCTGCTACATACCCGGGCCGGACATGAATATGGGAGAGGCTGAAATGAAAATATTCGCAGATGTCATAGGCACTCCCAAAGCGGCAACAGGCAAGCCGGCAAGCATAGGCGGCTTGCCGCACGAGCTTGGCTCCACTGGCTACGGAGTGGCGCTTTCCACAGAGGTGGCGCTTGAGCACGCAAAAATACCGGTGACAGGCGCAAAACTCGTGATAGAGGGATTCGGGAATGTCGGCACCTTCACTGCAAAGTTCATGACTGAGAAGGGCGCGAAGATAATTGCGGTTTCTGACTCCAAGGGCGCTGCTTACCTGGAAAGCGGGCTTGAATACGAGAAACTTATGAAGGCGAAAAAGGAGAAGGGCACTGTCACTGCCTACCCTGGCGCAACTGTGCTGCAGCCAGCCCAGCTTTTCGGGGTGAAATGCGATGTCCTTATTCCAGGCGCAAGGCCGGATGTCATACATGCGGGAAATGTTGGCCAGGTAAAGGCGAGGATAATCGTGGAGGCGGCAAACATACCTATGAAGCACGAGTTCGAGCGGCAGCTTTCCAAAAATGGCGTGCTGGTCATACCCGATTTTGTGGCAAACGCGGGAGGTGTCATCTCCTCTTATGTGGAGTTCAAAGGTGGAAGCGAACAGGAGATGTTTTCCCTTGTTAAGGAGAAGATAACCAAAAACACGCGGCTGGTGCTTGAAAAGGCAAAGGGCGGCGACCTGCGCGATGCGGCACTCGCCCTTGCAAAGGAGCGGGTGAAGTCCGCAATGCAGAAAAGGAAATAGCGCGTTTGGGAAAAGCTTGGGGGCGGGGCAGGCTTAGAAGATGCTGCCTGCCACCCATCCTTACATGAACTCCTCAATATACTTTGAGATGTCCACGTTCCTTATGTCGTGCTTAGCCAAAGGCTGCTCTTTGATGAACGGTATCTGGTCTGTGTAGATGGGCCGCTGCACCTGGTAGAAAACGCCTATTGGCCAGCGCTCGGTCTCCCGCGCGCGCAATACCGCCGCCTCCCAGTTGGAGCTGTCGTGCCCCTCTGACTCCAGCTTGTAGATTTTTTTCTGGTAAAGATCGTATGGCAGGTCCTTTCTCCAGGTGACACAGGGCTGGAAAACGTCTATGAATGAAATCCCGCGGTGGGAAATCCCCTTTGCGATAAGGTCGGTCAAATGCGCTATGTCGCCTGCAAACCCCCGAGCTACGAATGTCGCTCCTGCGGCAAGCGCCATTAATGGCGGGTTTATTGGGTCCTCGGGAGTGCCGTTCGGGGTTGATTTTGTTATTGTGCCCCTCTTCGTGGTTGCGGATGCCTGCCCGACTGTCAAACCATAGATTTCGTTGTCCTGTATTATGTAGGTGAAATTCAGATTCCTGCGCATGGTGTGCATGAAGTGCCCCAAGCCAATGCCGCAGCCGTCCCCGTCACCGCCTATCGCAACTACCGTGAGCCTGTCGTTTGCCAGGTGTATGCCAGTTGCTGGCGGAAGCGAACGGCCGTGCAGGCCTTCAAACCCATATGTCTTGATGAAATGGGGTATCTTGCTTCCGCAGCCCACCCCCGAGACCACCACCGTTTCTTCAGGGGGGATGTTAAGCTTGGAAAGCGCGCCTTTGAGCGCAATGAGTATGCCGAAATCCCCGCAGCCGGGGCACCAGGTTATTGTGTGGGGCGAATTGAGCTCTGATACGCTAGCCATAAAAATCACTTTTTGACTATCCTTGCTGCCTCAGCCGCAATCTCCTCGGGCTTGAAAGGCCTGCCATCGTAGCGCAGATAGGTCTTCTCAATGTAATAGCCGGTCTTTTCGAAAATAACCGCCCGCATCTGCGCCTCGGAATTGCCCTCGAATATCGCCGTGTTCTTGTGGGTATTGTTCGCCTTGGAAAGGGCTGAGAGGACCGCGCGGGCGGGAAATGGGGAGGCATAGCGCAGGTGCATTGCGCGCGCCTTTATGCCCTGTTGCAGAAGCAGCTTGAGCGCTTCGAGCATGGGCATTTTGGTCGAGCCCCAGCACACCAGCAGTATCTGCGCTTCGGCCTCGCTTGCTCCGTAAAACGTGGGCGCGATTATGTGGTCTGGTATTGCGGAAAGCTTCTTTGCCCGCTTGCCAATCATTGCAATGCGCATGTCCGGAGCCTCGGAAGAGTAGCCCGTCTGGTCATGCTCATATGAGGAGCATACATGAAGCCCGTTTTTTTGCCCAGGCAGGCAGCGGGGCGAAATCCCGTCAGCGGCGAATGCGTGGCGCTTGAAATCCGGCAAGCTTTCCATCTGCCCATCAGACATCAGCTTGCCCCGGTCCACTTTCACAGGAATATTGCGCAAGTCTTCAGTGGTGACCGAGGTTTCGGAGAGGAATTTGTCCAGAAGGACTATGACAGGCGTTTGCACCTGCTCCGCTATATTGAATGCGTTGACAGACTCAATGTAGCACTCCTGCGGGTCGCCAGGAGCAACCACCACGCGGGGGAATTCCCCTTGGGAGGCATGAAGCGCAAAGCGCAGGTCTGCCTGCTCGGTGTAAGTTGGAAGCCCGGTGGAAGGCCCGCAGCGCTGAGAATTGAAAATCACGCAGGGCGTTTCGTTCATGCCCATCATGCCAAGCGCCTCTGCCATCAGGGAAAAGCCGCCGCCCGAGGTTGCCGTCATCGAGCGCACCCCCGCAAACGCAGCGCCCGAAATCATGTTCGCAGCGGCTATCTCATCCTCAGTCTGCTTCACGATTATCCCGTAATCTCGCTCGTGCCCTGCCATCAGGTGCAATATTGAGGATGATGGGGACATTGGGTATTCTGCCACGAACTTGCAGCCTGCCTTTATTGCGCCTGCAACGGAAGCTTCGTTGCCGTTGATGAAAGCAGTCTTCTCGCGCTTGATGAATTCTATCTTGATTTTGAAGGGCGCCTGCACAGCGGACTTTGAAAAGTCGTAGCCTGCGCGTGCGGCAGCGATGTTGGCATCCACCACCTTCTGCCCCTTGCGGGCCCAGATTTTCTGCATCATGTTTCCTATGATTGCAAAGTCCATCTGCATCAGGCCCATTGCCGCGCCCAATGCCACTGTGTTGAGCATTATCTCCCCGCCGCTTTGGGCTGCCATCTGGGTAAGCGGAGCGCCTATGAGGTGTATGTCGCTGCGCGCAGCAAGGGCAGACGCATCCTTGACCTTGTCAGAATCGTAGACTATCGCCCCATCCTGGGCGATCTCCGAGGCGTGCAGCTCCACAGTGAGCTTGTCAAGCGCTATGAGAAGGTCATACTTGCCCGCTATCGCGCTTATTGGTTCTGGTGCCGCCCTGATTTTGTGGGTGTTGTGCCCGCCCTTGATGAGCGAGGGGTAGTCGTTGGTGCTGACCACTTCAAGGCCAGAGCGCTGCAGGCATTTTGCGAAAAGCGCGCCCATTGTGGCGACACCGGCTCCAGCAGGGCCGCCTATCTTGCAATTTACTCTGTTGATGATGGTCATGCAGAATCACTTGTGTGAAAGGTCACCCTATTCGTTTCGCGTTCAAATTAATAAAGCTTGTTTTCTGCAATTGACGTAGTTTTTTGGCCGCTACGAGGAAAAAACAAAAAACTAGTTGCTCTTAGCGCGTTTTCTTGACTGCCTTTTTCCGCTTGCCGAACGCTTTCCCCTTTTCATGTTGCCACCCCTTGGAATTTGCTGAACGAATAAAAAATAAAAAACGCCCCCAGCGCGAAACGGCGAGGCATTTGCAAGCGCCCTCGCAGGGATTTGAACCCTGATCTCAAGCTCCGCAAGCTCGCATGCTATCCAGGTTATACCACGAGGGCGGGTTTATTCTGGGCAAATAGGCTTAATAAGTTTCGGAAAGCACGGTTTTTGGTGCGGATTTGGCTTCTTGCGCGATAGGGAAAATTGACGGCAAGGGACGCGTTCTTATCCCGCAGTCCATAAGGGATGCGGCAAACCTCAAGCAAGACGAGAGGGTGGTGGTGGATTTTGACTCCAAGCGCCAGGAGATAACTATCCAGCCTGCGCACGAGAAAAGGCTGCTAAGGCTTGGCATTGCGCTCTCTGACAAGCCAGGCTCGCTTGCATCCGCGGCATCTGTGCTTTCAAAGCTGGGTGTGGATTTGGTTTCCACGCAGTCTCACTCCTCACATCGAGGCGAGGCGGCGGTCTGGGAAGTGGAGTGCAACCCGGGGAAGAGGAGTGCATCTGAAATAAAATCAGCCCTGTCAAAAGCCGGGGCGAACCTGATTTTTGCAAAGTGGGCTTAGATTTTGGATAAATGCTGTTGTGTGGCGAAGGTCAGATAACTTTATAAAATGTTTAGTGGGAAAAAAGTGGGAATGAGGTGGGACTATGGTCATCCAAAAGGCGGAGAAAACTTTGGGCAAGGTGGGCACCAACCCAGGCTCGCGAGTGAGCCTGTCAAAACAGGCCCTGCAGCTTCTGGAAAAAGCCCCGGACAACTTGGAAACGAACAGGCAGGCGGTAAAAATCGCCCGGGAGTTGAAAAAAGAGGTGCGCAAGAGCTATCCCGACCTTGAAGCGCTCAAGACGGCAAATGAGATAGAGTGTTTCATAAAAAGCAGGGAACCGGGAGCTGAAAGCATTGTGCTTTGCTGATTTCACTTAGGTATTACCCCGGGAATTGAGCCGCGCAGGAGAAGGAGCGGCTCGTGGAGCGTTGCCTGCCCGGATGTGTCTTTTGCCAGGTTGGGAACCTGCTTGAATATCTTGTAATACATTTCCTCAAGGAAGTTGAAGGCATCCTGCGTCCAGGTGGAGTCCTGCCTGCCCTTTGCTATTGCCAGGTTCCCATTTTGCAGCTCAGAATATAATTTTGCGCCCCAGGAAGCGCCGGCAATGCTTTTCGGGTCGATCAAAAATCGCACCACATCTTCTGGCAAGATGCGCTTGCCCGGAAGCGAAGGCAATTGCAATGTGTTGTGGCCGAAGGAAAGCATGCCCATGCTGCCGATCATCCACATGAAAGGCCCGGCATCGGTATAGCCCCAGTCGAAGTTGTGCGAGTCCGTATCTGAATAGGAAAAAACTTTCCCTTCAAACTCGCGTGCGAGGGCGGCGTTGATGTTGTTTGGCGCAAACGCAGGCCCGAGATTGTGCCTGCGAAGCAGTGCAGTGAAATATGCTTGTGCATCTGCGATGTTCTTCAGCCTGCGCTCTTTTTCGGCAGCATCAAAATCCTTGCAATCCTGGACTTGGCTGCGATAAAGGGCGAAGTCCAGGGGCTTTCCATCAAGTGTCATGTTGAAGCAGGCGATTGCCTGCGAACGCAAGATGAGGTTTTCCATCTGCTCCAACGTGATTTCCCCTTTTGCCGCGCGGTGCACCAGCCCGACATCTGGAAGCGCCACATCGCAGGCAGGGTGCGCCATCAGCCTTGCAATCGAGCCGGAATACCGCTTTTCGATAAGATAGTATACCCTGGCAAGCTCCACATAGGATGAGGCGGATGGGGCATATCCATACTGGCCCCTGCCCGAAAAGTTGCGGTCCCAGAATTCCTTGGCTGTTTCCGGCTTGTCAAAAAGCAGCACTATGTGCGGGCCGTTAGGGTTGTGGCTCTTGCCCTGGGGCTTGCCAATCAGCCATGGCTCGTGTTGGAAAATCGGAAGGGTCGCCTCGAAGCCGGGGATTATGCCCACCCCGTATCTTGCAGCCTGGTCGGAAAAAGCTTTCCATGGGAGAAAAAGGAAATTGTTGTGCGAGGTGAGAGCGGCAAAGTCTCCGTGGTTGAGTATTATGTTGTAAAGGAAAGCCGCCCCGCCTGAACAGCCGTCGTCGTACATCCGCCCGGATGCATTCAACGCCATGCCTGAAAGCTCTGCCAAATGGTTGTGTATGAATACACGGTAGGCTGTTTCCGGCTTGAGAAGGGATGTGGCTGCTGCGTCATCGACAACCTCAGCTATGAACTTTTCCGCCCTTCCGCTTGAAAACGAGTGGAAGTGGAGAAAGCGATTGTAATTGAACTGCGACGCTTCCGGCGCTTCGGAAGGATCTGAGAAAAAAACACGCAGTCTGTTCCCGGTATCCAGCACGCAGATGTTGAAGCTGGACTTTGAGTTCTGCGAGCCGCCATCGGAAAACGAGCGGCCGTAAACGAAAAAGGTCTGCGAACCGGGATCGCCTTTCTTGTAATAGCGGTCTGCCATCACTCCTTGCGAGCGGAAAAAGCCCTTGGAGGCAAGCGCAGAAGCAAGCTCTTTATGCACAGAGGAGATGTTCTTCTCAATCGGACGGATTATGAATGCCATAATAACCACTATTTTTCAGATAAGACCACTTTAAAAAGGTATGCGGGAAAAGGGTTCCAGGCACAGCCAGACACAACCGGGAGCACACGCACATATTCTTAAAGGAATAAAACCGCCAAGACTGCTTATAAGCCTCTTTCCCAGAAACTAGTGCGGGGTGTGGCAATGGCAGGCAAGACATATTTATTCACATCAGAATCAGTGACCGAGGGGCACCCGGACAAGGTGTGCGACCAGATTTCGGATGCCATACTTGACGACCTTATCCGCCAGGACCCGCATTCGCACGTTGCTGTGGAGGCGCTGGCCACAACCGGCCTGGTGGTGGTTGCTGGCGAGGTAACTACCAGGGGCTATGCGGATGTGGAGGGAATAATCCGAAAGACGATTGACAAGATAGGCTACAACAAGCCCGAATACCATTTCGACACAAAGGGGGCAGGCGTGCTGGTTTCAATACACGCGCAGTCTCCAGACATAGCCCAGGGGGTGAAGGAAGACCGCTTGGAGGATATAGGGGCGGGAGACCAGGGAATAATGTTCGGATATGCGGTTCGGGAAACCCCCGAGCTGATGCCCCTGCCCATTTCCCTTGCGCAAAAACTGGCGCTAGCCCTTTCGGATGCGCGCAAGAGCAAGAAGATACCTTATTTGCGCCCAGACGGGAAAACGCAAGTCACTGTGGAATACAACGAGAGCCACCAGCCCCAAAAAGTCACAACAGTTGTCATAGCAACGCAGCATGATGAAGAATTCGAGGGCAAGGAATTGGATGCCGGTAAAATCAGGTCAGACCTTATCGAAAAGGTCATAAAGCCGGTGCTTGGCAGGTACTTCACCCAAGAGACAAAAATCGTGGTGAACGGAACCGGCAGGTTCGTGCTTGGCGGCCCTGCCGGGGACACAGGGGTCACAGGAAGGAAGATAATCGTGGACACTTACGGCGGGATGGCTTCCCACGGGGGCGGCTGTTTTTCTGGCAAGGACCCGACCAAGGTGGACCGTTCTGCCTGCTACATGGCGCGCTACATCGCGAAAAACGTTGTGGCCGCAGGCCTTGCCGACCGCTGCGAAGTCCAGCTTGCTTACGTCATCGGGGTTGCCGAGCCGGTTTCTATATTCGTGGACACCTTTGGCACAGAAAAAGTGCCGCGGGAGAAGATAGTTGAGCTGATACGCAATAACTTCCGGCTCAAGCCAGGGCAGATAATAAAGGATTTGGACCTGCGACGGCCGATTTACTGCAAGACCGCATCATACGGGCATTTCGGGAGGGAAGACCCGGACTTCACCTGGGAAAAGACCGACAAGGCGCAAACCCTCCGCAAGCAGGCAGGAATTTAAACCTGAGGCGGGGAAGGAAAACAGGTGGTGCGATGAAACAGCAGATGGGCAGAATTGTCGGCACAGTGCATCTGGTGATAGGCGCGTACATACTGGTCGGAGTAATACTTGCGCTTTATCTTAACATAAATATATTTTTCATAAACCTGAGCGGGGTGCACCCTTTTGTCATGCTGATTGCAGCACTGTTGGCAGTGTCTGATTTGGCAGAGGGGCTGCTGGAATACCTGCCCAAGAAGTAAGCTTAAAACCCTTATCCATCTAATCCTGCCACGAAGGTCATGATGCGCGACGCATAATCTTATGCAAGGCCAGCCAGATGATATCTGCCCGCCGCGTTTCATGAGGTGGTTTTGATGCTGAAGAACTGTGTGACCTGCGGAAAACAGACGCGAGACTATTCGGAGTTTCCCTGCAGCGAATGCGGGGCGAAGATGGCGCGCTGCAAGCACTGCAGGCAGATAAGCCTGCCTTACGCCTGCCCTTCATGCGGCAAGGCGGGGCCATAGCTTGTTTTAAAAGGTGCGATTATGGGGCAAGTTGCTGTGGAAATGAAAATAATGCCTGAGGACATGGACAAGTTCGACCAGCTCAAGGCGGATGTTGTGGCGCAGCTGAAGCCGTATAAGATGGTGGAGCAGCCGGTTGCATTCGGGATAGTGGCGCTTTTAGCCACCTTTGTTGTGCAGGACGGGGCAGGCGGGGCGGACCTTCTTGAAGAAAAGGCGAACAAGCTTTCCAATGTTTCCGGCGTGGAAATCGTGTCTATGGACAGGCTGTGAGGCCGCCCTGGAGTTTTTTTCTTTTTGCGGAACTGTTTTTATTATGCTGTTGTAACTATAGGCACATGATAATTTATTTCTACGACCTCAAGACGAAAATGAAGGACTACAACCGCATCAAGCGCCGCTTCTACTACGACCTGAAAAAAAGCAAGCTTTCCACGTACCCCTGGAGAACCAAGTCTGTCATCGTGGTCGAAGACGATGATGAAAAGCTGGCGGACCGTTTTTTCATGCGCTACCGCAAGGTGATTGAAGTCTACAAGGCGCGCGCAAGCGGCATTGAGGCGATATTCTGATATATTATTTGGTGCAAACCATGGCGGGGGGAACATGATAACCCATCTTTCGCTTGAGAACTTCAAGTCCCATTCCAAATCAGAATTCACATTTTCCAAGGGCACGAACGTGCTTGTGGGCAGGATGGGTTCGGGCAAGTCCTCAGTGCTAGACGCGCTTTGCTTTGCGCTTTACGGGACCTTCCCGCGCCTGACTCGGCGCGACTTGAGCGTTGAGGACCTGGTCAGCATGGGAAGCGGCGCTGACTTCGCATCTGTGGAGCTGGAGTTTGAAAAATCCGGCAAGAAATATTCGGTTATGCGCAAGATTGGCAAGAAGATAACCGACGCACAAGTGCGCTGCGAGGGCAAGTTGGTGCAAAAAGGGGCGAAGCAATCGACCCAATACATACAAAGCGTGCTGGGCGTGGACTACGAACTTTTCACCCGCGCCATCTACTCCGAGCAGAACAGGATGGACTACCTGCTGTCGCTCAACCCGCGCCAGCGCAAGGCTGAGATTGACTGGCTTTTGGGGTTGGGGCAATTTGACTTGGCACGCGATGCCGCCCAATCGGCGCATTCGAAGCTTTCAGAGCAGTCCCTCCTGCTATCATCCGAAGCTGATGGGGCGAGGCTTGCGGATGCAGAGGAAAGGATTGCGAAGCAGGAACTTGCCCTTGGGCAAAAAAGTGAGCATCTGGGTCGGCTCGTTGCGGCGGCTGCGCAGACTTTCGCAAAAAAAAATGAGCTGGAAGTCTCGCTTGCCCGCCTTGAGGGCCTCAGGGCAGACTGGCTGAGCCAAAGCTCCGAGTGCGAGCGTGGGTCGGGCGCACTGCAGAGGCTGGGCAAGGAAACGGAAGGGCAGCAAAAGCCTGACGCGGGAAGGATTTCCTCGCTTGCTCTGAAAAGCAGGGAAGCGCAGGCGGCTGCTTTGGAAAGCCGGGAGATTTGCAGGAAAAGCCAGACTGAGCTTTCCGCTGCCGAATCAAGGCTCGCGGTGCTGCAAAGCTCTCTCCATCTTGCCCTGTCAAGAGAAGAGAGGCGCAAGAAATTGCAGGAGAGGCTGCTTAGGCTTTTGGAAGGCAAAAGCCAGCAGGATTTGGATGATGAGGTTTCCGCCCTGCAAGCAGAGATTGAATCTCTTTCATCGAAGAATGCGCAGACGCACGCACGCCTGGAGGAGCTTGCCTCGGCAGTGCAGGCGCTTCTGGGCGGGGCGGCGAAATGCCCGGTATGCGACTCTGACCTGGGGCAGGACAGGGCAGGCAGGCTTTCAAGCGAAAAGAAAGATGAGATGGAAAAATTGAACGGGCTTGCAGCGCTATATTCTTCGCAAATAAGCAGGGCAAAAACGCGCCTGAGCGTGATTGAGAAAAATTCATCCGAGGCGAAGATGATCCTTTCAGAATCGAAAAGGCTTTCTGAAGAAGGGGCAGGGGCAGACCTGCTGCAAATGCAGGCTAGAGAGGCTGAAGCTCTCGTCAAATCCCGGAAGGCAGCTTTGGAAAAGTGCGAAAAAAACCTATCGGATGCGCAAGCCGCTTTGGAGAGGGCGAAGAAGGAGGAAGAGGATGCTTTGCGGCTGCAGAAAACTTTTGCCGAGCTTGAGGCTGCGGCACAAAAGCTGGAGGGGGCAAGGCAGAAGCTCGCGGCAATCCAGTTCAGCGAAAAAGACTACGAGGCGGTCAGGAAAAGCGCGGAGGCGCTGCGGCTGGACTACGCCAGGGCTGAGGCGGAGGCAAAAGGCGAGGAGAAGCAGCTTGCCCTGCTTGGTGAGCTGGTGCTCTCGCTCAAGAAAGAAAGCGCTGCGCTCAGAGAAAAGCAGGAGAAGGCCCGGCGGTATTGGCAGGCGGGGCAGAGCATGGCAATTTACAAGAACTGCCTTTCCATCGCTCAATCAGAGCTTCGCTCAAGCCTGGTGGAGGAAATCAACTCCGCGCTTTGCGAGATTTGGCCGGCTGTTTACCCATATTCCGATTATGCAGGCGTGAAGCTTGAGGCTGATGAGAAGGATTACAGGCTGCTGATGGACAAGGAAGGCTGGAAGGAGGTGGACTCCGTCGCCTCGGGTGGAGAACGGGCCTGCCTGTGCCTGGCGCTTCGGGTTGCTTTTGCCACAGTCCTTACCCCTGAGGTTGGCTGGCTAATACTTGACGAGCCCACGCACAATTTGGACACTGACGCCGTGGCGCTCCTTTCGGAAGCAATACAAGTCAAGATACCGCCAATTGTGGAGCAGATTTTCGTAATCACGCATGATGCGGCACTTGGGCAGGTCAGCCAGGGAACAGTATGGCAGCTTGAGCGGGACAAGGGGAGAGGAGAATATAGCAAAGCCCAGAGGCAGCTGTGAAAAAAAATGGATGGCAGCCGGAATTGCGCAGAATCATCCGCCATGCCGCAAGCAAAGACCAGCTAAAAATAAGCGGCGTATTTGAGGGCTGATTGGGAAAGCGCATCTCGCGCACCCTTCTTCGAGCCCTTGAGCCGCATATATGACTGCACCCCTTCGCGGCATACGGGCGAGGAGGACAGATAAGCTGAGGCGAGCGCTGGGATTTCTTCTTTTTTTGCAAAGCCCCTGCTCACAAGCGAGCGCAATGTGGCAATTGCCTCGAAAAAAATCGCGTCAGACTCGGAGGATGCAAACAGCCGCGATGGGTCAAGCAGGCGTATCTCCCTTCCTGAAAACTCCACGGAATCAGGGGAGATACCCCCGCAGCAAAGGCCTGCCGAATGCAATGCGGACAGCCTGCGCACCAAGGAGAGGGAAAATGAGAGCTTCTCTTCTGATGACATCTCCGCCAGAGAGGGCTTTTTGCCGCTTCGCCTGCAGACCAGGTAAAACCCCCCATTTTTGCCGGCAACATAGCCAATTGGCAGGCTGGCATGCTCGCAAAGCGAATCTGATGCCCCAAGCGCCATCTGCGCCGCAAGTTCGCTTGCCACCTTGTAAAGCGCGTATTTCTCCTTGCGCTGGGTGAATGTCATGTTTTCCGCTGCATCCTGCCTGCCAAGAGGATAGCTCAGATGCTCAAAGCCTTCGGATAAAACGGCGAATTTGAACACAAGCAGCACCTTATGCATAAACGATTTTGGTGACTTTCTTGCCGCCTATTTTGCAGGGAATGACCTGGGCTATCTTGCGCACCCTGTTTTTTTGAAGAGAGACCTTGGGCGCTATTTTCTCTATGAACTTGGCAATGGCATCGCGGTAGAAAACCCGCTGGAAGCCTGGCGGATGGGGCAGGTTATGCTTAATGCTGGCTATTGGTTTTGCCACCGATTCCATAATTTCACCAAGACGCTTGAGCTTTTTCTGCCAAGAAGGGTATAAAAAATAGTGTAACAACGTATAAAAATGTGCATAAAAGAGCTGGAATGATACGAGAAGCTCATCCCTTGGCGAAATCGCGCAGGAGCAGGACCGACTCCTCCGGCACATCGGAAACCATGACCACTTCTGTTCCAAGCTCAAATCCTGCCCAAACCGAAGTGCGGGGGAGTATTTCCAGATGGAATGGGAAGTCGCCTCCGGAATGCGGCGCATTTTGGAACACTATGTTGTAAGGGGGGAACTCTGCAGCCGCATCTATCGCGACCAGGGCGGTTTTGAGGATGGAGGCAAGCGAGCGCAGCTTTTTTTCGGGCAGCAAGTCAATAGAGGTTTCCGCTTCCCGCGGTATTATCCAGGTTCCAAGATGGAACCTCGAGGTTTTTGGGCACAGTGCGACAAAATCCTCGTTTTGCGCCCAGCAAAGCCTTTTTCTTGCGGCAAGTTTCCTGAAAGCCTTTGACTTTTTCGCAAGCCGCTTGACGTATGGGGGCACAAATGGCATGCCTACCAGCTGGGTGTGCGTGTGCTCAAGGGAGCAGCCGGCGGCTTTGCCCTCGTTCTTGAAAATCGAGGTGTACTGCAGCCTGCTGTCCTTTTTCGAGTCCTGCAGCCTTTGGCAAAGCACAGAAAGGTAGTCAAACAGGTTTTCCTCAGAAAGCTCGGACAGGGTTGCCTGATGATCCGGGCTTTCCACTATAACCTCGTGGCGCCCATATGCGCCTGGGCTTTCCGGGCTGAACGCAGGGAACTTGTTTGGGAAAACGCGTATCTCCCATTTGCCCTGCCGCTCCAGCCTTGCTATCTCAGGCGGCGTTAGGTGCTCGTTTCCAGGGCAGAAAAAGCATTTTTGCGGCGATTGGGTCTTTTGCGGCTTTGAAACAACATGCCCGGGGTCGTGCGGGCGGGAGCTTCTGCCCGCAGTTATCACCACATAGCGGCCGAGAAGGTCCTTGCGGACTTCGTTGACAAAATTGGACTCATCTGACATGGGGGCACCCCGCGCAATTCCATGCGCATTGCAGGCTTTAAAGTTTATAGGAAAACCTTGTTCATTTGACTGAAAGGAAACACTCGTTTGCAGCGGCAAGAAGCCCGATTTTATCATTGCGCTCTGAGAAATAAGCCTCCAGGACTGAGAAATTGTTCCAGAAGTTTTTTGCGTATCGCATCCCGTTTGTCTCGGCAGCCTTTTGCACATCCGGATTTTTTGTCTTTTCTCCTTCTAAAAAGTTGTTGAGGCGCCGCCTGCCTGCGTTGTAGGAAAAGGCGGCAAGAATGTAGCTATCATTGAATTCCTTGAGGTTCAGCGTCAGATAAAGCGCCCCTGCAAAAATATTGGATTTGACATCAAACCCCATGCTTTTGGAGACCGAGCCTGTGAATTCGTCGTAGCCAGTTATTTTCCTGATTATCTGCGCGGCAAGCTCTCTCTTGTCATCCCCCAGGTAAGATATCCCGAAAATCCCGCCCAGCCCCTTTAGCTTTTCCATATCAAGATGGGAGGACAAGGCTGATATGAAACCAGGCTCGTTAAGCGAGATGCGATTCGTGTCTGAAATCTGGGTCATCCCCTTATCGGAATCCTTCTCCTTTTTGGGCGAATTTGGCACAAGATTTCGCCTTTTGCTCTCGATGAACGGGTTGAATCCTTCGTTCTCGCAGAGCATCAATGCGATTATTGCGGATGGCTTTATCCCAAGAAGCTTGGATGCGTCAAATATGAAGTCGTAGGCGCTCTTGCCATCACTGCCCTGGATTTTCTTAAGCTCGTTGATTTTCCCCGCCAGCACAAAGCTGCGAACCAGCCGCTTTGAATCATCTGAGAGCCCGCCATCTTTCAGCACATAGGAAGTGAGGATGCCGTATTGCAACTTCCTCTTCCCTTTTTCATAAGGTGTTTTTTTGTGCTCAATGAAAACCAGGGCCTGGTCTTTGGAATCTGGCTTATCCGCCTTCCAGGTGAGCCCTTCCCAAATCCTCGGATGCATCTGCCCCTTTCTTGCACCCATCAGCCATCTTGGAAATTTCAGTCTCAAAAAAATCCCTCACAACCTGCAGAACCTGCCCCATCCGACCTGAGCACAAACCCCTGTCACAAAAAAGCTTCCACATCTTTCTTTTTCTTTGCAGCGTCCTCCTCGAACCTGCGCGAGATGAGCTCCAGGTCCTTGCCTTTTGAGGAAAACTCGGCCTTCCTTTTGCGTATCTTGACGAATATTGGCGAGCCGACCGCCTCCCCGACCACCAGCGCCTCGCCCACGCGAAGGGTGGTTATCGAATCAAGCATCGCCCGATCAATGCCTTCGCACGATTCCCCGATATGGTCGATGTCAAATGGGTTGGTTATCCTCAAAATAATGTTTGTATTGCATTGGGACAGCGCGGTGGTGGCAAGCTGCACCGGCCGCTGGCTGATTAAGCAAAGGCAAGCTCCAAATTTCCTGCCTTCCCGGGCAATCGTTATTATCGGCCCGCGCGAAAGAGCATGCTGCTTTTCCGCCTTTTCCGGCGCGAAATTATGCGCCTCTTCCACTATAAGCAAAAACGGGGCTATTTTTTCCTTTTTGCGCAGCCGGAAAAGCCTGCGGCAAAGATACGAGACCATTATCTGTTTCTTGCGCTGGTTCTCAATGTCGGACAGGTCAAAAACGGCAAGCTTGCCCGGAGCAACAATGTCCTCAAGCCGAGGATAGTCGCTTATGCCCATTATGTGGAGGGAGCGAAGCTCGGAAAGCCAGGCCAGAAGTGGCCGCTTGACATTGTCCTTTTTCTTGTCCGCCATTTCGCACTCTATGCGGGCAATCAGGTCGTCCAGCCCTTTTGACTCGTGTTTCTCTTTCATTTCCTTGCGCAGCGACTCCATTATGGGCACCAGCTCGCGGTATTGGGTGGCGGACATCTCGGGCACCCACTCCCGGACCATTTGGGGGGTGAGCTTTCGGTAAGCCACCCGGAACTTTTTCGCCTGGACCACTTCAGTCTGGCGGGAATACTGCGTCTGGCGAAAGCCAGAGTACTCCCCGTGGTTGTCTATGATGACCACGCCCATCCTGCCAAGAGACGCGGGGCGAGCCAGCATCTCTTCAACCATAACGGAAGTGAGATAGGATTTCCCGCTTCCGGACATTGCAAGTATGGCCAGGTGCTTTTGGAATAGCTTGCCCATAGAGAGGCGAGCCTCGAGGGAATGATGCTGCAGCGTGCCTATGTTCAAACCGCTGCTGTCCAGCTGAAGAAACTTCTTGAGCAGCGCCTCGTCCGCCTCCAGCACCTTTTCCCCCGGAGCAACAGGAAAGGTGGAGCGGGAAATGCGCCCTTCCTCGAAAATCCCGTGCACACGCACCAAAGCCACAGTATATTCCCATTCCCCTGTGGGAAAAGACTCGGACATTGGGGAGGAGCGCTCGTATTCTGCAACAGACTCCGCCCTCTCGAAATACCTGTTTGCCCGCGTTATCTCGGTCACCGAGCCGACCACGAACGGCTGCTGGGCCGCTGCCGCAGATGCGCCTTCCTTTAAGCTGCCCGGCCCGGCATCTGACAGCTCTATGCCCATCGACTGCTCGCAGTGCACCTTGACAAACTGCCCTTTGCGCACCGAGGGGTCGGAAATGACAAATGAGAATGAGATGGTGGTCGGCCCCTCCATTGTGGAAATCACTGTGCCAAGTTCTGGTTTTTTGCCCTGCATTTTCTCCCGATTTTTCTTCCCCGCTTAACCTTTTAAATCGAAGCTGAGATGTTTGCCGGTGAGGAAAATGAGCCAGAAAAACGCAGAACTGCCCTTTTCAGCCCGTTATTCCCTGCCAGCGCAGGTGAGCGAAAACCTGGGGGAGGTCTCCTGGGAAACCGTTGCCCAGCTTTCCTGCGATTTCCAAGTCAAGGTGGAAAAGAAAGGCAGCAAGGTCAAAAAAATAATAAAGGAGCTGCAGATGTCCCGCCTGCTTCTGATGGACAAGATACAGCATCGCAGGGGGGGAGAACGTCTTGAGCCGCAGCTTTTGATAGACGTGGTGCACCTTCTGCAGCGCTGCGAGGAGGTGGCTGTCGAATATGACTTGGACCTGCGCGAGTTTTCCACTTTCCTTTACCTGATCTCAGAAAAGCTCAAGAAAGAGAAAATAGCCAAATATGAAGGCAAAAAAGCCCTTTCATCGATTTGCCCCATAAAAGACGAGCTTGCCCTGTTCAAGGACCGGGGGGAGCCATCTTCCGGCAAGAAAGAAAGGAAACGGAGGGGGAAATGATGCAGCTGGGTTTTGAGGGGGACAGCCTGGTTTTCCAAGGCAGGAAGATCGAGCCATCCATACGCACTCTTGCCCAGATGCGCCCTGTTCTTGCGCAGCCTGAAAAGGAAGCGAATTCGGAGGCGCAAGAGCCCCTTTACTACATGTATCGTGCCGCAAAATCCTTCGGGCGCATACGCTATGACATAACCCGCATATTGGCAAGGGAAATCTGCGGCGAGCGCAACAAGACATTCGGGCATGTGCACCCAAGGTCCCCTTCAGGCACCCCATGGGCTGAGATATACGAGGTGCTATACGGCGAGGCGCATTTCCTGCTGCAAAAAGTCAGCTCGCTGGGGGTGGAGGACGCGCTGCTGCTTTCAGCCTCCAAGGGGGATTGCCTGATAATCCCGCCCTGGTACGGGCATGTGACGATAAATCCCGGCAAGAAGACCCTGCTGCTTGCCAACCTGGTCTGCGAGCTTTTCGAGTCGGACTATTCGCCTTACGCGCAGAGGCGGGGTGCCTGCTTTTATGAAATGAGCAATGGCAAGATGGTAAGGAACAAAAACTACGGAGATGGCTTTGAGTTGCGCAAGGAGAAGGCAGCCAAGTTCTCCTCATCATTCGGCGTTTTTGCCCCTTTTGAGAAGAAATCCCTGCTAAAGGCCGCGGAAAGCAAGAAGAACATCGAATTTCTTGAAAATCCCGGGATTTTCTACTGATGCAGTTTAGCAGCGCGAAAGCCGGATTGCGTTTTTAGCCCCGCCACTACTTAAGCTCGACTTTTCCCCTGGCAAATGTGGCGCTTCCCCCGCCCCTTCCGCCATGCTTCTTGAGAAGCTCGATTGCATCAAAGCCGCTGCCCTGCGGAGCCGCCGCGACTATGAACCCGTCTGTGTTGGAAATGGCTGCGCAATATCCAGCTGCGCTCAGTTTCCCGACTATTTCCTCTGAAAGCTTTTGGGAGTAGGGGGCATTGAGAATCTCCACCATGTTATTCCCGGATTTTTTCGCCTTTTGCGCCTCTGCCTCAAAGACTAGCTGGCTGATTAACGACTGCAGTTTTTCCAGCTCCTTGCCCCTTTCCTTCCATTCGTTGAAGAAGCGCAGCGCGGTCGCCTTGAGCTGGTCTTCCGGCACAGATAGCGCCTCGGCTGCCTCGCGCAGCAATCTTTCGCGCTCCTGGACGTGTTTGATGGCCTGCGGGCCTGCTTTGATTACCACTCGCTCCACCCCGTCTTGCACACCTTCCCTCCTGGCGATTTTCACCAGGCCGAATTCAGACGTGCTTTTGTTGTAATTGTGAGTGCCCCCGCAAGCCTGGTGGTCAATGCCCCCTATGGAAACCACGCGAAGCTCCTTGCCAGGCACGGCGCCTCCCTGGTAAAGCCTGAAGCCGTATCTTTTCTCAGCCTCATTCCTGCCCAAAACCTCGGTGGTGATTGGCAGTTCTGCCAACACGTATTTGTTTGCAAGCTGCTCTATTTTCTCTATTTCCTCCCAGGTTATCTTGCGGTAATGGGTGAGGTCGATGTGCGCCTTGTGCTCGTCCTTGTAGGAGCCGGCCTGCCAGATGTGCGGCCCCAATATCTCCCGCGCACAGGCGTTGATAAGATGGATTGCGGTGTGGTGTATCGCTATCTGCTTGCGCCTGCCGCCATCCACAACACCGCAAACGCTCTGCCCAATCTTGAAAGAAGATGCGCCCTCCACCTCGTGCAGTATGACGCCCTTTTCCTTCTGGACGTTTTTCACCTTCTTGCCGTCCAGGGTGCCAATGTCGAATATCTGCCCGCCGCCCTCAGGGTAGAAAGCGGTGCTGTCAAGTATGACGTATTTGCCCTTCACCGCAAGCACTTTTGCCTCGAATTCCTCCACTGAATCGTAAAACATCGTTTTTGTTTTTTGCGTGCCCTCAACGTCCACTTTCGGCTCGATTGGCTCGCCAGTCTCATCTTCCTTGCGGATAAGGGAGTAGAAATTCTCGGGTATTTCCACCTTCACGCCCTTTTCCCGGGCGATTTCCGCCACCAGCTCCGCGGGTATTCCGTCCGATTCGTAAAGCTTTTTCAGCTCAGGAACCCCAAGGGGCTTGCCCCGAGATAGCAGGCTGGCCACCTTGCCCCTTCCTTTTTCCTTGCCTGCCGCGTATTTCTTCTGCTCCTCTGCCACAACCGCTATCGCAGTGGGGACTCCTTCCTTCAATTTGGGAAACATGTCCCGCAAGTGGTGCGCGTGCGCTTCCAGCACGCCCCCATAATCAAGCCCAAGCGAGAATTCCCCGTCGAAACCGAACACGCGGCGCAGTATCATGCGCAAATTGTAGCCCCCGCCCGAATTTGAGGGAAGCATTCCGTCCGTCGAGGTGAAAAGTATGGTCTTGAGGTGGTCCGCGCAGGCGTATGAGGCGTGGAGCGGGGCGAAAGTGCCTGCCATCTGCTCCAAGCTCATGCCAAGCTTCGCAGCTATTGCCGATTTCTCCTTGCCGAACTGGTCTGCCGCCTCATCCGCATCCAGCACCCCCGAGAGCCTTGCGTATTCCAAAAAGAGCTTCTCATCCACCCTTATGCCTGCCTTTTCCTTTATTTTCCCAACTGCCGTGCCGAAAACAATGTCATAGCTGACCGGTGAGCCGTGCGTTATCCAGGCGAGCCGCTCTAAACCTGCGCCCATGTCAATCACTTTTGTGGAAAGCTCGCGGCTGGCGCCGCCTGGCAGCTCCTCATATTGCATGAACACGCAGTTGCCAAGCTCCAATCCGTCCGCAAAATACTCTATGCAAGGCCCGAAATTGCCGCCCCCGACCCAAACATCCTCGTTGAATACAAGGTGCTTTTCATCTATGCCCAGATGCGACATGTACCCCAAGTCATGCGTTATCGCCTCATCCTTCCAGTAGAACTGTCCGGTCTTTTTGGTGTTGAAGGCGTGCTGGCCAACCATGACAAAAGTGGTATAGTGCCTGCCGGTGACGCCCACATTTGAAATGTCCGGGAATCGGATGCACTGCTGAGGAACTATGAGGGGATTTGCCGGGGGCTCCAGCTCGCCGCTGACAACATAGGGCTGGAAGTCGTTGATTGATGCGATTGTGAAATACAAGTCGTCGCGCCAGCGCGCCACCGTGGGGTATGCTTCGACAGAAGCGTGGTTGTGCCCGGTGAAATATTCCTCTATCTTTTTCCAGGTCTCAACATAGCCCAGCGGCTTTTTCGCCATCTTCTTGCCTATGAACTGGTAGCCCATGCAGGAGGCATCCGAGCAGACTTGCCGCTCCTGCACAGACCAGAAATGCCTGCCGCATTTTGAGCACTTCTGGCGCGAATAGCCCCTATCGATAAGCGCGGAGACCTTGTAATGCTTCTCCCATTCCTTTCCGAACTGCGCGCGCAGAGCCTTCTTGTCCATGGAAAGCCTTCTGACTAAGAAGATTTAATATCTATTCTAACGAGAAAATCGTGTTTGAGGACTATCATTTTCGTTTCTGTTTTTTCACGTTTATGCTTCCTTCAACAACTAAATTTAGTATCGCAGTTCCAGCAAGAATGAAAATTAGTTAGTTATAAACTTACTTCAAATGGAAAGAAGGCACTCGCACTTTCTTCGGAATACGAGAAGAAATTTGAGAGGGCACTATCTCAGAAAAAATAGGTGCAGACATTCTTAAGAAAATGATTTCTAGGCTAGGCGTGGATACCCATTGATTCAGCAGAAACCTATATTTTGATAAATGCCACCGGCAAGGAGGTCTGCACACCTTTTTATACTCGAAAAAAGCCAAATATCTGTGAGAGCCTACAAATTCCGCATATATCCGAGCAAGACGCAGGAACAGGAGATGAAACGGCATCTTTGGCTAGCAAAAAACCTGTGGAATGAATTGCTTGCGCACGCAAAGCAGCTGTATGCAGACTATGGACTGTTTCCTACAAGAACCGCTCTGCAAATGATGGTAAAAAATTATGGTTTCTTTTCTCAGGCACAGCAAGAAGTGGCTCATCGATTAGACCGCGCAATCATAAGGTACCTTAGGCTCAGGAAACAGAATAAGCGAGTCGGATTTCCACGATTCAAGTCCTTTGACAGGATGAAAAGCATAGCCTACCCACAACGAGGCTTTTCCTTAGAGAAAAAGCTCTGGGTTTATCCATTTGGAGAAATAAATATCGTCAAGCACCGGAGCGTGAGCGGCGTGATAAAAACACTTTCACTGAAACATGAGTCTTCAGGAAAATGGTTTGCCATTCTATGTGCGGAACAGCCAAAGAATCGTGTAGAGCGACCTGTTAGTCAGCTGATTGGAATCGATTTGGGTTTGCACTCATTTGCAACTCTTTCGAATGGAGAGTCAATATCCAACCCAAGGCACTTGAAAAAGTATGAAGAAAAGCTTGCATCAATGCAACGGAAGCTTTCACTAAAGAAGAGAAATGGCAAAAACAGGTGGAAGGCAAAGCTTGGAGTTGCCAGGATTTATGAGAAGGTCAAAAATACCAGGCGCGACTTCCTCCATAAAACCACGACAAGGCTGGTGAATGCCCATTCCTTGATAGCAATCGAAAACTTGGCCTGCAAAGACATGATTGAACAGAATTTTGGCAAACAGATTAATGACGCTGGATGGAACACGTTTTCAAACATGCTCTGCTACAAAGCTGAAAACGCTGGCAGCAAGGTGGTGTTTGTGAACCCGAAGAATACGACAAAGGAGTGCAGCCAGTGCGGAAAGGCGCAGAACATGCCGCTATTTGAGAGGATTTATCGCTGCTCCCAATGCGGCATGATAAAAGACAGGGATTTGAACGCTGCACAGAACATACTCGCAAGAGCTACTGCAGGGCATGCAGGAAGTAACGCTTGTGGAGAGGGACATGAAAGTGAGCCTCTCGAAGAAACAAGAAGCTGGAACCAAGAGCTTCAGTGTGCCACCACGCCGCTCTCACACAAGGAACGGGAGCCAGCAGAGTGCATTTAATACCTACTGAAAAGAATTAACCCTACCATTCGGGCCCGTGGTCGAATGCTTTGCTGCCAAGACAGCAAAACCTGCCAACAAAGCTGACAATGGTTAAGACGCTACTCTCACACAGTAGAGACTCCCGGTTCGATCCCGGGCGGGCCCATTCCCTAGGGGGCAACAGCCAACACCAGATCCCCCTAAGGGTTCACCCCCAATCTGCAACACTAGACCCAAGCCAAGCCCATTCCCTAGGGGGCAACAGCCAACACCAGATCCCCCTAAGGGTTCACCCCCAATCTGCAACACTAGACCCAAACCTGGCCCGCCTGCCTCTATTTTTATACGTTTCTCTTCTAATCGAAAGTGCGCTCCCATAAAGGGGAATACGTCCCCTGCCTGGGAGCGAACGCGCTCCCATAGTCTAGTGGCTGACTTCGATGCGATTGTGCATCGGCGCGAGCCGGACAACCCGGTCAAGGACGGAGCCCTCTCACAACCCTTTTGCTCGCTCCAAATGGGGACGCTCAGCATCGAGCTACGCTCGATGTCTGATGCATTTTGCTTCGGCAAAATGCACATCGCAAAAGCGTTGACGGAAAATGTAAAGGGGTTGCAGAAAGGCTCTAACTCGGGTTCAAATCCCGATGGGAGCGCTATTCTTTTTCATATTTTTTAACATTGCACTGACGTTAAAAGCCCTAGTGGGGGTGAACCCTGAGGGGGCTGCGCCCCCTAGGGCCCGATGGGAGCGCTTTTCTTTTTCCGCAGAAAAATGGAAGCGGGTTGTGCGGCAGCACAACTGCGTGTTTCTTTTTTATAAGACATATTTTTCGGCAGCCTTCACAATATTTGAGAAGAAGCGGATGCTGTTCTTTTCATGCGAGATGCCGGAGGTGAAACGCGGAAAGGTCACCTTTTTCACCGAGCATTCCGGGTGCGGCATCAGCCCAATGACATTGCCCTGCTCGTTGCAGATGCCTGCGATGTTGTCTTGCGCCCCGTTCGGGTTTTCAGGGTAGCCTGCTGCCTCGTTGAGCTTCTCGTCCGCATACTTGAGCGCGACCAAGCCCTTGCGCTGCAGGAGGAGCAGCGTTTCATCATCTTTCGGGATGAACCTGCCCTCGCCGTGGCGCACCGGGCAGTGTATGAATGGCACGCCTTCAAAATACCTGCACGCCGATTTTTGCGGCTTGAGGTACACCCAGCGGTTCTCGAATTTCCCGCTTGCGTTTGCCGCCAGCGTGGACTCCTGGGAAAACGAGCCGGACAGGTTCGGAAGCGCGCCCAGCTTGGCGAGGACCTGGAAGCCGTTGCATATACCGATGACCGGCTTACCCGAGGAAACGAACGACTCGAACTGGCTGCGGAATGTGCTTTTCAGCTTGTTTGCAAGCACCCTGCCAGAAGATATTTCATCTGCATATGACCAGCCGCCAGGGATTGCGAATATCTGGAAGCCCGAGAGCCTTATCGCTCCGGAGGAAATGTCTGAGAAATGAACCATCCTCGCCTCTGCCCCGCCAAGCGAAAAGGCGTACGCCAGCTCCGACTCGGCATTCAGCCCGAAGCCCGAGAGCACCAGGCACCGCGGTTTCTTTTTTTCAGCCATAGCAATCTGCCTTCTGCCGCAACGGCAAGCATCCAAGCTTTTCCCCCTACCCCCCGACATTCCTTTGCCAGAGGCGGACGAAAAGCGCCTTTGATTTTGACTTGTCCATGAGCATGAGCTACCAATCCATTGCCTTTTTCCACTCTGCCCTCAGGGCGCTGACCGGCACTTCCAGCAATCGCTGTTCGCCCATTGATATTGACAGACCGCCTTTTGCAGACACCTGCCCTATCCTATTTGCAGCGCAGCCCCGCATGCAGGCGCGGAACCTTGCCTCGTCCTTCTTTTTCACGCTGACTATGAATCTGCCTGCGCTTTCAGAAAATAGCGCCTGGTGGGCAAGCAGCTTCCCGAGGGAGGATAAGTCCGCCTCTGCGCCAATCTCCCCGCCTATGCAGCACTCGGCAAGCGCCACAGCCAACCCGCCGTCCGAGCAGTCGTGGCAGGAGGCGACCAGTCTCCTTTTTATGGCTAAGGAAAGCCTGCGGTAAAGGGCAGCGTTTTTCCTGAAGTCCACCTTGGGCACGTTTGCCCCAAGCTGCCCCTTCACGGAATAATACTCTGATGCCCCAAGCTCGTTTCGCGTCTCCCCAAGAAGGTAGATTGCGTCGCCGTCCGATTTGAAGTCCGAAGTCTGCGCAAGCGAAACGTCTTCCACTTTGCCGATTGCGGAAACCAGCAGCGTGGGGGGCACAGATATCCTCCACTTGCCGTGCTTGTAGTCGTTTTTCATGCTGTCCTTGCCTGAAATGAGCGGCACTCCATATGCGAGGCAGCCCTCGTAGAGACCCTGGCAGGCCGCCACCAGCTGCGCCAGCCTGTGCTTCCCCTCTGGATTTTCAGGGGTGTGAATCGGGTCTGCCCAGCAGAAATTGTCCAGAGCTGATAAGTGCTCAAGAGAGCCGCCAGCTGCTATGCAGTTGCGCACAGCCTCGTCAAGCGCGTTAGCAGCCATCTGGTAAGAGTCTATGTCTGAGTAGCGCGGGCAGAGCCCGTTTGAAACAGCCAGCCCCTCCTTCCGCTCAAACAAGGGCGCGACCACGCCCGCATCCGAGGGTCCGTCCATTTTTTTGCCGCAAAGCGGCTTTACCACGCTGGAGCCTTGGACCTCGTGGTCATACTGCCGGATTATGTATTCCTTGGAGCAGATGTTGGGGCGGGAAAGCAGTGAGAGCAAATCCTGCGAGAAGTCATGCGAAGGCAGAACAGGCTGCGCCTGCTGCGAGGGAGCCGGGGGCTGCTTTGGCTTTGCCCCCTTGCCTTTCTTTTTGCCCTTGGCAGCCATTTGCGGCGGTGCCATCTGAGGCGGCAGCCCCAGCTGCGAAAGAGAAGGCTCGGCAAGCTTTTTCTCCCGAAGCTCTGCATCCAGCGCAAGCTGCGGCACGCCCTTGTGCAAGAATTCTATGTCCAGGTATGCCACTGTCTTTGCCCCGTAAAACACATGGAAATAGCCAGAGTTTGTGAACTGCCCCAGGTCCGAGACTTCCACGCCCCTAAGATAGGCAAGCTGCACAAAATCGCCTGCCTTGCTCGGAGGGACCGAAACCGTCATGCGCTCCTGGGACTCAGAAACCAGTATCTCCCAGGGGTCCAGCCCCGGGTACTTGAGGGGGGCGCGGTCCAGATGCAGCTTTGCCCCGCCGCACCCTTCGGCTATCTCCCCTACAGATGAGGAAAGCCCGCCCGCGCCATCGTCCTGTATGCAGCTATAAAGCCCCTTGTCGCGGGCCTCAAGCAAAAAGTCCAGCACCTTTTTTTGCGTGTACGGGTCGCCAAGCTGCACTGCGGAAACAGGGGAGCCCTCGTGCAGCTCGACCGAGGAGAATGTCGCCCCGTGTATGCCGTCCTTGCCAATCCGGCCGCCCACCATGAATATCCTGTCGCCTGCCTGCGCGGCTTTTTCGTGCGACTTTTTCCCGGCCACCACAGAGGGCATTATTCCCCCTGTGCCGCAATAGACCAATGGCTTGCCCAAATAGCGAGAGTCGAAGTAAAGCGAGCCGTTTATTGTTGGTATGCCCGAAGCATTGCCCCCATGCGCCACTCCTGAGCGCACCCCTTCCAGCACGCGGCGCGGGTGGAAAAGGCGCGGCGGTATTTCGCCGGAGTAGTCAGGCTGTGCGAAGCAGAAAACGTCTGTGTTGAATATGGGCTTTGCGCCCATGCCAGCTGCAAGCACGTCGCGGTTCACGCCAAGTATGCCGGTCAGCGCGCCTCCGAACGGGTCAAGCGCCGAGGGGGTGTTGTGCGTCTCCACCTTCATCGCCACGTTCCAGCCCGGCACGAACTCCACAATGCCGGCGTTGTCGGTGAAAACTGAGACCAGCCACTTCTTTTTCTTGCGCAGCCTCTCGGTCGCCGCGCGTATGTATGTCTTGAATACCGAGTCGATAACACGCTTGCCCTTGCCTTTTTTCAGGCTGATTTTCGCGTTGAATATCTTGTGCTTGCAGTGCTCGGACCAGGTCTGGGCAAGGCACTCCAGCTCCACATCGGTCGGGCTTTGGGGCAGCCCCATTTTTTTCCTAACCGAAGCAACATCCGGGTCATTATAGTGTTCCCGGATTTTTTTCATCTCGTGAAGGGTCAGGGAGAGCACGCGGTGGCGCGAAATCTCCAGAAGCTGCCGGTCAGGCACACCCAGGCTTATTTCCGAGACCAGCCCGCCGCCGGCTATCTCCACGCGCGGCACGGTTGTGCCGAAACCCGCCTCCCCGAACTCCTGGCTTGAGCGGACCTCGAAGCGCTGTATCAGGGAGTTTGCCAACAATTCGCCAGCAATCCGCTGCGCCTCCTTTTGGGAAAGCCTGCCAGACAAAAGATAGTGCCTGCTGGTATAGACGTTCCCAACTTTTCTGCCAAGCAGCTCCTCGATGGCCTCGCGTGAGGTGTCGCCCGCGTTGTCCTTCACCCCTGGCTTGAAGCCGACAGAAACCGCGTAGTCGAATTTCTTTGCCTCGAAAAGCGGCTTGTTCGAGGAGAACATTTCGGTTATCGGGTCGGAAAAAAGGCTGCTCCCTAGGCGCGAAATCTCCTCGCCGCTAAGCTCGGCGTCTATTGTGTAAACAGAAAGAACGCGCACGCTTTTGCAGCCTTTTATGCCAAGCTGTGCGCCTATCCTGCGCAAGAAGGAGTCGCCGGCAGGGTCGGAAAGACCAGGCTTGACACCGACTTCTATCCTACAGGCCATGTGCATTTCCCCCCGAATCTCCCGCGGGAAGCGCGCAGGCGGCTGCAAAAAGCAATTGCCCGCCCCGTTCGCTTGTATCTCGGGGAGGGTTTATAAGAAATTCCCCGAAAACAGCCTTCCACGACGGAAAAAAGGGACAGTTTAAAGAGGTTTGCAGGCAAAATACACTTCCGCAAAAAAAGGGGGAATGGGCCAATTTGGTATGCTACCAGGTTTGGGACCTGGTGATCTGAGTTCAAATCTCAGTTCCCCCATGCCCTAGGATGCAGCAGCATTTCAGTTTATCCCCCGAGGGTTCACACAGTTGAACAGTGCGTCGTTCAACTTGTGAACAAGTCGAGCAAGCTCGACTGTGTTCACCCCATAGAGTTCATCCAGATACCCCCAAAGTTTGCTTCCTTTATTTCTTATCCGCCCTTTTGATTGGTGCCTCATATGAAATACGGCAATTCCACCCTTTCGGGAAAATTCGTGCTTGGCCCCATGGCCGCATACACAGACATCGCCTTCAGGCTGCTTTGCAGGCGCGCAGGCGCTGCGATGTGCTTCACCGAGTTTGCCAATGCGGATGCAATTGCAAGGGAGATAGCGCCTACCATGCGGCTGCTTCGTACCTGCCCAGAGGAGATGCCGGTGGGGATACAGATTTTCGGCTCTGATGAAAAAGCGATGGCGCACGCCTGCAAGAGGATAGGGGGCATGGTGCAAGAAGGCCTGCTGTCCGCCTCCTGCATAGACATAAACTTCGGCTGCCCCGCAGGCACGGTGATACGCTCCGGGTCAGGCTCGGCGCTTCTGAAAAAGCCGGAAAAAATAGAGGCCATTGTGGAATCATGCGTTGGGGCAAGCGAACTGCCCATAACCTGCAAAATCCGCTCTGGCTGGAATTCAGACAATGCTGTTGGGATTGCAAGGCTTGTTGAAAAAGCCGGGGCTTCTGGCGTGACAATCCACTGGAGAAACGCGCGGGAGGGGCGGAAGCGCAAGGATGATTGGGCAAGCGTTGGCGAGGTAAAAAAGGCTGTTGGCATCCCGGTAATCGGGAACGGCGGCGCCTCCACGCCAGAGCTTGCGGTGCGCATGCTGGAAGAGACCGGGTGCGACGCTGTGATGATTTCCTCAGGCGCGCTTGGCAACCCGGGAATATTCAGGAGAAGCAATGCATTGCTGGAAAAAAATTGCCTGGCAGAGGAGGCTTGGGGGGAAAAACTGGCGTTCTTCCTCGAATATGCGGCGCTTGCTGAAAAATACGGTGTCCTTGCCCCAAAGCCCCTGCGCGCGCACGCGATTGAATTTTTGACAGGCCAGCCAGGGGTGAAAATCGCAAGGAAGATGCTCAACGAAGCGAAAACAGCGGAGAGCATAATTTCGGTCATGGAAAAATTCGAGCCTGCCACCCGGGGATGCCCAGGGTCTGGATATGATTGAACCGCCATGCGGGCTTCAGCTAGGCTTTTTCCTGACCAGAAGCAGCGTCTCGCCCATCCTACGCTCGAAAAATCCGAAATGCAAATAGAGCTTGGCTGCACAATTGAGCGCGCGCACCTTGAGGTAGGTGGTCTGCACTCCCTTCTTGTCAGCCTGGTAAAGGGCTTCTGCCATGAGGTGCGAGCCCACGCCATGCTCCCGGTAGTGCGCCAGCACACCCAAACCCGCCACATAGCAGATTTTGCCCCGTATCCGGTAATGGCAAAAGCCGATGGGTATGCCGCCTTTCACGGCAACAAGGTAATAATCACCTGGGAGAAACCTGTTTCTTGCGTTGGGAAAGAGGGTGGCAATCATCTCGCGTATTGCCCCCATGTCTGCCTTGCGGGCTTTTCTAATAGAAAAACTTGGCGTGACAGGAATGCTTTCTGGTTCGAAAATAGACGGGTCGTCAGTCAAGCAGCCCACCTACAAGTCGATGAAATTCACATCTATGCCGTCCCCTATCTCTATCTGGGCAGCACGCAGCTTTTCGGCTGGGGCAAGCTTGACCACCAGAGTTTCCCCGAGTATTTGCTTGCCCTCGTATTCGTGTATGTGCCCGCATATCGCCAGAATCGGCTTGCGAAGCTCAATTGATTTTCTCACCGATTGGCTACCCACATGAATCTGCCCGACCGCGTCGAAAACGCCATAAGGCGGAGGGTGCGAGACCAGGATGGAGAACTCGTTCACGCCTGCCTTTGCAAGCGCGGATTCAATCTCCTCCTCGCTCAACTCGCTTGGCGTGGAAAAAGGGGTCTTGTTGCTGCCGCCCAAACCCACCAGGTTCCACTCTCCGAGCTTGACCTTGCGGCCGTGCAGGGAAACCCCCAGTTCTTCAAGCTTTGCCGCCACCTCGGGCGTGTCCATGTTGCCATGCACTGCGAAGCATTTCGGGAAGAGTGAGACGGCTTCTTCGGCGTATGAGACTGGACCCCTGTTGGTCAGGTCGCCGACAAACAGCACCAGGTCATAGCTATTTCGGGCGGATATCGCGCGCAGCCTGTCCAAAAGCTCCTCGTCAGCATGCAGGTCGGAAAGCGCCAGTATTTTCATTGAACCACTTCTTTTCCAATTTTTCATTCCTTCTCGCCAGGCTTTGGCGGCGAGGCGGCGGCTTTTGCCAGTATCCGGTTTGCCTGCGCCTCAAACTGCAGCTTGAGCTTCTCTGCGATGAAGTTGTGCGACATCGCATCTGCCTTGCAGGCGATGGTCAGCTTGGCTGCGAGCACCCGGGCAATCTTGCCCCTTGCCTTGCGGGGGGATTTGCTGATTAGCGCGTGCTGGAAAATCAGCCCGTGCTTGGGCGGGCGGCTGCCGCTTTTCAGGTGCTTGAACAGCGCCTTTTC
>CAYMOY010000002.1:46499-419429 GCA_964392435.1 Microcaldota archaeon
CCTAGCACCTGTATCGTGCTTGACGGGAATGTGGACATCCTGTGCAGCCCCCCTGATTGGGCCACCAGCTTTGCCGCAAGGGAATGTCCTGCGATATGAGACATGTTCGGGCAGACCTCCTGGGCGATTTTCGCCTGGTATGCCTCTATGTCATCACGCAGCTTCCAAAGCATCTGTATCTGGGATGCAAGCGCGCGAACCTGGCGCAAATCCTCATCCGTAAAAGGAGAGCCGATTGAAGAACGCGCCCTGCCGGCAATCGAAGGGCCTTGTGGGCCGAATAATTTCTCAAGTGAGGCAACATCTGGATTGTTTCGGTCTATTGCCAGAGCGCCCTGCACGTATTTGGCAGGCTCGGGCGTCTTGAACTCGGGAAAATGCATGCCATACCATTCAGTCAGCCGCTCGCAGAGAAGGTTGGAGCTTTTGTTCAGCTCGTCCACCGCGGAAACGGTCTGTATGAGAAGGTTGTCCCTGGAAGAGATTGCCACATGCACCTTCTTGCGCGCCTTCTTGAAGAAGTCCTCGCGGGAATTTCCGCCGTCCCCTCCCCTGCCCCAACCGGGCTTTCCGCCGAACACCCTCCCGCCGCTTGGCTTGCCGCCGAATGGGGGCCGCCCCCCGAATCCGCCCTGGTTGGGCCTGTCAAATGCCATTTAATCTACTCCGGAACACGAAGTTCCATCTTGCGTTCATCGCCCAGGCAGCACCAGCAGCCTTGGACTCACCTTGTCCATACGGTGCGGCAGGCAACACAGGCAGATGATTGCTGCCCATGGGCTATGCGCCGCACAGCATGCTAATTATCGTCAGAATGTTTAAAGACCTTCTCCAAGAGAAAGGAAAGCATGGTTTCCCAATCCGACAGGCTGATGGATGTTGCCATAAGGCGCTCCTTTCTCATGCCCTCAAGCGAGATTTACGGCTCTCCGGCTGGCTTTTACGATTACGGACCGGTCGGCTGCGCGATAAAGCGCAAGCTGGAGAACCTCTGGCGAAGCGAGATGCTGCAGAAAGAGGGCTTCCACGAGATAGAGACCTCAATTGTGGTGCCCGAGGCTGTGCTGAAAGCTTCAGGGCACGCCGAGAATTTCGCCGACCCGCTGGTTTCTTGTTCCTCTTGCAGGCAGAAATTCCGTGCGGACCATTTGATAGAGGCGAGCAAGGAGGCGAAAAAGGACGGGGTGAAGCCAGCCGGGCTGCCTCCCGCCGAGCTTTCGGCCCTGCTGAAAAAATACGCTGTGGCCTGCCCGCAGTGCAAGAAAGCCACGCTGTCCGAGGTTGGCTGGTTCAACATGATGTTCCGCACGAACATAGGCCCGATTGAGGGCAATACGGCTTATTTGCGCCCTGAGACCGCGCAGGGCATATTCATGGACTTTCCGCGCATCATCCGCAATTACGGGAGCAAGCTGCCGATTGGGATTGGGCAGGTGGGAAGAAGCGCAAGGAATGAAATTTCCCCGCGCCAGGGACTGGTGCGCATGCGCGAGTTTTCGCAGATGGAGCTTGAGTATTTCTTCAATCCTGAAAACCAGTCTTACCCGAAGTTTGCGAAAATAGCAGACGACACCTTGAGATTTGTGGAAGGGGCGGAGCCGCCGCACGAGGTGAAAATATCCGACGCGCTTGCCTCTGGGCTGGTGCCAAACGAGATAATGGCATATCTGCTTTGGAAGCAAAAGCAGCTTTACCTGATGATAGGAGTGCCTGGGGAAAAGTTTTTCTTCAGGAAAATGCCGAAAGGCGAAACCCCGCATTACTCGAGAGGAAATGTGGACCTTGAGGTCGAAACCTCGTACGGCAGCATCGAAACGGCTGGCACTGCCTATCGGACGGATTATGACCTGTCGGCCCACATGAAGCTGTCAGGCGCAGACCTGTCGGTTTTTGACGAGCAGGCAAAAAAGAAGATTGTGCCGCACGTGGTTGAGCCCTCGATGGGCGTGGACAGGATGTTCTGGTGCGTCCTAGAGCACTGTTTCAGGGAAAAATCCGCCGGCAAGGACTGGGAGTGGTTCGACTTCCCGCCCTGCATAGCGCCTTACCACGCCTGGGTGTTCCCGTTGATGAAAAAGGACGGGATGGATGAAAAGGCGCGGCAGGTGGAGGAAAAATTGCGCGAGGCCGGCCTGACCGTCTACTACCAGGACTCGGGCAGCATCGGAAGGCGCTATGCGCGCGCTGATGAAATAGGCGTGCCTTATTGCATAACTGTTGACTATGACACGCTTGAAAAGTCGGACAAGCACGACACAGTGACGGTGCGCTTCAGAAACGACGGAAAGCAGATGCGCGTGAAAATTGAGGATCTTGCGGGGAAGCTTTTGCATTTTGTCAGGGATGGAAAGGTTGCGAACTAGCTTCATCCGCCCCCATCAGACCGCCAGTTTCCTGAAAGCCTGCTTGATGTCATTTTTCAGTTCCGAAACATCCTCTATGCCGACCGAAATGCGGACTAGCCCGTCTGTGATGCCCTTCGCAGCCCTTGCCTGCGGGACAATGCAGGCGTGCGTGGTGCTGGCGGAATGGCAGACCAGCGATTCGGTGCCGCCGAGGCTGACCGCGATGATGAAAAGATTGAGTGAGTCGGTGAATTTCTTTGCAGCCTCAAACCCTCCAGAAAGCTCGAATGCAATGACATAACCCGGGCCTTTCATCTGCTTGCCTTCAAGGGCAGGGTATCCCGGGTCGAAAAGCGGGTAGTGGACTTGCGCCACTTCATACTGCCGCTTCAGCAGGTTCGCTATCTCAATCGCGCTTTTCTCCATCTGGGCATAACGCAGGGGCAATGTCTTTATGCCGTTGAGGAAAGAATCCGCTTCCCTGCCTGGCATTATCCCGCCTATGTCTTTTCTTATCGGGAAAAGGTGCGCTAAAAATTCACCTGAGCCCAAGACTGCCCCCCCGATTGCTGCGGTGTGCCCCCCGATTGACTTGGTAAGGGAATAAACCACAAGATTTGCCCCGTATTCAAATGGGTCCTGCCCGATTGGAGAGGCGAATGTGTTGTCCACTATTAGAGGGCACCTGCTTTTCACAACAGATGCTACCGCGCCTATGTCAATCAGGTCAAGGGACGGGTTGGAAGGCGTTTCGAAGAACACGAGGCGGGTTTTTGAGTCGATTGCCTTCCCAACCATGCGCGGGTTTCGCATGTCGACAAAGCGCGTCTCAAAGCCAAGCGCAGGAAGAACATCGCTGAACAGGTTGTCGCTGCAGCCGTAAATGTTCTTGTGCACAACCGCATTGTCCCCGCGCGAGAGCAGGAGGAGCGCAAGGTGGCTTATGCTTGCCATGCCGCTTCCGAAAATCATCGCGTCGCCGCAGCCGTGTATCCCCGCAAGCGCGCACTCCAGCTCAAATCCTGTGATTGTGCCAAGGCGCTCATAAATGAGCCCTTTCCTGCCATAAACAACCGGGTCTGCAAACCTTGCTGCAAGCTCATCGCATGTCTTGGTGGAGCAGGTGGTTCCGCTGGCGCCAGGGGATGAAACAGTGCCGAACCTGCCTTCCTTGTCCAAGCCCACGTGGGAGCAGATTGTTTTTGTGGTCCATCCGTTCCAGATTATTTTCCCAAGAGGCCCCTCGGCCATCGGGTTTTTCCAGGAGCCCTCAGCAAACGCCTCCCGCGGGCCCTTAACCGGCTTGAAACATGCGATTTGCTTGGAATATCTCATTCTCCCACCGGATGATTTTCTGGTGATTTCACTTTTTAAACCGCTATCAGAAAAAGCAGGTGGGCGGCACAGTTGGCTAAATCTTCCCAATCTCGGCATTCATCCTCTTTATCTCCTCAAGCGCGGCACCCACATAATCGCTAGTGCCTTTTTTCCTGTAGGCATACGCGATTGCGGAGGAGGAGTTTATCCTGTGCAGGGGAAGCGCTTCGCTCCAAACGCTGCGCAGAAGCTTCGCGGTTTCCGAGGCAGAGGCGCCCTGCGAGCCAACACCTGGGATGAGAAGCGGGATTTCCTTTTTGCTGTCGTAAAAAATCCAGAGGAAGGACTCAAGTTCGTCAAGAGCGGTTGCGCCCATCACCGCGCCCAAGCCAGCCACGTGCCATTTGTGGAGCTTGGCAGCCACCTCTGAAAAAAGCTGCTTGCCATTATCGATATTGAGCGACTGGAAGTCCGCTGCGCCGGAATTTGAGGTGCGGCACAGGACGTAGGCGCCTTTTCCCTCCTTGCACTTGTCCAAAAACGGCTTCACGCTGTCGTATCCCATGTAAGGCGAAACAGTAAGCGCGTCCGCGTTCCAAAAATCAAAGCACTCCTTCGCATACGCCTCGCTTGACCTGCCAATGTCGCCGCGCTTGGCGTCCAGTATGATGGGCAGCTTGCCCTTGTAGCGCTGGATGAGCGACTGCAGTGCCCGAAGGCCGTCAAACCCGTATTGCGCAAAGTAGGCGTAGTTTGGCTTGAGCGCGGATACTGCAGGGGATTGCAAAAGCGCGGCATCCACTATATCTGAGAAGAACTGGACGATGCGCTCCTCCCTTCCAAGCGAGGAATGCGGCATCAAAGACAGGTCAGGGTCAAGGCCGAAGCAGATTATCGAGGCGCGCTCGCGGGCACAAGTGCGCAGAAAATCAAGGTAGGAAGCCATTTTATACCCCGTATTCGCTTTTGTATCGGCGGTATTCTTCAGCCATTTCCTGCGTGACATATCGCTTGCCGTTTATCTCGTTCTTGGACAGGTAGTCAAATATTTCATCTGCGCTTGCCAGGGCGTGGACGCGGGTCTTGTGCCGTTTTTCAAATTCGGCAATCGCGTTTTTTCCTTGCGCGTCCTTCTCCTGTCTGTCAAGCAATATGAAAACCCCGGCAATTGAGACATCGGATACCGACGAGAGCTGGGCTATCGCCTCCTCCTTCGCCCCCCCTGTTGTGAAAACGTCATCCAGTATGATTATTTTCGATCTTTCGTTTATTGGGGCTCCGACGAAAATGCCCCTGTCCCCATGCCCCTTTTCCTCCTTGCGGTTGAAGCACCACTGCTTGTTTATGCCCTTCTTCGCAAGTGCTGTTGAAACCGAAACAGCAAGCGGGATTCCCTTGTATGCCGGCCCGAAAACAATGTCGTATTTCTCAGCCTTGAGCCGCAGGCAGATAAGCTCGGCAAGAAGCCCCGAAAGCGCGGCAGTGAATTCTCCGGTGTAAAACACTCCGGAATTGAAGTAGTAGGGGGAAACCCTGCCCGACTTGAGGGTGAAGCTGCCGAATTTCAGAGCGCCTGCAAAGACTGCAAGCTCAATGAAATCCTTCTGGAATTCCTGCATGGTGCAGTTTGGGGGCTGCGGTTTATAGTGCTTTTCTCTGCGCGCAAAAATAGGATGAAAAAAATAAAAAAACAAAAAGAGAATTTAGGCAGCCGGCTCTTCTGGAGCTGGCGCCTCAGATGGTGCAGCCGCCCCGTCCGCCTTCTCCGCAACCGCGCAGCTGGACTTTACCGCTGTTATGCGGATCATTATCTTGTCCCCGACTGCGGTGCCCGGAACGAATATGACAAATCCGTCCTTCTTGGCTATGCCATCGCCCTTGGCGGCCACCGCCTCGATTGTAACTTCAAGCTCGTCGCCTACCTTGACCGGCTTTGGCATATCAGAGCCTCCTCTTCCAAATCCCATTTCATCACATCCATTTCTTTCATTTCATTTGGAGGGCAAATGCTACCATGGAATACTTCATGCCTTTCAGTCAGCAGACCCCAAGTAGCGCATGCCTTCTCATGCTTGATTAGGGCAGACGGGTTTATAAAAGAGGGGGCGCTGCGCCTGAGTTGGAAAAAAGCGAGAAGAGCACCTGGGAAAGCGGCGCGCAGAATGCGAAATACAGTGCTGATCTTGCCGGGTTGGTTTCGGAAAAAGCCACTAGCAGGCAGGAGAGCAGGCAGTTTATGGCCAAATAAGCCGGGCAGGCGATGGAAAGGACGGAGAGAAAACTGGTTGCCCCGGGAAAATCCGGGGAAGACGCCAGAAACAGTGTGGGCGCCAGGCCGACCACGGTGCCCAGTATGACCGGAACGAGCAGGGCGCTTGCCGCCAATATCGTATAACGCTGTATTGCAAGCTGGGATGATCGTTCGCGCACCAGGGTGAAGAATGAGACCACATCCTGGGCGGATTCGCGCAGGGTGAAATACATGTTTCCCCCAGTCTCATATGAAAGCGTCAGCAGGGAAAACGCCCGCCCCACCAGGGGAGATGGGCAGTGGGCTGTCGCAGCAGACATCGACTGGGCAAAACCCTCCCCAGCCCTCTGGCGGCGCAAGGCTATTTCAAATGCTTCGGAGAGCAAGCCAAAACCGCCCTTGGAAAGGAAAGATAGCATTTTTTCTGAGGAGAGCAGCCTGTGGGTGGAAGCTGCGGCATAAAGGGCGTCAGGCAGGCGAGCTTCAGCCTCGGACACCCGCCTGAAGGCAAGGTAGGATGCCGCAGAATATGCCGTTGGGGCAACGCAGATGCAAAGAGCTGCAAGCAGGGGGAACCCGAGCAATAGCAGCGCTGTCGCGCCCATCAAAGAGAAGCAAGCAAGCGCGAGCGCGAATTTTTTTGATCCGGATGGGAAACCCGACCTGCGAAGGAAACTGTCCAGCACCTCCCCTTTTGCAAAGGATTGGGACGAAATCTGGGGCACTTGGAAAACGACCACCAATAGCGCAGCCAGGTTAAGCGCAGGGAAAACCAGGAGAAACGCGAGATAGGCCGCCCACGAGGGCATTTGCGAATCGCCAATTGCTGGGGAGAGGGCGGCAAACACCGTGAAAAATGAGGGAAGCAGCGCAGAGCAGCAGATAAAGATTATTGAGAGCAGGGACATTCGGCCTGACTGCAGGCGCATCCAGGAAAGCTGCGATGAGGCAAGTTCGCTTGAAACCTGCCGCAGGGGCTCGCTCCCCCCTCCGGTTTCGTATATGGAGCAAAGCAGCATCAGGCAGCGCTTTATCTGCACAGAGCCGGATTTCGAGGCAATTGCAAGCAGGGCTGCTTGCACCGTCGCCCCGGAGCGGATTTCCAGATGCGCGCTGGCAAGCTCGGGGGAGAGAGCGTAGTCCCTTTTTGCCAGCCTTGCGATGCATTTCTCAAAAGGAATGCCAATATCCAGGCAGATGGCAGCTTCGCGAATCAGGAAGGGCAGCTCGGATTCCGCAAGCGAGATTCTGCGGGCTGCAAGCGCAGATGGCAGGTAATAAAGCGCGGCGAAAAATGCGCCGAAGGAAAATAGGAAAAAACCTGCGCTTTGGGGGATGGAAGGAGCGATGGCGAAAAGCAAAAGAGCAGAGGCGGCAAGCGAGGCTGCCAATGCGAGCAGGGCGGAACCTGAAAGGTATTGCGAAGCGCAAACCCCTGCGATGCCTGCCCGCTCAAGCTGCAGGGCAACGCGGGAACAGGACTGCTTTGAAAAGGGCACCATGCAGCATGACATGCGGGAAACCGTGTTTGCAATAGTGACTGCAAAGCTAGCCATCGCCACACCTGCCCCTGAACATGAATCCCTGGATGAGGGAAAATGACTTTTCGAAGCCCGCGGCTTTCCTGTTTGCAGCCAAGAACGCCTCGCGGCGCGAAAGCTCTTTTTTCACCTCTGGAAGACCCATGCCAGTGCCATCCGAAATTTTCCTGAAAAGCGCAGATATGCCCCTGGCTTGGAAATGTTTTCCGTCAAATGCTGCTATCGGGCGGCAGACATCGCCCCTGTTCCCGACCGCTATTTCGCTGACGCGCCTGGTTTCCCCCACTTTTCTCTTTTTCGGGTCGTACACCGAGACGCGCCGCTGCACCACAAACAGGTCTATGCCCTCCATGTCGGAATCCAGGCAGCCCATCATCCGCAGGCGCAGCAGGGCGTCGCGCGAGGACTGCGCATGAAAGGTGGAGTAGCAACCCTTCGCCTGGCCTGAAAGGGCGGATTCCACAAAAGCGCGAGCCTCTTGGGGTGTGCGCATCTCCCCAACCACCACGCGGTCCGGCCGCATGCGCAAGGAATCGCGCACCAGCTCGACCATTTCAATGCCGCCTTCCTCAAATGGAAGCAGCCGCAGCTGGTGCGGGTGCGGTATGGAGATTTCCGGTGTCTCCTCTATGATAAGCATGCGCTCGGTGGCAGGCACAAATGAAAGAAGGGCGTTTAGCGTCGAGGTTTTTCCAGAGGCGGTATTGCCAGCAATCAGCACGGACAAATCCGCTTGCATTGAAAGCGAAAGCAGCGCCAGCGCATGGGCACCGTAGGTGCCGCCTGAAAGCAGGTCGAATGGGGAGAGGGGCTCGCGCGTGAATTTGCGTATGGTCAGCTCGCAACCGGATACCGGAGGCATGGAAGCGTGCACCCTGCTGCCCTCTTCCAGCACAGCGTTGAGCCTGGGCTTTTGCGCGGTCAGGCGCCGACCCAGGTTCCTGCCCAGCCTGTTGACAAGGGAAACAAAGTAGTCCTGCGACTCCACAGAGACGTTTGTCCTCTTCCAGCCTTCACCCCGAAGGAAAACAAAAACCGGCCTGCCAATGCCGACAACCGCTATCTCCTCCAGCCTTTCATCGGACAAAAGCTCCTGCAGAAAGCCAAGCCCCCAGGTTTGCAAGAATGCTGATTTGGCAAGATAGCGCTTCTGGTCAGAGTCAAGCTCTATGCCCTGCTCCTCGCAGACGCTGGAGAGTATGCGCTGAGCAAGCTCTGCCGCCTCTTTCTCGCCCAAAATTTCCCTTTTCTGAGTCTCTGCACGGAACTCATCAGCCACTGCAAGCACTAGCTCCTGCTCCTCCTCAGACAGGCGCGGAAGCTTAAGCTGGTAATCGGCCTTCCAGCCGCCCAGCCTCCAGCCAAGGGATGCCAAGGAACCACCCATTGCGAGCTTTTGCCTCAATCAGACTTGCCATGCCTCCTGCTTTTCCAGTCTTGCCCCATTCCCAGACTTGCTGTTTTCCAGCCTTCCCAGCCTCGCTTCACGCTCCAAACGCGCCATGCCCCCTGCTTTCCCAGCCTTGCTTATTTTCAAATTCTGCGGCTTGCCTTTCAGCTTTCTCTCATATTTTTTTCCATTCCAGCCTGTCGCCAACACCTATTTTCAGCTTGCTAGTAATAGACGGGGGAAGCTCCAGCAGGTAGCTTGCGCTTTTCTTTGGAGAAACGAGATTTGTGCCAGGGGGCACTGCCAGAAACACCTCCACAACAGTGCCCTCTGGAGAAATATAGACCGCATCGAATGGCGCCTTGACAAAATGCGAGTGTATTGGGAAAAGCCCATCGTAGCCGAACACGAACAGTATCGGGACTATTTTTTCCCTGAACATCAATCCCCGCATGCGTGAAAAGTCATTGTCCGCAATTTCAAGCGAAATGCCCTCGGAAGTTTTTTTGGATAGGTTGGAGACTGAATAATTCGCCGCGCCTTTTGCAATCTCCTTTTTCCCCATGTGAAACCCCATCGGTTATTTCCCGTATTTGCGCCGTCTTCTTGAGTACTCGGCAAGCGCTTTTTTGAAGTCGGCCTCGCCAAAGTCAGGCCAGAGTTTTTTGGAGAAATAATATTCAGAGTATGCCGATTGCCAGGGAAGGAATCCGCTGGTGCGCACCTCCCCGGATGTGCGTATCACTAAGTCAGGCGAGTCTTTCAGGTAGAGCAGCTTTGAGAACTCGTCCTCGCCGATTTTCCTGCCTGCCGCAACTGCCTTGTTCACCGCGTCGATTATCTCCTGCTTGCCCCCGTAGGCGAGCATGAGGTTGAGCGTGTATTTTCCGTTTTTGGCAGTATCGGCCTCGGCCTTCCTCATTTTTTCCTGCACATCGCGGGGGAAGGAGGAGATTCTGCCCAGGAAGCGCACGCGAGCCTTGTACTTTTTGTAGTCCTGCCTGAGGCCCTCGGAAAGTTTCTTGTCAAAGAGCCTGAATAGCCCCTGGACCTCGTTCCGGTCGCGCATGAAGTTTTCGGTGGAAAAGCCCCACATCGTAAGGGTAGTCACACGGTATTTTTTGCACCATTTCAGGACATTTGCTATGTTGTCTATCCCCTTGTCATAAGCCTGCAGCTTGGTGGCGCGGTGGAAACGCGCCCACCTTCGGTTGCCATCAGGTATGATTGCGATGTGCTTGGGCCTCATATATTCCCCCGCCCTGCTTCGATTCTGTTGCCGCCAGGCATTATGGCTATGCGCCTTGGCCTCATTTGCGCACCCTTCCCACGCCAAGAAATTCCCGAAGAAGTTATTTAAAGAGGGCGGCGGTTTTCTTTTTTATAAGCGCATATCTGGAGAAAAAATGCACGAGTGGCGATGACCGCAGGCCCCCTATTTTCCTCTTTGCAGCAAGGATGTTTAGCCTGTCCAGCGCGCCCACGCCTTCAAACTCGACATAGGCTGCCCCCACTTCAGAGGGGTGGTGCGCATCTGAGCCTGCCAGGAATGGCTTTCCTGATTTTTGTGAAAACAGGAGGGCCGATGCGTTTTGGGAAGCAAGGCTTGCCCGCGCATTGAAAGCCTCGACAGCATCGATCAGGGCAAGCTCCCCCTTTGGCAATTTTTCAAGGGCAATGCCGTGCCTGGCAAAATCATATGGGTGCGCCGCGCAGCAGATTGCGCCCTGGCGCTTGGTTTCGCACAGGACTGCTGTAAGGGAGCCGGGCTTAATTTTCCGCTTGACGAAATAAACCAGCAAGTCGCCCTTGTCAGTTGAAACCTCTTCGCCGACAATGACTTGCAGTGGAAGGTGCATTTCCTTTGCAATTTTGGCTGTCTCCAGCGCGCCCCTGATTTCGTCGTGGTCAGTTACCGCAATCGCCCCCAGACCTTTTGCCAGGGCAGCATTGAGCAGGGCAAGCGGCTCGGAGAGAGAGTCGTTTGAATGGCGAGTGTGCATATGCAAATCCGCCCTTAGAATCGCTTTGCTCGGCATGTTATCCGCCTGAAATCTTCTTTTTCAATATGCCCGCATAAGTTAGTAAAACCGAAGGGCTCAGCATGCTGCCCCACCTGTCCATTTTCCCCTGCTCGGAAAGCAGATCCTCGAAGAAAAGCGCTTTTGCCGCAGACAGGAACAGTGGATGCGGCTGCCCTCCCCCGAAATTTAGCAGGGTGCGGAAATGCCGGTGCAGGGCAAGGTCCAGCCCGTATTTTTCACGCCACTCGCTTTCGTATTTTGCAGGCTGGCTTGCATGCTTGCCCGCAAGATAGCCGCACTGTGCCCCGAAAAATATTCCCCCTCCTGTGGTTGCCTTGACCTGGCCTGCGGCATCGCCTGCCAAAAGTATGCTGTAGCCAGCTTTTTGCATTGCTGTTTTCCTCCGCACAGATGTGGGGATGACTGCGGCAAACTCGTAGGAGGGTTTGGAGGAAACCCCGAGAGATTTGAGGAAGCGGCGGTAATAGGCCAGGGGGTGCTTTGGGAGCGCCACGCCCAGCCCTATCTTTGCCTGCTCTTCGGAAATCGGTATCACCCAGCCGAAAAAGCCGGGGAACTCCTTTGAGGAGAGGTAAACCTCTGTCTGGTGCGAGTCGCTGCAGCGGTAGCGGAAATTGCCCTGCATGCTCGCAACATACGAGCGAATTTTCGGGAAGCAAAAATAATCCGCCACTGCAGAGGCGGGGCCGTCTGCCCCGATTATTGAGTTTGCCTCGAAATTCCTGGTGACTTTTTTGCCAAGCTGCAGCTTCCCCCCTTCTTGCACAAAGCGCTCAGCAGCCAGAGTGTCCAGCCCCTGCCTGGAAATCAGCACGGCTGTTTCGGATTTTGGGCGGATGGCAAACTCCTGCTTGCCCGAGATTATCCTTGCTGAAGTTATGAAGTTGAGCTGCACTTTCCTGTAGTCTACATAGGGAGACAGCGATTCAAGACCTGACTTTGAAATCAGCCCGGAGCATGCCTCCGGCTCGCCTATCCTCATGTGCTCCTCTGAAAGAAGGACGTTTTTGCCGGACCGCGCCGCGGCAATGCCTGCAAAGCAGCCGGCAGGCCCGCCCCCGACCACATGCACATCGTACATGGGATGGAGAGAATGCGGCTAGATTTTTATAGGTGCAACAAATCACGCCTTCCCCTGCCGGTTAGGTTTTTATAGTTGCCTAAGAAGAATTGGAAACGTTGGGCTGTGAACGGATTTCTTGCCATTTCCGAACTCCCAAACAATCGGGCTGCGCTGGGAGGCGCACATATAAACAGCTGGTGATCCTTCGATGGTTGCATTCGTATTCGACCCGCTTTACCACTCGATTCTGGTTTTCCTTTCTGCGCTGCTGCCGGGAATTGCAATCGGCTGGCCGCTTTTGAAAAAGTCCCATTTTTCGGCAACAGAAAAGCTGTTCGTTTCATTTTTTCTGGGCCTCTTCGCAGTGCCCACTCTTCTTTTCCTGGAGGGCTTGGTAGGATTGCCCTTCTCGCTTTTCCTGATTTTCATAAACGCATTCTTGCTGCTTGCAGCCGGGGCGTTTTGGGGAATTAGAAATGGGGCATTTTCATTCTCAGCGCCCAAGATAAGCCTGGGTGAGGTTGGATTTGACCTTGAGACTGCCAAGAAAGTTGTCCCGCCACTTCTGCTTATCCTGGCTGCGCTTTTGGCCTTCTGGATAAGGCTGCAGCCATTTTCGCCAATATACTCCGAGCTTGACCCGTATTTTTACATTTACGGGACAGGCCAGATAATCAGGGAGGGCATGGTGCCCCTTACAGACGACACTGCCTGGTGGCCCGAATTCCAGGGAACGCACCGCACTTCCCCGCTCAAAATGTACCTTGAGGCGCAATGGTACGCTCTTTACACCGGCGGCGGAGAGTACAACAATTACCTGCTTTTCACCACCTCAAGCTGGCTTCCGCCAATATCGGCTGCCATGCTCGCTTTTGGCGCATACTTGCTGGTTTCATCAATCTACGGGAGGAAATACGGCGTTTTTGCTGCATTCCTGATGGCGTTTTTGCCAAGCACCATCTTCAAGATGTCCGCGGGCGTGAACGAGGCTGCCCCTGTGGGCATGATGATGCTATTCATGGCAATGGGGACTTTTGCATGGGCTCTTTACAAGAAAGATGAGGCTGCCAGGATTTTGGCGGCATTTGCATTCTTTGTCACGGTTGCGGCTTCAAACTTTCAGTCCGTGGTGGCGCTGCCCCTTGCGGGCATTATGGTGCTGCAGGCAATTGATTATTTCTGGCGCGGCAAGCCCAATCTTGATTTCCTGCTTACCTGCGCGCATGCGTTTGCCGGGCTTTTGGCAGGAAGCCTGCTGGCCTACACGCTATATTCCGCCAACGGGCTCAATTCCATTGTTTCAGGGCCGGTGATGATGGCTTTCGGCGGGCTTGCTTTTGCTGCCGCAGGATATGCGCTGCTGCAGAACAAGAACCTGGAGAAGAAAAGGAATGCAATCGCGGCTGCTTTTGCAGTTGCCTGCCTGCTGCTTTTCTTTTTCAGCCCAATAGGAGCATTGGTGAAAACGCAGGTGAAGGATTACCTTGGGGCAGTGGAATACAAGACTGCACTTGAGAAGACCATCGCCGAGCAGAACCTAGCCGGGAGCACATTTGAAGGCGAGGGCGGCTTTCTCGCAATTGTGCCCAAGGGGCAGGTCCAGGAAGGGGCCAAAGACCCGGCAGTAATTGCCATGAATGTGGTTTATTCCGCCCTTGGCGCCATTTGCGCGCCATTCACGTTTGCAGGGAACCTTATGCTGAAGCTGGCTGACGGCTCATTCAACCTGCTTTTAGGCACCAGCATCGCCACCAGCTCCAAAACAGACTCGCTCCTTTTTGTTTTCCTGGTCAGCTCTGTTGCCGGCTTGGCAGTGCGGCACTTCACTAGGAAGGGGGAGGCGCGGGAAACAGCATCAGTGATGCTGTTGGTGCTCATGATAACCCTGCCGATACTTTATGTGGGGATGAACAAGATAAAGTTCAGCGTTTATGCGGGCCTGATGATAGCCGTGGTGGCTGCAACAGGCATGGCAGAAATAGAGACCTTTGCGCGGTGGATAGCCGGGAAGATAAAATCCGGAAATGCCCAAAAATATGTGAGCATCGCATTCGCTGCCCTGCTGCTTCTCGTTGTTTATGCAGAGGCAGCCGGGCCTGTCGGATACGGCAAGATGATATTGGGAAAATCTTTCGAGCCCCGCTACCAGGATGACCCGACCGGCATGGCACCCAAAGCCGCCAAGCTTTGCGAAGATTTGCGCGCCAGGGGAATCAGGTATGACCAGATAGCCCCTTTGTGCCTTGCTGGGGCAGACCCGGCATTCCCCTCCACAATCGACAGCCAGTTCAACTCGGACGTGTGCTGGATGATGCAGCTCACGGTGGACGAGCTGCTGCCATCGACGCAAGAGGCCCAGCGGAAATCTTCCGAGGCGGCATTCGGCGCCCGCTTCCGATGCAACCGCAACGCGCAGTATTGGGTCGAATCCATGGAATGGATAAGCAAGAACCTGGAGGCAGGTGACCGGGTGACCTCCTGGTGGGACTACGGCCACTGGACCAATTATTTCGGCGACAGGAAAACAGTGCTTAGGAACGAGCACGCATCGCGGGGCATGATAGGCAGGGTGGCGCACGACTACATACTTGGCAGCCCACAGGACCTGAAAGACTCGATGAACTACTTTGACAGCAAGTACGCGCTGTTTGACGTTGAGCTTATCGGAGGGGACAGTTTCGGCGGGAAATACGGGGCGCTGAACTACCTTGGCTGCGTGCATGAAGGCGAAGCCACATTGCAGCAGGGCCCAGGCACGTCGGATTGCGAATTCGAGCACAGCCCTGAGCGGATACTGATCCCCAAGACGGCGACCCCCCAGACTGCCTGCGTCATATCAGAAAGCCAGCAGCGGAGGGGTGTCTTAGCCTACTCTGTGAAGAAATCAGGGGTTGACCTGTCTAGCCCGGTTTACTGCGTGGGCGACGCTGTTCTCAAGGACGGGCAGAAAACGACCGCAACGTATTATCTGGAGAAGAAGGACAGCAACGGAGACCTGCAGCTTTCCAAGGGGTTCATACGCGTAATAGACGACCAGGCTGACAACGCGGTGGCTGAAATGGTCTACAATGAACTGCCGGTCTGGCCGGGGGCAAACGGCACATATGTTGGCGGCATGGAAGATGCGAAAACCAAGTTCTACACCTCCAACTTGTACCGTGGCTTCTACCTTGAGAATCTGCCAGGATTCGAGCTTGCCTACAAAAGCAGGAACGGGGAGATAAAGATATACAAGATGAAGGACTTTGTGGGCAACAAGGAAGGGAAGATTGACCCGGTAGAGGCCGCAAGGCAGAATTAGGAGGAAACGCCTTTTGTTTTTCCTCTTCCCTCTCTCCTGTCTTATCCAAGGCAGCCAAGCCAGAGCACAACTCGCCCCAACCCAGTCTTTTCCCAAAAATCAAGGGGACTTTGCAAAAATGTCTCCTGACAGCTTTGCCCCGTTCGCTTCGCCCCCGCTTGAAAGCTCGCGGAGTTTTCCTGCTAGCTCCTCTTCGCCAACCCAATCGGGCAGCATCATGCGGTTGTCCATGCAGAAATTGAAGGCATAGCCCCTCTTCCCAAGAAGACTTATGCAGAATAGCGCCTCGCCGATAAGCGCATAATGGAACTCGAATGAGACAAATGGTATTTGCTTGCTCAAACCAGAAAGCACCTGTCGCTCAAACCCCTCGACATCTATCTTGCAGTATTTTGGGAGCCCGTGCGCTGCTATGAGCGAGTCCAGGGTGACTATGGGCACGGTTACCACTCCCACATAATCAGTCTTGAAATTCTTTTCCTCAGCCTTCATGAAGTCGTCTGAAAAAGTGGATGAGACTGCCGAGCCGGATATGTGAAGGTCGAGGCTGCCCCCGCGCTCGCCCACGCCTTTTGGCACCACTGTCACTTTCTCCGAGCCGGAAAACCTCTTGCAAAGCGCTTTTACCGATGATGGCTCAGGCTCCACTGCCACCACGCGCGCGCCAAGCGAAGCAAATGCTGCCGAATATATGCCACGGTTTGCGCCTATGTCAAAGACAAGGTCGTTTTCCTGAATAATTCCTAGCGGGCGGTAGAAATCAGCCTGCGCCTTCACTGCCTCCGCCTCGCCCTCCTCGCTCCTGATAAAGCCGTAGATGAACCTTGCCGCGCGCCTGACCGGCAATGGCAAGCGGGTGTATATTTTTGAATACAGCGAAACTATCCTTGAAAGCAATTTAGACACCTGGTTTGTTCATATTGGATAATGTAATAAATGGCTTGGCTGGCTTGCCCAGCAGCCCAAGGCAGCATATGTATTAAAAATCGTCTCTGGTCTCTTATGGGCAATAAAGCTAGGTGAAGAAATGAACATTTTGTCTCTGCACTGCGGGCACAATGCAACTGCTGCGCTCATCCTTGACAATCGCCTGGAATGCGTGCTGACCGAAGAGCGTTTTACAAACGTCAAGATGACCTGGGGCTTCCCCGTCGGCTCTGTTGACTACATTCTGTCGCACTACGGGCTTGACAGCTCAAACATAGACTATGTTGCATATTCGAGCCTTGGGGACGGGAGCGCGTCCTTCCAGTGGCGCAAGCCCGAGACCAGCCTTGACCTGCGCAAGGTAAAGGCAAGCACCCGCCTGTTCGAGCACATGATGAGGTTCAGCGCGCTCCAGCCGTTGGGGAAAGCGATGATTGGCGCGATGTTTGAGGCACGCATGAAAGGGGAGCAGAAAAGGACGATTGATGGCATGGGGAGGAAATTCGGCTTCCGTCCCGGGCAGGTCAAGTTCGTGCACCACCATGTTTCGCATGCATATGCCCCCATCGGCTTCTTCAACTTGCACAAGAAGAAGGGCAGATTCCTAATATTCACTCTGGATGGCTACGGAGACATGCTGGCAGGCTCAGTCGGGATTTACGAAAACGGGCAGTACCGCATGCTGGAGAAAATCCACTACTTCGACTCCCTCGCCTGGGTGTACGGCTCGCTCACGCACTATCTGGGGATGCAGATGAACGAGCACGAGTACAAGGTCATGGGGCTTGCAGCATACCCTTCAGAAAAATACGCAAACAGACTTTATTCGGCCAAATTCGAGGGGCTTCTTGATGTTGAAGGGGGCAGAATGAGCCTGAAGCGCAAAACTGTGCATCCGCACCTGTATGCAGAGCGCGTCTTCAAGGAGCTTTTGTTCATGGAAAGGTTTGACAACATAGCTTATGCTGTGCAGAAGCTCACCGAGGAAAAGGTGGCGATATGGGTGCAGGCAAAGATGGAGAAGTACAAGATAGGCAGGATTGCCTGCAGCGGCGGGCTCTTCATGAATGTCAAGGCGAACAAGAGGATACAGGAGCTGCCGGGGCTTGAAGAAGCCTACTTCATGCCTTCATCTGGGGATGAATCTCTACCGATAGGCTCTGCTTTTTACATGCTTGAAGCTTCGGGGCAGAAAGGCACCTCGCCCGAAATCACCTACCTTGGCAAGGAGTTTGGCGCTGATGAGATAGATTCTTTCATATCAGAGAACGGGCTGGAAAAGCGCTATGAGGTTGAAAGGCCAAAATGCGTGGAAAAGGAAGCTGCAGACCTTATATGCGCTGGGGAGATAGTGGGGCGCTTTTCCGGAAGGAACGAATGGGGGGCGCGCTCGCTTGGCAACAGGGCAATAATGGCAGACCCAAGGAAGCTTGAGTGCATTGACAAGATAAACCACGCGATAAAAAGCCGGGACTTCTGGATGCCTTTTGCCCCGTCCATATTGGAGATTGACTTCCACGAGTACGCAATCGACAACGGGAAGGCGCCGCCTTATTACATGAACACTTCATTTGACACCAATGCAAAAGGCAAGGAGAGCATAAAAGCCGCAACACACCGCAAAGACGGCACAATCCGCCCAAATGTGGTGCTGCCCAGGCACAATGCAAGATACTGCGACACCATAAGCCGATTCAAGAAGCTGTCTGGTGTCGGCGCAGTGCTTAACACCTCGCTTAACCTGCACGGATACCCGATGGTCGGATTCCTCAAGGAGCTGTTCATCACAATGGACAACTCCGACCTTGATCTGTGCGTGCTTGAGAATTACCTGGTAAGAAAGAAGGAATAGCGTAAAGCAAGTGTGGCTCCATGAGATTTTCCGGGCTTGTTTCCTACACAAAGGAATTTGGCAAAAGGAAGACCGACTTGCTGATAGTGATTTCCTCCCTTTCCGGCTACGATTTTGTCATCAAGCACCTGTCATATTTGAAGAAGCAGACCTACCTGGATTTCAACGTCCTCCTTGTGATTGGCCCGCCCTTTGAAGACAGGAGAATACTGGCGCACTTTGCCTCGCACCACTACCCATTCGGGATAATAGTTGCAAAGGAAAACGAGCGGCGCGGGTGCACTGGCGGCTTTTTCACAGGGCAGAAGTACGCCCTGGAGCAACACTATGATTACATGATAATGGGCGATGACGACTGCATGCCTGTGGACAAGCGCCTTGTGGAGGCACTTTACCGCAATCGCAAGAGGGACTACGTTGCCGCAACCATGGTTTTTGTAGAGGACGGCTACCGAAAGAAAGGGATTGTGGGCGCGCCGACCAGCTACTCGCTCCTCTCAGCTAATTTCATGCGCCATCACGGGCTCTACTACCTTCCGCTTTTCCACGGGGCTGATGACGCAGAGTACATGGAGAGGGTGAAGACTGCGCCGTTTTCCATACCGAACAATGTGGAGCACCCCTACATAGTCGGGATGCGCCTGTTTTCCATGTTCGACCGAGCATGGTTTTTCCTGCTGCAGGGGATAATGATAATCCGCAGCCTGCGAACCACGCTTTACAACCTCGCGCTTTGCACCTTCATGTGCTGCATTGCGCTTGCCTTCCTCCCGCCATATGGGAGAAAGCTCTTTTTCACCATGAACAGGCTGCTGCTCACCTATACCTACGGGAAAAAAGCGGGCGACAGGCTCAAGAGCGGCTACCAGGGATGGATTTTTGAGATGGAAAAAAGCCGGCTTTCCGGCTTTTTTAAGGTGAATGAAAAGGACCCGTCTGCAATAGACGAGCCTGGCAAAAAGAAATTTTTCGGCATGGCAAAACAGGCGTTATGCCTGGCGCGTAAGGATGTGGCGATTGAGAAGACATACAGCTTCATGCTCGCGTTTTTCCTTGCAATAACTGCAAGGAAGGTTTATGTGAAGGTGGGGACCGGAAAGTACCTCCTGTTTGCTGACAACTCCCTTATCCTACTGCATGCTGCCAAGCTCCTGCTGTTCGCAATCTCGCTTCCGCTGCAGGCAATGGCTGCGGCACTGTTCCTGCCAATCAAGCTTGTGCGCTACCCCAACACGAAAAGATACGGGCTTGACTGAAAGAAAACGCGTTATTTCCCTTTGAATATCTTTTCTTTCTCAGAAATGAACCAGTCCACTGTTTTTGGAAGCCCTTCCTCCAAAGGGGTAAGGCGGTAATCCGGATAAAGCGACTGGAGCTTGGAAACTGACAGGCACTTGGATTTTGCCCCGACATAGCGAGAGGCGTCGAATTTTATCTTCCATTCATCATAGCCGACTTTGCTGCAAATAAGCTGGGCAAAGTGCCTGATGGAATATTCTTCCCCTGCCCCGATGTTCACAAGCTCGTTTGAATAGCGGGAGCTGAGGTTAAGCATTACCTCAACAAAGTCATCAACGTAAACAAGCTCGCGCTTCTGGCTCCCGTCGCCCCAGAGCATCACCTCTTCGCCATAGTACTTCCCGGCCACGATTTTGCGTATCAGGTCGAATATGAAGTGCATCTGCCTCCCGTCCGTGTGGTAGCCAGGACCGTAAAGGGTGGAGGGCACAAAGCACATGTATTCCATCTTGTACTGCTTGGCAAAGGCAAGCATGCCTGCATAAAGCATGCGCTTGGTCATGGCATAGGTGAAAAGGCTTTCAATAGGCACCCCGCTCAGGTAATTCTCTTCCTTGAGAGGAAGCGCAGGGTCATAGGAGCAGCTCGTGCCCATTGCAACAAGCTTTGCCTGAGGCTGGAAATCGCGCCAGTACGAAAGAACGTTGGTGTTTATAGCCTGGTTGATTGCCCACTGCTCGCCAGGGTGGTAAAGGCAGAAATCACCTGCTTGGGTCCATGCCGCAAGGTGGAAAATAGTGTCGAACTTCCCCTTTTTGCCTGAAAGGAATGCCTCAAGCGAGCCTTGCCGTGTCAGGTCGCATGCGCGCGAGCCTATTTCCACCACATTGTGACCATCAGACTGCAGCCTGCTGCACAGCCTTCCGCCCAAAAACCCTGTTGCGCCGGTTACCAGTATTTCCATAATGATCCCTTTTGGATTGGGTGGGGATGCCCCGCCTGTTTCCCTTCCAGATGCTTGCCCTTAATCACGACCCTTTGGGATTTATCGGGAAGTGGAATTCCACGCCCTTCTCCATAAGCTGCTTATTCAATTGCAGTATTTCCTTCTTGAAGTTCCAGGCAAGGACATAGTATATGTCAGGGGGCTTTTCAAGCTCGCCTTCCAGCACGATAGGTATGTGCATGCCAGGCGAATAAAGCCCTTTACGGAGCGGATTTTTCTCCACCAGGGCATCGAGCATTTCTTTGCCTATCCCGAAATAGTTGAGCAGCGTGTTGCCTTTCACAGGCGCGCCAAAGCCGTATATCCTCTTCCCTGCTTTTTTTGCCCCGCGAAGGTATGCCAGCTCCCTTTCGCGCAAGCCAGCGACATCCTCTGCGAATTTTTTGTAAGAGGAGAGCTCGTTTGCGCCTGCCTTTTTTTCATTTTTGAGCATGGAAAGCAATCGCTGCGTCTTTTTCGCCTTGGCCTCGTGCGTCACAAATCCCATTATTGAGCCGCCGTGTATGGGCGCAAAGTAGGCGTCGAACATCGAAAGCCCATGGCGCTTGAGGAGCTTTTCAATCGTTTCAAGATTGTAGTAAAGCAGGTGCTCGTGGTAAATCTGGTCAAACGCCAGGTTCTCAAGAGCTGTTTTCATGTAGATGAACTGCACCACGAAAACCCCGCCCTCATCAAGCACTTCACGTATGCCATCCGTTACCGAGTGCAGCTCCTCGAGGTGGAAGAAAATGCCTGATGCGTTTATGACATCGAACTTCCGCCCGAGCGCCCGCGCGTTTTCCAGGTTGAAGAACTTGTTCAGCGTGGGTATGCCTTGCTCGTTGGCAATCCTTGCGGTCCTGACTGATGACTCCACGCCAAGGATGTCGTAGCCCATGCCCTTGTAGTGCTTCAGTTGCGTGCCATCGTTTGAGCCTATGTCAAGGACCGATTTTTCCTTCTTCCCGGCAAAGAAACGAAAGTCCACATCCTCCGCCACGCGCTTGAAATGGTCGTCCAGGGTGCGGGTCATGCCTGAAAGGTAGGTGTGATCACCGAACATTATTTCCTTCTTCACAGTGTAGTCCAGCTGCGCAGCCTGGCATTTCTTGCAGTACACCAGGCGCAGAGGGTAAAGCGGCTCTTTCCCTACTTCTGATGGAAGGAGAAAGTTGTTACCCCAGGGCTGCTGCCCTAGGTCAAGAACAAGCTCCAAGTCCTCTGAATCGCACACCCTGCACATCATTTTGAACACATCTTGGAAATTTTTTCATTTTTCAGCCAGTTCCCTTACCCGCCGCACATACACTTCTTCCTGCCTGGATGTCAGACTGAAAAACGTTTCGTATGCCCTGTATGCGGCTTTTGCAGACGAGGGCGACCAGCCTTCAATCACATTGTTGGCGGCTTTTATTAAGTCATCTGAAACGCAAATCGATTCTGAGAGGTAGCCGTTTGCCTCAAATGTGGTTTTTGTGAATTCTGTTGACACCACCACTGAGCCGTGCCTCAGGGCGTCAAACACCTTGGTCTGCAATCCAGCCCCGTACCAAACCGGGATTACGCACACCTTGGACTTTGACCAATAGCCTTCTATGTCATCTACCATTCCCAGCACTTCCACGTTTGACGGGAAGGGAATGCCTTGCATCAGGTTCGGCCCGATTATCTTCACCTTGCCATTTATCTCCCCAAGCCCGACTGCAATGCGGAGCAGCCCGTCCCTGTTTGGGGGGTGCTCCCATCTCCCGAAAATGACCGCATCAATGGGCCTCTCGCCCAAGTTCTGCTGTGCAAGCGGAGGGTCGCGCCCCTGGCTTATGACAAGCACCTTGCCGCTGTTTTTTCTCCCGGCAGGCGCATCAGCCTGCGAGACGTAGCAGAGCAGGTGGTAATTCCTGAAAAGCTCCCTTTCTATGAGCCAGTAAAGGGGGGTCTGCACAGCTGCAAGGAGGAGCGCCAAGGGCGAGCGGGTGAACTTCCACTTTGAAAGGTAATAGTTCGAAAATGAGTCTATCTGGAAGCCCACTTTTGCTTTTGCGCGCAAGCTGCGAAGCGCAAATGTGACGTCCATGGAATGGAAAATTACCACGTCTATCTGGTTTTCGTCTATGTACTTTTGCACAGCCTTCTGCGCAGACTGTATGCGCGCCATTGCCTTCCAGTGCAGGGGGAAGAGAAACGAGGAGAGGCTGGGCGAGGGGCCTGTGCATTCAACTTCGCTGAACTTGATGCCCTCCGGAAGGCTGAATAGCACCCGCTTTTCTATCTCGCCTGATTTGACAAGCACAAAATGGACTTCGAAAAATTCCCGGAAAGACTCCAGGTTGTAGTAAAGGCTTCGCATGCCCCCCAGCCGGGTTGGCAATAATGTTGAGACAAAAAGCGCTTTTTTCACTCAAATCACTCGATTTTACCCCGCAAAAGGGTTATAAACAAAAGGCACTTAATACCGCCGGAAGGATGTTGTTTTCAGGGTAACTGCATGTCAAAAACAGCCTTGATTTTCGGCGCCACTGGCCAGGATGGCTTTTACCTAAGCGAGCTTTTGCAGTCAAAAGGCTATGAAGTGCGCGGGACCTGCCTGAAAAAGCCTGATGCAGTTCTTGCTTTTGCCTGCCGCGCCTGCGATGTTGCTGATGCTTCGCAGGTAGCCGCCCTTGTTTCGGAAATAATGCCAGACGAGGCTTACAACCTGGCTGGGCTTTCCTCCCCGCGCCTCAATGAGACCAATCCAACTCTGTCATACGCGGTGAATGCCGTTGGGGCAAAGAACATTCTTTCAGCCCTGGAAAAGCACGCGCCCGCCTGCAAATTCTTCCAGGCATCCACAGGCTATATTTTCCTGCCTGGAAAGGAGCCTAAAAACGAGTGCAGCCCATTTGGCCCCACAGGGGTTTACGGAAAAACCAAGCTTGAGGCGCATTTGGCCGCAGTTGCGGCAAGGGAGGGCGGGCTTTTCGCTGCAAACGGGATACTATTCAACCATGAGTCCCCCCGCCGCCCGCCTGAGTTTGTCGTAAGGAAAATCACCCGCGCTGCAGCTGAGTTCAAGCTCGGGAAGAGGGTTAAGCCCCTTGAGCTTGGAAATACAGGCGCAGTGCGCGACTGGGGCTATGCCGGGGACTATGTAAAGGCAATGTGGCTCATGCTGCAGGCCAAAAAGCCCAAAGATTATGTGATTGCCACGGGAAAGGGGCGCAGTGTTCAGGAACTTTGCAAAGAGGCGTTTTCCGCTGTTGGGCTGGATTATAGCACGCACATAGCCACTGACCAGGGGCTGCTGCGCAAAAACGAAATAGACGTTCTTGTTGGCGACCCAACTGCAATAAAAACCGATTTAAAGTGGTCTGCAGATACAACATTTGGCAAGCTGATTGGGATGATGGTCGAAGCAGACCTGAAGGGTGCATGACAAAGACCGCCCGTGCCAGGAATCGCTGGCGGCTGGCAAGGTGCATTGCATGAAAACCGCGCTTATCACAGGAATAACCGGGCAGGACGGCTCCTACTTATCAGAGCTTTTGGCCTCTAAAGGCTACGAAGTGGTGGGCCTCATACGCAGAAGCTCCTCGGTAGAGCAGCGCACGCGGCTGGACCACTTACGCCAGGAGGTCCGAGCCAAGCTCGCCCTTGAATACGGCGACATCCTAGATGTGCCCTCCCTTGTGCACGCGCTCAAAAAGCATAGGCCTGACGAAGTTTACAACCTGGCAGCCCAGTCGCACGTCAAAATCTCATTTGACCAGCCGGTTTTCACAGCGCAAGCAACCGGGATTGGCACCCTCAACCTGCTTGAGGCAATAAGGCTTTCGGATTTGAACTGCCGCTTTTACCAGGCTTCCTCATCAGAGATGTTCGGAAAAGTGAGCGAGGTGCCGCAAACAGAGAAAACCAGGTTCCACCCGCGCTCGCCCTACGCGATTTCCAAGGTTTTCGCGCACTACGCCGCAATAAACTACCGCGAAAGCTACGGCATGTGGAACGCGTGCGGGATACTTTTCAATCACGAGTCGCCAAGGCGCGGAGAAAACTTTGTGACAAGAAAAATTACGTTGCAAGCAAACCGAATAAAGGCAGGGCTTGCAGACAAGCTGGTGCTTGGCAACCTGAATGCGAAGCGGGACTGGGGCTTTGCAGGAGATTATGTGGAGGCAATGTGGCTCATGCTGCAGCATTCAAAGCCAGACGAATTCGTGATTGCAAGCGGGGAGGCGCATTCTGTCGAGGAATTCTGCGCCCTCGCGTTTTCCCGCCTTGGCATGGACTACAAAAAGTACGTGAAGTCGGACGCCGCCTATATGCGACCAAGCGAAGTTGATTTCCTTCTTGGCGACCCTTCCAAGGCGAAGAAGGAGCTTGGCTGGAAACCAAAGGTAGATTTTGCAGGCTTGGTGCATATAATGGTGGATGCGGACAAGATAGTGAAGTAATGAAACCCAGATGAATGACGAAGTGGTTGCTAATGAAGGTTTTTTTCGTCTATGCAGGAAGGCGCGGAAGCAACCTGGAGTGCGCGCTTTCCTTGTATGAGATTGCAAGGCAGCTTGGGCATGATGCACAGCTTATCCTCTCGAAAGATAACGAGCGATCTGAACAAGTGAGGGCGCTTTATCCGCAAGCCCTGTTTTTCAATTTCTTTTCTCTTTCAGACATTCTTGAGATTAGAAAAAAGCTCGAGACAGGAGTTTCAGTATTCACCATGATATCGCCGAAGATAATGCCGCTTTTCCTTTCGCTGTCCTCAAGGAAGATACTGTATTTCCACGCGACCTACGATTACTCGTATTCCAGCAAGACGCCCTATGACTACTGGATTGACTTTTTGCAGGACATTGCGATAAAAAGCTCGAGCAAGACCGTGGCAACGCAGTACCCGCTTGCGTGGCAGATCAGGATGAGGCTGAAAAAAGACGCCGAAGTGCTGCCCCATCCGCCCTACTCGCCCATAAAGCAGGGCTTTTTCAAGGAGGAAGCTGCGGTTGATATTCCGTTCAAGGGGGGCGAATATTTCCTCTGTTTTGGGGGAGTGGGCAGGCCGTCAAAGGGAACAGACGTTCTCCTAAAGGCAGTTGAAGGCACGAGCCTGCAGGTTGTCCTTGCAGGGAGCAAGAAGGGCGTTAAAACAGGCAGGAATGTCGTGCACCTTGACAGATGGGTGGATGCTGGCGAGCTTCATTGGCTGATAAAAAACTGCCGGGCAGTGGTGCTGCCCTACCTTGTTTCCTCCCAGTTTTCAGGCTGTCTTGCCCTTGCTTTTCACTTTAAAAAACCCGTGATTTCCCCGTTTTCAGCCTCGTCTGAAGGCTGGGTGGAGGAAGGGAAAACAGGCTGGCTCTTTTCGCAGGGCGACTGGCACAGCTTAAGGGAAAAGATGCAAAAAGTCTCATCAGGCAAGCTTTCCTGCAGCAGCGCGGCAATAGCCAAAAAAGAGGAGGAGATGGCGAACCTCACAAAAAGCAGGCTGAAAGAGCTTCTTGCAGCTATATAGGGTGGCTGCCACCAAACAATAAAAACCTGTCCGCTTCAATCTATCCTATGGAAAAGCAGAAAGTGGTCATCCTCAGCGGCGGAGAGGGGACAAGGCTGCGGGAGGAAACCGAGTACAAGCCAAAGCCCATGGTCTCAATCGGCGGGCTGCCAATACTGTGGCACATCATGAAAATATACTCCCACTACGGCTTTTCCGATTTTGTCATCTGCCTTGGCTACAGGGGGGAGATGATAAAGCAGTTCTTCATGACGCACGAGCTGATGCACAATGACGTCACGCTGCGCCTCAATGACCGGGCGCACGACACTGTGCACCGCAGGAAATCGCAGGCAGAGGACTGGACGGTGACCCTGGTTGATACCGGGCTTAAATCACAGACCGGGGCGCGGATAAAGAAGATAGAGAAGTACATTGACGGCGACGAGTTCCTTGCAACATACGGGGACGGGCTCTCGGACATCAACATAAACAGCGAGATAGCTTATCACCGCAAGATGGGGCTCACAGCAACGCTTGCAGGGGTGCACCCGCACTCGAAATTCGGGCTGGTGCAGGCAAACGGCACAGGGGTTGTGGAAAGGTTCCAGGAAAAGCCTGTGCTTGTGGACTATGTGAATGGGGGGTTCTACATCTTTAAGAAAAGCATATTTGACTGCCTGGACGAGGCAGAGGGCTGCGTGCTTGAGACCAAGCCATTTTACGGCCTGGTGGAGAAAAAGCAGCTTTCAATGTTCAGGCACGACGGCTTCTGGCACTCGATGGACACTTACAAGGATTATCTTGACCTGAATAGGATGTGGGATGAGGGCCGCACGCCCTGGAAAGTGTGGAAAGACTAGCCGGGCAAGCCCAATTGGTGGAATGATGAGGATTCTGGTTACCGGCAATCTCGGCTATAACGGCCCGCTTCTTGTGCAGGAGCTTAAAAGCCGCGGGCATTTCGTAATAGGCTACGACAACGGCTATTTCCTGGACAACAGCTTCATGCCCATCCGCCCTTTCCTCCCAGACGCGCAGGTGATAAAGGACATCCGAAGGCTGGAAAAATCCGACCTTGACGGATTCGGCATCGAAAAGATAGTCCACCTTGCCGCGCTTTCAAACGACCCGATGGGGGAGCTTTCGCCAGAGCACACTTTCCAGATAAATACCGAAGGCACGAAGAGGCTTTTCGGGATTGCGGGGGAAATCGGAGTGCGGCAGTTTGTCTACGCCTCATCCTGCTCTATTTACGGGAAACTCGAACCAGGCAAGCTTGCCGATGAGGGCATCCCGCTTGAGCCGCTCACCGCATATGCGAAGTCAAAGGCAGCATCCGAGGAATTCCTATCTGCGCAGACGGGGGGCACAAAAGTGGCTGTGATGAGGTATGCCACCATGTTCGGCGTTTCGCCCATGCTGCGGCTGGACCTGGTGGTGAACAGCCTGGTCGCATACGCGCTTTTGTACGGCAAGGCAAGCATACTTTCAGACGGCACCCCCTGGCGGCCCATACTCCATGTCCGGGATTTTGCGAGGATAACCGCGCAGGCGCTTGAGAAGGATGTTTGCGGCACCTACAATGTTGGCTTCAATTCCATGAACTTCCAGGTGAAAGGCATCGGGGAGGAAGTCAGCAGGCTGACAGGCGCGCCGCTTTCCATCAACCCTCAAAAGACGCCTGACGAGCGCAGCTACAAGGTGGACTTTTCAAAGATAGCAAAGTTGATAGGCAGCACACCGGCATTTGGCCTGGAGAAAGGGATTGCCGAGCTGTCGCAGGCATACAAGAAATACGGCCTCTCCAAAACAGACTTTGAATCCGGAAAGTTCACGCGCATGAAAATGCTCAAAAAAATGGTGGATGAGCATATTATTTCCAAGGAACTTGAGTTCTGAAGTGGAACAATGGCAAAAGTGGCAAAAAAGGAACTTCCCCTGAAGGGCGCCTGTGTTATCGAGACATTCCGCTCGGATGACGAGCGTGGCACCTTCGTGAAGCTCGCTGATGGCGCGCTTTTGGCCGAGCTTGGATTTGAGACAAAGGATGTTTTTTACTCGGTAAACAGGAAAAACAGCCTTAGGGGGCTGCACTACCTGCTTCCCTACCCACAGGCAAGGGCGGTTTTTTGCATGAAAGGAAGAATATTCGATGTTATTGTGGACATGAGGAAAAGCTCGCCTACATTCGGGAAATGGCATGGTGTTGAGCTTTCCGGCGATGGGGGCAGGGGAGTTTATGTCCCTAGGGGCTTTGCGCACGGCTTTTTATCACTTGAGGAAGGGTCGACCGTCCTATATTTCGCTGACGAAAAGCATTCGCAGGAGTCCGACCTTGGGGTGCGCTATGACGATCCGCAGATCGGGATAAAGTGGCCTCTTGGCTCTGCCAAGCCCATAGTTTCTAAAAGGGACACGGCATTCCCGCTCCTGAAGGACGCAAAGGCTTACGATTAGGCGGTTGTATGGCAGGAAAGGAAGATAGTGAGCTTAGGGCAGCGCGAGAGCAGGTGCTGGAAAAGGCAAGGCAGTTCCAGAGGCTGCGGGCCGCAAAGGAGCGCGCGCAAAAGCCTGCATCAATCCGGGTGCCCAACGCAGGCAAGATATACGACGAGGAGGAAGTGGCTTGCCTGGTGGACTCTGCGCTTGATTTCTGGCTTACTGCAGGCAGGTTCACAGACCAGTTCGAAGCCCAGCTTGCGGCTGCTTGCGGACTCAAGCACGCGCTGATGGTCAACTCGGGCTCTTCCGCAAACCTGGTTGCCCTCTCAGCCCTGACCAGCAGGTTCCTTGGCAGCAGGAGGCTGAAGAAAGGGGATGAGGTGATAACCACCGCTGTTTCCTTCCCCACCACCATAAACCCGATTTTCCAAAATGGCCTGGTGCCCGTCATTCTGGACGCGGAGCTTGAGACATACAGCATTGACTTGTCAAGAATTGAGGAGACCATAACTGAAAAGACAAAGGCCGTGATGGTGGCGCACACCCTGGGCAACCCTTTTGACGCCGAAAAGCTTGCAAAAATCTGCAAAGAGCGCGGGCTTTTCCTTGTAGAGGACTGCTGCGACGCCTTTGGCTCGACCCTGAACGGCAAAAAAGTTGGTACGTACGGAGATTTTGCCACGCTTTCATTCTATCCCGCGCACCACATAACCACAGGGGAAGGCGGCGCAGTGCTCACTGACAGCCCGCTTTTGAAACGCGCCGCGGAGTCGTTCAGGGACTGGGGGCGGGACTGCTGGTGCAAGACCGGATGCGACAACACGTGCGGCAAGAGGTTCGGCTGGAAGCTTGGGGATTTGCCCCTGGGCTATGACCACAAGTTCATCTACTCGAATATCGGCTACAACCTCAAAGCCACAGACATGCAGGCCGCCATAGGGCTGGCCCAACTCAAAAAAGTCCAGGGTTTCATATGGACCAGGAAAGAGAATTTTTGGGACTACTATGCTTTCTTCAAAAAGCACGAGAGACACTTCATTTTGCCTAAATCGCTACCCGGCGCAGACCCGAGCCATTTCGGGTATCTTGTGAACATAAAGGAAGGCGCGCCGTTTTCCAGGACAGAATTGGTGCCATATCTTGAGGGGAAAGGCATCTCAACGCGCATGCTTTTCGGAGGCAACATCGTGCGCCAGCCAGCTTACAAAGGCGAGAACTTCCGCGTGGTCGGGGAGCTGAAAAACGCGGACCACTTGATGAACAATGCCTTCTGGATAGGCATATACCCTGGCATAACTCAAGACATGCGGGAATACGTCAAGGCGGCATTCACCGAGTTTTTGGCAAAATACGACTAGAAATCGGTTTTGTAAAGCTTACTTTCAGACATCTTTTCGCCAGACAGGCATTTCTCGTATAGCTCAAGCGCGCTCACGCGGGGCTGCCCCAGTATGCGGTTGCGGTAAAAGACAAATGCCATGTATAGCCAGTGGTAGGGGAGCGCCTTGATGAAAAGTATGCTGCGCAACAGCGCAAGCCCGGCCTTGTGCATGCCTGCAAACTCGTTTTCGACCTGCTTCACGCTTTGCAGCACCTCCGCCTCTTCCCGGCCATAAATTGGCGGGTACATGTGCGTGCGTATGCGGAGCAAATGGTTGATTGCTGAGAGGAAAAAACTCCGCTTGAAGCAAGAGTACTCTGCCTCATCCAATATGCCTGCCCCCCAGCACAGCTTGTGCTCGAAAAAGTACTTGCAGTAAAAAACGCGGGCGTCGTCAGCCGGGAAATACACCCCGACTTTTTTCGGGATGTTTTGCGGCTTTGGGTCGTTCACCCGCCCCAATATGCGGATGCTTTCGCAGCGCTTGAATGCATGGAAATAAAACGAGAGCTGGATGAAGGTCATGCCGTAGAATTTCTCCAGCCCATTGCCGGTGCTTGCAAGGTAAGTTTCGAAATCCTGCCTTCGAATTATTATGTAATCAATATGCGTTATGCTCCTCTTTTTCACCCATTCGTAGGAAAGCGCCTTGCCGAGAAAATCAACACCAGAAACGTACAAACCAGCCGCCTGTTTTTTCAGGAAAAGCCCGTCGTCGTCGAAATAAACCGCCCCGCATTCCCCTGCCTCCAGCACACCTACTGCTTCAGCAAGAGCCGGCCCATAATAGAAAAGCTCGTCTCCCACCAGCTGCGCGTATTTCCCTGTGGCGAGGGACATTGCGAGCACGACATTCCTGTCATAGCCCAGGTTTTTCCTGTTCCTCCTGTAGCGCATGCGAAGCCTTCCGGAAAAACCCTTGACAACCTCTTCCGTTTCGCCGTTTGTGGAATTGTCGGAGATGCATATCTCGATTTTCCCATCAAGGCTGTTCTGCCCGATGACTTCAAGATAGTGCGAGAGAGACGCCCTTACGCATTCTGACCTGTTGTAGGTGGGCATGCATATCGAAAGCACGGGCTCTTTTTTTGCCATGGAATCATCTTATGAAATGATTTTCTTAAAGTTCTTAAGCATCCTGCCAATGTTGGAAACGTTGGGCGGATAGTCCCCTCTTTGCCATATCTTCAAAAGCGAAAATGCGGCAATGAATGGGAAAAGCGGAAGAGTGAATAGCATAAGCAGAACGCCTGCCAGAAGGGAAAGCGTGCCCTTGCCCCAGCCATAGAAGCTTCCCTTGTAGTAAACCGGCTTCATGAACATGAGATATGGGATGAAAAATCCGTATTTTTCTATGAACGCGCCGCTGGGCTTGAAGTAGTCTCCTTTTGATGCAGCCAGCCCGAAAAGCTTTGCAGTCTGCGAAACCCTTCTCGCAGCCTTTCCAAGAGAAGAAAGCTCCTTCCACTCCCCAAAATAAACCGTCCCTTTGTTGCTTCCTCCCCCTACTTCAAGCAGAAGTGGGCTGGCGCCTTCTTTCACCCCTGATTTTGGAATGGAAAACTCGAGCCCTTCATAGCGGCTGCTGAAATTCACAAGGAAAGCGTCCAGCATTATCCTGAAAATCACCCTGCTTGCCGCAGCGGAAAATGCGAAGTTGAAGCAATAGCTGTAGAGCAGCCTGCCTGCGCAAAGGATGCTCTCCTTCGCCCTGAAATTTGTAAGCGAGCGATAGAGGGACAGGCTCAGTATTGCAAGCCCTGCGCGGTAGTAATAGAGGTATTTCGGGCCGCGCGATGCCACCTCAAAAAGCACCATGCTCAAATATGGGTGTGTTGTCTTCAAATCCTGCGCAGTCATGAGAAGGCCTGCGAACTCCAGCCGGAGCTGGTAGTCTATGTCCTCGGCCCCTTTGAAAAAAATTGCGTACTCAAACCCTATCTTTTCCATCGCGCGCCGCGGCACTATTCCATACCTGTTTATGCAATAGACTTCCTTTTTCCCCTCCTCATCTGAAAGCGGCAGCACTGCCTTGCCTTCCCGGCTGGCGGTTTGCACAAGTCTTTCCACCAAATCATCTGAAGCAGGAAAGCAGTCTATGTCCGCATTGATGACAAAATCATATCCGAGCTTGTATCCGAGCATCTGGCCTATGGAAAAGCTTCCTGAAGAGCCAAGCGGCTTCTCTTCAGAATATCGGATGATGTTGATGCCTTGCGGCGCGCTTTGCGGCATTTTCCCAAGGATGATGATGTCGAAGTTCCTTTTTGACTGCTTTGAGAGCTTCTGCAAATGCTGCCCTAGCATCTGGAAGTCTGCGCCAGATGGGATGACTATTGCTGTGCTGTTTTTTTTGCTGCCAGAGGCGTGGCGGGCAAGCCGTTCCAGTTCATCAAAATAACTATCCATGAAAACACTTTCTTGCAGCAAACTCGAACAAACATACTTTTAAGACTAACTATGTCTATCGAAGGAAGGGAGGATTTTTTGGCGCAGATAACATCTTGCCGGATATGCGAAAGCCATGGCATACGCCGCTTCTTGCAGCTCGGCGCCACCCCTCCTGCAAACAACCTTGTGCGGGAAGGAACGGAAGCCACGGCTGAACAATCATATCCGCTTGAGCTTTACCTTTGCCCAAGCTGCGGGCTGGTGCAGCTTGGCTATACTGTGCCGCCGGAAATGCTGTTCAAGAACTACTTGTATTTCTCATCAACCTCAGAAACGCTCAAGCGCCATTTTGCAGAGATGGCAGACGAAATAATGCAGAAAATCGCCAAGCCTGGCAGCCTGGTTGTGGAGATAGGCAGCAATGACGGAGTGCTGCTGCGCAACTTCACAGGAAAATCCGTGCGCGCAATCGGCTTTGAGCCTGCGACAAACGTGGCAAAATTTGCGCAGGCGGCAGGTGTGGAGACAATCAATGATTTTTTCAACTCAGAGACCGCCCGCGCGCTTGCGGCAAAGCAAGGCCCAGCCTCAGTGATAATAGCCACCAATGTTTTTGCGCACATTGCCGGACTCGGGGACCTTGTGAAAGGGATGCGGGAGCTCCTTGCAAAAGACGGCGTGATAATAATAGAGTTCCACCACCTTGCAAGCCTTTATGGAAAGATGGAGTTTGATTCAATCTATCATGAGCACCTCTGCTACTATTCGCTCCGCCCGCTAATGAAATTGTTCGGATTGCATGGCATGGAGCTTTTTGATGTGAAAAAAATCCCGATACACGGAGGTTCGCTGCGGATATATGTTCAGAAAGCAGGCGGCGGGCACACTGTTACAGATGCGGTTGGGGGCATACTGGCGGAAGAGGAAGCGCTTGGCCTTTATGACATAAAAACATATGAAAAGTTCGCGCAGAACATTTCTCAGGTAAAACACGAGCTTGTTGCCCTGCTTGAAAAGCTGAAGCTGGAGGGCAAAAAGGTCGCAGGCTATGGCGCGCCTGCCAAATGCACCACCCTCCTGAACTATTGCGGGATCGGCCCTGGTTTGTTGCTCTATATAGTCGACAGGAGCCCGTCAAAGCAGAACATGCTGGTGCCAGGGGTGCATGTGCCGATTTACGGGCCTGAGAAGCTGGCAGAAGACAAGCCCGACTACCTGCTCATACTTGCCTGGAACCTTTATGATGAGATAGTGAAACAGCAGGCCGATTTCAAGGCCTCAGGCGGTAAATTCATTGTGCCAATACCAAAGCCGCAAATAATCTGAAGCCAACGCAGCCATTTGGTGGAAAAATGAAAATCCTTGTGACAGGGGGGAGCGGGTTTGTTGGCTACCGCCTATGCGAGAAATTCGTCTCGCAGGGGCATGATGTTGATTTTACCTACAACGAGCACAGCTGTGAAATAGATGGGGCGGAAGGGCGCAAGGTCGATGTTTCAGACGCAAAACCAGTCAGCAGCCTTATCGGAGGCAAATACGATTGCATAGTGCATGCAGCTGCGCTTGCAAACGTGGATTTCTGCGAGAAGAACCCAAAAATGGCGCACAAGCAGAATGTGGTGAGTACGCAAAATATGCTTTCGCTTGCAGAAAAGAATGGTGCGCGTTTTGTGTACATCTCAACCTCTCACGTTTTCCCTGCCTCGAAAAAAGCCTACACTGAAAATGACACCCCGAAGCTGGAGATGGTAAAGTACGTCTATGCAAGAACAAAGCTTGAGGGCGAACTTGAGGTGATTTCTTCGAGATTGCCCTGCCTAATACTTAGGATTGACCAGCCTTACTATTGGGCAAAAGAATGGCAAAAAGACAATACTGTGACACGCGCACTCAAGAAGCTGAAGAGCGGCGAGAGGGTAACTGAAGTGTCAGACTGGCTCAACTGTCCAACTTTCCTGCCCTCTTTTTGCAACCTCACGCACGCCCTTTTGGAAAAAGGCGTGGATGGCGCATTCAACGCAACCGGGCCAGACTATTTATCGCGCTTTGAGTGGGCAAAAAAAGTGGCTGATATTTTCGGCTATAGCGAGGAATTGGTAGTGCCGATAACTGCCAATTCCCTTAAGCTGCCTGTAGAACGGCCCAACATCAGGCTGGATTCGAGCAAAGCCTACCAGCTTGCAGGAGTAGAAAACGCGGGAATAGATAAAGGGCTTAGGCAAATGCTGAAGGAAACTGAGGAAGAATAGTTTAGGTTCATGAGATGCCAGCTAAAAACAGCTCAAGCGCGGTAGCCTATGCGATAATATTCCAGTTTTGAGCCATAGCGCTTCCGGTCATAGATCCCTCGGCAGTCAAAAACACGTGCGGTTTTCATTGCAGATATGAAGTCTTCTGGCAAGAGGCTCTTGAACTCTTTCCAGCCAGTCACAACCACCGCCATTTCTGCGCCTGAAAGCGCCTCGCGCGCGGATGCACAGCACTGAATCCGTTCGCCAAACTGCGACAACATCTTGCCAAGCGCTTGCGGGTCAAATGCCCGCACTTTTGCCCCTTTTTTCTCCAAACCCTCGATTATTGTGAGTGCAGGAGACATGCGGATGTCATCTGTCTCGGGCTTGAACGCGACGCCCAGCACTGCGATTGGCTTGTCTTTCACTTTCCCCAATATGCGCTCCACCGAATCGGCAACAAGGCGGGTCTGCAGCTCGTTTACTTCCCGTGTCTTTTCCACCAGACTCTGCGGCATGCCCATATCTTTTGCAAGGCAGGAGAGTGCCGCAAGGTCTTTAGGGAAGCAGCTGCCGCCAAACCCGCAGCCAGGAACAAGATATTTGGCAATGCCTGGCACCGCCCTGGAACCATCTTTCCCATAGATTGTTATCCTGCCGTCCTTTGCCACTGCATCCATGACATCATATGCATCGATTTGCCCTGATTTTTCACATATCTGGGCCATTTCATTTGAGAATGAGATGCACAGCGCAAGAAATGCATTGTTGGCGTATTTTATCATTTCGGCTGTTTTTGTGTTCACTACCACGAGAGGCGCTTTGAAGCTTTTGCTGAAGAGTTCCACAAGGATTTTCTCGGTTTTTTCATCCTCGACCCCAATCACTATGCGATCTGGCTCAAGGAAATCCTTGAGGGCTGAGCCTTCGCGCAGGAACTCAGGCACCATTGCAATGGCAAATCCTTCGCCAGCCTTTTTTCCGGATTTCTCTTCAATTGCTCTGCCAACCACGCTGATGGTGGTCCCTGGAAGGACAGTGCTTTTGACCACCACGATGTGGCGCCCTTCCTTTTTGCGCAATGCAGCCCCTACTTCTCCAGAAACTTCGCGAATTGCACTCAGGTCGATTTGCCCGCCTTCCCCTTGGGGCGTGCCAACGCATATGAATGATATGTCGCTTTCCACGATGGCGCGCTCCAAGTCGGAAGTGAGGGAAAGATTTTTGCCACCAAGGCACTTTCTGAGAAGCTCTTCCAGCCCTTCCTCATAAATCGGGCTTTTGCCCTGGCTGATAAAGGATAGAAGCTCCTGCCTTTTTTCAACCCCGATGACTTGGTGGCCCTTGGAAGACAGCCCCACCGCGGTGGTCAGGCCAACATAGCCAGTCCCAATGACAGAGAGCTTCATCGGTTCACCCATAATTTCCCTTTCATATGGCAGCCAAATCAGTCAGTTCATCCGCTTTTCACAGCAAGCCGAGCACACTCATCGTTTCATGGTTCATCTGTTTTTCTCGTACCAACCCTTCATCCTGCCCAATCCTTCTTTTATCATGACTTTGGGCGCATAGCCGAGAAGCTTCCTTGCTTTCCCGAGGTCAGGGCAGCGCCGGTTCGGGTTGTCCTTGAGGTAATTTTTGTCATCGCTTGTTTTAAAGACAACTGACATTTTGCGAGGGAAGAGGGACTGCACCTCTTCAGCAAGCTGCAGCATGGTGATTTCCCCACCATCGTTGCCGATGTTGAATGCCTCCCCGTTTTGCTCTGAAAAAAGCACGCGCATGAAGCCGTCTATCGCATCTGAGACATAGCAGAAGCTCCTTGTGGCCTTCCCGTCGCTCAAAAGCACTATGTCCCTGCCTGAAAAGGCGTCACGGAAAAAGTCAGGGAGCACCCGCCTGTCGTCTATCTTCATTCCTGGCCCATAAACGTTGAACGGCCGCGCAATCTTGACCGGAACTCCTTTCACCTGCCAGAAGTTCATGCACAATGTTTCGCCGTAGCGCTTGGATTCGTCGTAGCATGCGCGCGGGCCTGTGCAGGAAACGTTGCCGCGGTAGTCCTCACTGGTGGGTATCTTGTCTGCGGGCGGGTCGCCATAGATTTCGCTGCTGGAAAAAAACAGCATGCTCTTTATTGGCTTCTGGCTCGCAAAATCAAGGAGATTTCTTACCCCCGCAACATTGGCATCCATTGTCTCAATCGGGTATTTCCTGTAAAATATTGGCGAGGCGATGCCTGCACAGTGGATTATGTAGTCGAATTCTGAGCCGCCCGGAAGCGGGTCGGCTGCGCTTTGCTTCATCTTGTGGAAATACGGCTTGCCTTCCAGGTGCGCCAGCCTCTTCGGGGTGCCGGTTATGAAAGTGTCCATGCAGTGTATTTCGCACTGCCTTTTCGCTCTCTTCTCGTTCCAGTATGCCAACAGTTCCACAAAGTATGCGCCGAGGAAGCCTGCGCCGCCCGTCACAAGGAACCTGCTTCCGTCAATTTTTTCGAAAAGTTTCTCGTTGCCCTTGACTATGGCTTCCAGGTCCTTTTCAATGATTTCATCGAACACGAAGATCACCGTCTTTTTTCAGCATTGCCGGCCAGGAGGCATCAATACCGCCCATCAAGCACAATTATTGCAAGTATCTTTCTGCCGGCTGCCCGGCCCTGAGCTGCTGGCTTTGCCTTATTTGCCCAACATGCTTTAATTCCTATTCCGCTGCTTCAAGCCCGTACTTGTGAAACATGCCCCTGTCTCCGGCTAGCTCGGAGCACCTTGCCTTAACTGCGGCGCAAGTCGCCTCAAATAGCGCGCTTGAGGCTGCCAGAAGCTTTCTGGCAGTGCCAGGCTTGCGCCTCCACTCGAAAACGAACGTCTTGCGCTCCACTTCGTCATAGACGTAGAATGAGTCGTTTATGAAAAATTCGAATAGGGGGGAATAGTTGGTTATCCGATGATTCTTGACGTGAAAAATAAGCGCCTTGAAGATGCGCAATGCGTTTCCAAAAAGTGCGTTGGAGGTGTAGTTCTCATAGTCATCTTCCTGCTCTTTTTCCACTGCCTTTTTCATTAATTCGGAAGAGACGCCCTTGCCATATGTTTTTGCGAACCTGCACTTTTTCGCATTCTCCTCGAATGCGGCAAGCCCCGGGATGCGAAGCGCGCTGAACTTCTGAGCGAGAAGCATTATGAAAAACACCCGGAATTCACGGAAAAAGCCAAGGTGGTTGGATGATTGCGGGAAGTTGTATATGCCAAGCATGGTTGGATAGATGTAGAGATAGCCCATGTCCTGGCCCCCGAAGTTTTTCAGGAAGGGATTTTTGGCAGGCGAATTGTAGCTCTCATATGCCAGCTCGTCAATGTGAACCTGGGACTTTGTTGCCTTTTTGAGCCTGTACTCGAATTCAACGTCTTCGTAGCCTATATAAAGCGGAAGCGCGTAGAGCCCGGTTTCGTGCAATGTGGATGTGCGGATTAGGCTAAAAACACAGTTTGAAGGGGTTGCCATAGGATTTTTGAAGTCGAAAAACTCATCTGATCGGAAAAAATAACCCTTTACCAGATTATTGCCAAAAACATAGTCTGCGCCACTTTTTTCCGCAGTATGGTGGAATTTTGAAAGCACGCTGCTTGTGTGAGGCACGCGGTCAACGTCGGTGAAAATATAATACTTGTAGCCTTCCCTGAGCGCTAAAAGCTGCCCTAAATATACTGAGCCGGCAAAGCCTGCATCTATGTTCCTTTTCACCTGGTACAATGATAGGGATTTGTTCGATACGAACTTGTCATCTTTGGCAAATATGATGGCAACGTCGAAGTTCTTGAATGTCTGCCCCTCCAGGTAGCGCAGGAGCTTACCGAGCCTGAAGTTGTCGTGGTAGGACGGGACTATGATGAGGATGTCGTTCTTTTCTGAGGCCTTTATTCCCAGCGGCAATGCGGACAGAGGCTTCCCTGATTTGCCCCGCCTAGTGTCCCTTGCCTCAAAAACCATATCTGAAAGCGCTGGGGGCTTTTGGAAGTACCTCGTTAGATCTTCGAATCCTACCTGCATCAATTCACCTGGGAATTTTACTGTGCTGGCATCTCCTTTGAGATATAACTTATATAGAGTCGCATCGCCGCTCCGGCGTTGCCTGGCATTATTGGGAATGGGAAATGAGAGGCTTCATTTATATTTTCCCTTGAAGCGAGCAGCCCCTGGGCGAAACGCACCGGGACAAGCAGAAGCGAGCTGAGCAGCCTGAAGAAAAGAGCAGGGCGGGGGATGGAAAGCACTACTCGCTCATCATGGAAATCCGCCTTCCTGAAAAAGAGTAGAGAAATGAGCGGCATGAACGCAAGCAGCAGCCTTGGTTTTGGCCCAGCTTCTTCTTTTCTGCTAAGAGGCTGGACTGAAAAGCGGATGTTTCCCGAGAAGGCTTCGTGCGGATTCAAATGAAACGGACGCTGAAGCACCGCTTTCAGCTGCATGTCCCCAAAAACATCTGAAAAAAAGGAATGATAGGAATACCATGAGAGATAGCGGAGGAGCATCATGCGGCTGTATGATGCCCCGAATAAGTATGCTTTCATCAGCCCTGCAAGATATGGGTAGTACTTCGCGCTGTTAGCCATCTTGTAGTAAATGTTCAGCCCTTTTTTCGGGTGTATGGCGAATCCGCCTTCAAAGCCGATGAACCTGCCCCTGTGGCGCAGCCTTGAGAGGAACTCGTAGTCCTCAGCGCCCTTGTATGTGTAAGGCATGGCAAAGCCCGCCTCTTCAAACACATTGCGGGGCACAGTGCCCCACTGGTTTATCACAAAATAGCCTCGGGCAGGCGCTTTTTCAGAGGGGTCCTTTGAAAGTGGCGCAACAGCGCAGCCTTTCCCCCTGGCAAGGGCAACCATTTCCAAAAAGGTTTTCCTGGAGTCAAGGAACGCGTCAAGGTCGGCTATCACTATGACTTCATACCCCATCAAGTAAGCAAGATACTGGCCTGCGAAAAAAGAGCCGGATGTTCCCAGTGGCAGCGCCTCAAATGCGTGCGCTTCTGACAGGGGGAGACGCGGCATCCTCAGCCCTTTCTTGCAGACGAACAGGAAATCGGCTTCCTTGTCAATCTCCAGCTTTTTTACATGCCTGCAAAACTCCCGAAGCTGCCCCGCATCCCCAACTGGGCTGAATATGACTGTTTTCCTTTGCCTGCCGGTGCGCAGGTCAGAATATTTTTCGAGGAGCGCGATGCGTGGCAGCTTGGCCATAAAACGACCTTAGTTCTTCTTTGCAGGCGACTCTGACTTGCCTTCCTTGAAGCTTCTGCAGAACTTTTCCACGGTTTCAAGGCTGGAGGGCACCGGGATTTCCTTGGCTAGCTTTTCGCAAGAAACGTTAAACACCATTGTCTCGCTGCCTGCATTCTTTATGCGCACCCCGGCTATTTTCGCAAACTGTGAAAGCCTGAGGCTGCCTTTGCCTACCACATTGTAAATCTGATTCCACCTGCCAGACTCGCAAAGCTTCCGCGCAATGAGCGCGACATCCCGCGTGCCCATGAAATGCAGGCATGAGTTTTCAGAAATGTAGAGCCTGCCTGAGTACAGGATGTCGTAGGCTGGGCCTTTTTTCATGTTCTTCCCAACCATGCCGGCGAGCCGCAATATCATGAACGATGGGTGCGTTTTGGCTATCTGCTCAGCGGCATACTTCGATTTCCCGTAATTGGAAAGCTTGGCCAGGTCAATTGGCACTTCTTCGCGCGTTTGTTCCGCGCTTGACTTGTCGTTGTAGACCTCGATTGTGGAAACATGGAGATAGTGCTTGCATGGAAAATCGCGCAGGAACCGTTTGGTAGCCTCGACATTCATTTCCCAGTCCTTTTCAGGCTGCTGGTCGGCAAGCCTTTTGCTTGAGTTCCCATTTGCGTTTATTAGGAGGTCAAACTTGGAGCCGCAAAATGAATTGTAGTTGCCGCGCTCGATGCCCACTGCCCCCCAGCCCTTGGGTTCGGAAAAAACCTCGAAAAAAGCCGAGCCGACAAAGCCTTCAAAACCGATTATCCCCACACGCATAAAACTACCTTTTTTATCTACAAATCATCAAAACGAGTCTTTTTATACATTCTTGGCACCAACCAACAATGAATGATTCCATGAAGATAATCCATGCTTTTGGCAGCCGCGCCTGCGCGATAAAGATGGCGCCGCTGATAAAGGAGGGCATCCGCCGCGGCCACCAAAACATTGTTGTCTGGAGCGGGCAGCACTATGACAACAACCTTTACCGCGACCTGTTCGACGACCTGGAAATCCCGCGGCCAGACTATGACATAAAGGCAAGGGGCAGCCCCTGCGAAATCGGCGCAAAAATACTTGTTGAATTCGAGAAGATATGCAAAAAGGAAAAGCCCGACATCGTGCTGACGCACGGAGACACCTTTACTGCAATGTTCTTCTCGCAGGCAGCGGCACTTTCACTCTCCCCTGTTGGCCATGTTGAGGCTGGGTTGCGCACATATTCGTGGGAGCCTTTCCCCGAGCAGATCTGCACCAAGGCGGCTGACGCAAGCTCGGCTCTTTTCTTCGCTGCAACCGAAAAGAACAAGGGAGACCTGCTTTCCGAGCATGTGCCGCCCGAGCGGCTGTTTGTGGTGGGCAACAGCGTTGTTGATGCCGCGCTGCAGCATGCCAAGCTGGCAAGGAAAAAAAGCGAGATAACCAAGCGCTTCAAGATAAGCCGCCCCTTCGTTTTCTGGTCCTGCCACCGCAAGGAAAATTTGCTCTCGAAAGAAAGGATGAGCGGGGTTTTCGAAAGCCTTCTGGAGATGGCTGACTCCAATTTCTTCTGCTCTGTGCTGCCCTCCACCCAGATTGCGGCTGAAAAATACGGCTACCTTGAAAGGCTGAAAAAGGCGAAGCACATAATATGGGAGCCCTGTCTGCCGAAATACACCGATGCGCTGCGCTTGATGCTCGAGGCTGATTTGGTTCTCACTGACTCGGGCGGTATGCAAGAAGAATGTTGCGCGCTTCACATACCATGCCTCACCCTGCGCTATGTGACTGACCGGCCCGAGTCTGTAGCCGCAGGAACCAATATGTGCGTAGGCTGCGAAAAAAAGAGCATAATTGAGAACACGATGAAGATACTGCATGACCCTGTCTCTGCAAAAAATATGCGGGAGGCGCTGAATCCCTATGGCGACGGGAAAACTTCCGGGCGCATATTTGACATCATAGAACGCTTTGAGGGGAAGATGGAGCGCTGGGAAAAAGAAGTGAAAAACTGACCCGAGAGGATGCCTCAAAGCCTGTGCTGGAAAGCCGGCCATATCTTCAAAAACAGAAAACATCTGCCGCGTATTCAAAAAACAACGCCCCGAGCGCTCGCCTTATCAAAAAAGAAGCCAGGTGGGCGCTCGTTTACAGTCGTGCCTTCCCCTGGTTTTCCAAGAACCACTTGTAGGTTTTCTTCACGCCCTCTTCCAGTCTGACTTTGGGCTCAAAGCCCAGCACGCTTTTCATCCGGGCCACGTCAAATACCTTCAGCTTGTGCCCGTCTGGCTTCCCCGTGTCCCACGCGATTTCGCCTTCAAAGCCGACTGTGCTGGCAACCACCCCAACCAGCTCCTTTATGCTTACCCCGATGCCAGAGGATATGTTGATTGGCATCTCCTCGTGGTGGCGCTGCAGCGCAAGCACAAGGGCATCTGCCACATCGTCAACATAGACAAAGTCGCGCACAGGGGCGCCGCTGCCCCAGACTGTAAAGCGCTTTTCCGCTTTTTCTTTCGCAAAATGCATCCTTCGGATAAGCCCTGGTATGACGTGCGAGTTGTTTTCCGAAAAATTGTCGTATGGCCCATAGGCGTTGCCGGGTATGAGCGAGACCCAGTCTAGATTGTACTGACGGCGGTATGATACCAGCTGCAAATGGCTTGCCGCCTTTGACAGCGAATAGAACATGGCGTTCTCGTCAGGCAAACCGCCTTGCTTGAACAAATACTCCTCTTTTATCGGATTTGGCGCGCCGGCGCCAAAGGAGCAGCCGCAGAAAGTGTAAAGCAGCCTTTTCACCCCAGCCTTTCTCGCCTCTTCGAAAAAATAGGTGTTCAGCCCCAGGTTGTTATAGGCAAACTCCGCAGGATGGGTCTTGTTCGCCATTATGCCGCCCACCTTTGCGGCCAGGTGGTAAACCGCTTCTGGCGAATGCTCCTGGAAGAGCCTGCGCACCTCCAACTGCTCAAGAAGGTCGTAATCCTTCGAGGAGAGCGCAGTGACATTGTGACCTGCTTTTTTCAGCCGAGGGACAAGGCTGCTGCCTATGAATCCGGTTGCCCCAGTGACAAGTATTTTCATAAACGCACCTTTTTTGGGAACACATGTGGGCTTTTGGATGCCGAAGTTGCTCAGGCTGTCCTTGCATGCCAAGCCTGCCCTTGCCCCAGCCAGGCTATTTCCCCATTCTCAGCCCCTTCTGCCTTTTTTCAGCTGCCCTATTAGTGTCAGTAGTTTTTGAACCTGAAGTCCTTGAACGCCTTGTAGCCGGAAATAAGCTCGTCAATGCCATCCTCAAGCGAGTAATTGAACTTGAAGCCCGTGGAAATTATCCGCTCGTTTGACACAATGTAATTGCGCTTGTCCGGGTCGGAATCTATCTCAGAGTGGAAAACGCTCAGTGACGGCAGCCTCTTTTTTATCAGGGCGCAAAGCTCCTCTTTTGAGATGTTGTAGTCTGGGTGACCCAGGTTGTAGACCCTGTCTTTCATGCCGTCCCAGTTTGCCATTGCCCACAAAAAGCCGCGCGCCGCGTCGCGCACGTGAAGGAAGTTGCGCTTGAACTTGCGCTCGAAAAGCACGATTGATTTTTCATGGACCGCCTTGTAGACAAAATCGTTCACGAGAAGGTCGGTTCTCATACGGGGGGAAAACCCATAGAGGGTGGCAAGCCTGAAGCAAATGGAGTTGCCGGCCTTGCTTATCGCCTTTTCCGCCTCCACCTTGCTTTTCCCATAGGTTGAAATCGGGTTCAGTGGCGATTCCTCAGTGCAGGTGGCCTGGCCGCTTGTGGTGCCATAGCCGCTGTTGGTGGTGGGGAAGATTATCTTCGACCCCTTTTTCCTGTATTTGATGATGTTTAGGATTGCCTGGTGGTTTATCATCCAGGTTATCTCGGGCTTCTGCTCTGAGACCGGGAAGCCCACCACTGCGGCAAGCGGGAAGATGAAGTCGTACTTTCCATCTGACAGGAGCTTTTGCATGAATTTTTCATTGGTGACATCGGCGTGGATGAAATTCAGCTTGCCGGTGTGGAAAAGGTTGAACAGCGTGTTTTGCGAGTAGGCCAGATTGTCCACCACCGTTACAGAGAAACCCCTCTGCAGCAGCATCTCCACCAATATGGAGCCAAAATAGCCCGAGCCGCCTGTCACAAGGACGCTGCAGCCGCCCTGCGCAAGAGAGGAGAGGGCAGCCTCTGTCTTTTGGTCGAAATCAGCCTTCATGCGAATCCCACGAATGAAACTATACGCCTGCTAATGTATAAAAAGGCTCCCAAATACAAGGGAAAGCATGAAGAACCTCTATATAAAGGCCCGCGCGCCCTCGCGCATAGGCATTGGGGGAGGGGGCTCGGATTTGCCATCCTTTTTCGAGCCGCACAATGGGGCAGTCCTGAATGCTGCGATAAACCTTTACTCTTACACCAAACTGTCCAAAGGGGGAAGCGGCAAAACCCGCATTGTCTCGCATGATTGGGAAATGGTGAGGGAGATATCTGAAATGGTCCTTGAGTTTGACTCCAACAAAAAAGACAATGTTGATATTGTAAAGGCTGTGATGAGCGAGTGCTCCCTTTCGCCCAAAGACGGTTACGAGCTTCTCATACACTCCATGGCGCCAAAAAATTCCGGGCTGGCAGGCTCATCCGCGCTCATTGTTTCCCTGCTTGCAGCGATGTTCAACATGGCTGGAAAGCCGATGATGGACCGGGACATGTTCGCCAGGACTGCGTACAAGATAGAGCGGGAGGTCCTGAAAAGGCCCGGGGGCTACCAGGACCAGTATGCCGCAGTGTTCGGAGGCTTCAATTTCCTGGAGTTTTCGCGGGGCAGGATAAAGACATACCCATTGCGCCTGGAGGAGGACCTGATTGCGGAATGGCACTCCTCGATGATGCTTTTTGAAACGCCCTTCCCCAGAAGCATTATGGCGCACGATGTGGAGCGCAAGAAGGAGGCAGATGTCCGCAAGGGCGGAAACAGCGTGGAGTACCTCAAGAAGATACGAGATTATGCTTATGAGATGAAAGACGCCCTTATTGCAGGGGACAGCAGGAAGCTTGGCGAAGCGCTGCACCTATCCTGGGAGGAGAAAAGGCTGCTTCCAGGAGTCTCCACGCCCCAGATAGAGAAACTTTACAAGACTGCGAGGGAAAGCGGCGCATATGGCGGCAAGCTTTGCGGGGCAGGCGGCGGCGGATTCCTGTTCGTGGTCTGCGACGTGTCCGAGCGCAAGAGGATAACCAACGCGCTTGCAAAGGAGGGGGCGAAGTTCGTGAATTTCGACTTCGATTTCGAGGGGATGGTTTCTTGGAGAACGGCTTATTGAAAAAGCGCGCTGAGGAGCACATTGCCGTTGCCGGCTTTCTGGCGGCAGATGCCAAGCTGGTTTCGCAGGCAGATGCGGCTGCGCACAGGATTGCCGGCGCATACCGGAATGGCGGCAAGGCCATATTCATGGGCAACGGTGGCTCTGCGGCAGACGCACAGCACATGGCTGCCGAATTTCTGGGCAAGTACCTCAAGGACCGCAAGGCGCTGCCCTCCCTCGCTCTTACTGCCAACAGCTCCGCAGTCACTGCAATAGGGAATGACTATGGGTTTGACAAGATATTCGTGCGCCAGCTGGAGGCATGGGCTGGGAAAGAGGACGTGGTTGTTGGCATTTCGACAAGCGGCAACTCGCCCAACGTGGTGTCTGCGATGCAGTACGCGAAATCAAAGGGCATTTTCTGCGTGGCGCTTGTAGGGGCGAAGAAGTGCAAGCTGGACGGGATTGCAGACATCTGCATCAAGGCCCCGTCCGAGCAAACCCCTCGTATACAGGAGATGCACTCGCTCATACTGCACACGATATGCGAGATGGTGGAAAACGAGCTTTTTGGCTAGGCTGTCCTCATGAAGGTCCTTTATTTTGTGCATACTTTTGGCGAGCAGAACGGCATTGCCAACCACGTGGCAAGGCTGGCGGAAAATCTCCCAGCGGGAGTAAAATCCGAAGTTATTGCAGGGAGCGGCAAGGGGCTGCCTTTTTTCTCTTCGCTGCGATTGCCTGTTGGCGAATGCTGGCACGCCATCTTTTCCGGCTTTGACCTGATGCACATACATGGATACGGCAATTTCCATTCTTTTTTCGGGGCCCTTGTCTGCGCCCTGAGACGCAAGCCGCTCGTATGGACAATACACGGCTATCCCAGGGTGCATGGTGCGCGCAAAGCTGCGTATTATGCCTACAGGTACCTGATGGCGCCTTTCATATTCTGGAAAGCAGCCAGGATAATCAGCGTTTCGTCAGACATACTGCCCTTGCTTGAAAAGGAGACTTCCAAAAAAATCTTGGTAATGCCAAACGGGGTGGACTTAGAGCTTTTCAAACCTGGCAAAAACTACCGCAAAGCGCGCTTTCTTGGCTTTGTGGGCAGGCTGGATAGCGACAAGGGGGCAAGCCGCTTGTTGGAGTGCAGAACGCTGCAATTGCTTTTTGTGGGGCCGGACGAGGATGGCAACAAGGCTAAGATAGAATCTGCTGCGAAAAAAATGGGGGTTGATGCTGAGTTTGTGCAGGTGCCATACGGCAAGATGCCCCAGGAATACGAAAAATGCCGCTATGTGGCGCTTCCCTCCAAATACGAGGGATTCCCCCTCACTCTGCTTGAGGCGATTGCAATGGAGCGCCCATTTATCTGTACTGATGTGGGTGAGAACAGGCGCGTACTTTCCGAGCTTTTCCAAAAGCCAGACAAATACATTTTGACCGGAAGCATTGATGAAAGGATAGCAGAGCTTGAAAAGCAGGATTTGACACTTGAGCTTGCCAGAGCGAGAGCGGGGCTGAAGAAATATTCATGGAAGGCAATCGCCGCGTGCGTCGCTGGATTGTACGGCGAGTTTTGCTAGATTCGCCCCTTTTTTTGAAGCTCCCTTTCAACCAGTTTGGCTGCCTCTTGCAGGTTTTTACAGAAGAAATTGTGGGCGGATTTGTGCTTCCCGTCTTTGCCAGCATGGCCTGTGCCCACCAATATTGTTGTGCAGCCAGCCTTGTTGCCCATTGCGATGTCCCCTGTGGAATCGCCTATCACAAAGCATTTTGAGAGGTCCAGCCCGAATCTCTCCTTTGCGTCAATTAGCATGCCGGTTTTTGGCTTGCGGCAATTGCAATTGTCCTCTGGCTTGTGAGGGCAGATGAGCACGTCTGCCACATCCACCCCGTGCAAGCGCAGATCAGATAGCATCTTTGCGTGAATCTTTGTGAGCATTTCTTGCGTTGCAATCCCCCTGCCCACCATGGACTGGTTAGTGACCACAAAAAGGGGCAAGCCAAGCCTGGAAAGATGCGCCATGCCAGCAAGCGCCCCCTGCTCGAACTCGAACTCCCCAGGGTGCTTGACATAGTCTCGCCTGTGGCAGTTTATTACACCGTCGCGGTCAAGGAAAACTGCAGCGCCTCCTGCCTTTTGCGCCATTGCCGCAACATGGCCAGAATCAACTGTGCGGCTCGCCTTGGAAAGCGACTCGAATGTGCCAATGTCCAGGAACCTGCCTTTGCCCCTGAAAGCATAGAGCTTTTTTTTGCCGACAAATATGGGGAAGCCGTCCTTTTCCATTGAAAACTTTGGGGAAAGCGCACCCATACTGATTTTCTTTTGCAGCATACCTATTGCAGAAGGCTCAATCAAGTAAGCCCCTGTGTTGAAAAAGCCAACGCCTGACTTCTGCTTTTCCAGGAATTCTTCCGCTCTGCCGCCAGGGGAGATTTTTATCGCCCCTCGTGCGGACAGAGAGCCGTGCAGTGCAAAAATGCTGGCAAGGGCTTTGTTCTTCCTGTGGAAAGACAGGAATTGGAGCAAATCCATCTCAAGGAAGCTGTCGCCGTTGAGAACAAGGACAGTGCCTTTTATTTTTTTGCTGGCAGCCAGAAGGGCGCCGCCTGTGCCCAGCGGCTCGTTTTCTTTGCAGTAGTGCAGGCTCAGTCCCCATCTTTTTCCGCTGCCGCAGTATTTTTCCACCATGTGATGCTTGTAGCCAGTCAAAAGCAGGCATTCGCGTATCCCAAGGGAAGAGATTTTTTCCAGGACGAATGAAATGAAAGGGATGCCGTTTATCGGTATGAGGGGCTTTGGAACTTTCAGTGTGAGCGGGCGCAGCCGCGTGCCCAAGCCCCCGACCAGCACCACTGCAATTGGCATTTTCTTCATGCAAACCACCGCTTATTATCAGAATGCAACCTGGAAAGACCTTTTGCAGCAGCCGCACACCGGCCATGGGTCATCCGCAGCAGCATTCTGAAAACGCCGTTTTGCTTATTAAACCTGTTGAAGAAAGTGCAGAATATGGATGATGAGGATGGAGTTGCGCACTCCAACGAGGTGGCGCATGGCACTGCCTGGAACCTGGTTGGCGCATTCATCGGAAAAATACTTTCCTTCCTTTACACCATTTACATTGCAAGAGTGATAACACAGGACGATGTCGGGCTTTTTTACCTGGCGCTTGGGATAATAGGGCTGGTAAGCGTCTGGAAGGATTTGGGGCTCCCCACAGCGCTGGTCAGGTATATCCCTTTCTACGAATCAAAAAATCAGCACCGCAAGGCTTTTGACCTGCTGAGAGATACGCTTGCAATAAATGTCGTAATCGGCGCCGCGCTCACCGCACTTGTGTGGTTTTTGGCAGACCCCATAGGCGCGCTTTACCAGAATGCCGCCCTTCCGGAAGTCATTCGCCTGCTATGCGCATATGTTCTGCTTGACAATGTCGGAAGAACTCTCACCTCTTATCTGCAGGGAAAAGCAGAGATGAAAATCCCGCAGCTGATAGGCAATCTGCAGGTTCTTGCCAAGCTCATTATCACAATTGTTCTGGTCCAGGCCTATGGACCAGGATTGGTTGCGCTTTGCGGAGGATACATATTGCCAATACTTATCACCATCCCCATGTTCATACCTATAGTTGTGGAAAAAGCCGGGCTGAAAAAAGGCATTGCCGCTGAAGGCCCAAGGCTTGGGCGGGAAGAAATAGTCAGGGAAATCGCGCCTTTTGGGATAATGCTCACGATAATCAACACATTCAATGCGCTGATGTCATCTGCAGACCGGGCTATCCTGGGGTATTTGGCGCCAGTGGCAAGCTCAGCCGCCATGGTGGCGACCTATTCCTTCGCAATCACTCTTGCGGGCAATGTGCTTGTCTTTCCAGGCACAGTCGGAGCTATTTTCCTGCCCGTTATATCCCGCCTGGTCGGGAAAGGAGACATGGCAGCCGTGAAAAAACAGGTTGGGATTGCGCAGCGGTGGGTGCTGTTCATAACACTACCTCTGGCGGCAGTGATGTTTGCCTACTCCACTGAAATGCTTACCATATTTTTCGGAAGCGCCTATGGGGGAGGAGGGCTTGCGATGTCTATATTCGTCGCAGGGCTTGTCTTCAACGTGTTCGCCCTGACTGTGAGCCTGGCGCTTGCCGGCATGAGGCTGGTCCATCTGGAGCTCAAAGTCTCCGCCATCTCGGCCACGGCGAACGTAATCCTCAATTTCGCCCTCATACCGTTTTTCGGCATAAACGGAGCTGCGGCAGCAACCGCAATCAGCTTCGCGATTTGGGGGGCGCTGATGCTCAAGTACGGAAAAGAAAAGATTGGGTTTGAATCCCCGCGCGAATCGTACAAGCTGGTGGCAATAGGCATAGGGGTTGCAATTGTTGCCTTGGCGCTCAAGCCTGCGGTTACCATTGCCCAAAATGCCCTGCCTGCGCTTGTTTCCGGAGAGCTGGCACCCTACGCGGCAAAGGTGGAGTACCTGCTCTTGCTGGGCGCGGTAAGCGTGTTTTCCTGCGCCTTGTTCGTGGCAGGCGCAGTGGTTTTCAAATGCTTTGGGAAAGAAGATGCCAAAGTGCTCCGGATGATGGGCAAGAAAGTCTTTTTGCCGGAACCCATATTGATTTTCGGGGAACAGATGGTTGAGGCTGGAATGCCCGGAGCGGAAAGGACTTGATGTGATTTGCATGACGCTTTTCGGAACCAACGGGGTGCGTGGCAAGCTGGATGCGCTGAGCCCCAGCTTGGTCTTTGACCTGTCTGTTTCGTTTGCCTCGCGGTGCGGCAGCGGAAAAATACTGCTTGCCCGCGACATGCGCCTGACAAGCCCCATGCTGCACGCTTCCGCAAAGGCAGGCGTGCTTGCGGCAGGCAAAGACGTCCTTGACATTGGAATTGCATCTTCCCCGGTTGCTGAGTTCACCCTTTCGCGCCAGAAGGCGGCTGGCCTGATAATAGTGACCGCCTCGCACAACCCGCCGGAGTGGAACGCGCTGAAATTCGTGGATGCAAAGGGGGTGGCTATTTCCAGGGAAAGGGGAGAGGGGATAGAACGGATAGCCCTTGCGAAAAAATACCCTCTTGCAAAATGGAATGGCGTGGGCAAAGCGGAGATGATGAATGACGCTGCACAGCAGCATGAGGCTGCGCTGATTTCATCGATTGATTCTGGAAAAATACGGAAGAAAAAGCCGCGGGTGGTGCTGGACTTCGGGAACGGCACCTCCTCTCTTTCAGCTGGGGTTTTTGCCTCGCTTGGGTGCGAAGTGTTCGCGATTAATGAAAAGATGGACGGCTCCTTTCCTGGCCGGTCCTCAGAGCCTTCTGAGCCAAATGTGCAAAAAATGCTGCACGCGGTGAAGGAGAACTCCGCAGATTTCGGGGTTGCCTGGGACGGCGACTCAGACCGCGTGGTCTTCGCAGACGAAAAGGGGAATTGGATAGTCGGGGATAAGGGATTCGCGATATCGGCTGTCCAGGCTTGCAGGGAAGTGGGGGAGAAGAAAAAGAAGGTGGTGGTCACCACTGTTGCCACCAGCAGGGCTGTGGAGGACGCCTGCGCAGCGCTTGGCGCAAAGACAGAATACACCAAGGTTGGCGCGCCTTACCTTTCGGAAAAAATGGTGGAGCTTGGCGGCGCTGCTGTCAGCGGGGGGGAGGAGGTGGGCGGCATAATCTGGCCGCGCTTCTCGCTTGCGAAAGACGGGATATTCGCAGCTGCAAAAATCTGCGAGATGGTTTGCGAGAAAAAGATTTCGGAATACCTGTCCGAGCTGCCTGTTTATTACAATTCGAAAGCCAAGCCTGAAGCAACTCCTGAAAAAAAGGCGGCCGGGCTGTCAGCCGCCAAAAAGCATGCCAAAGGCTCGGGCGGCAGGCTCACGCTCATAGACGGGGTGCGCTCAGACTTCGAAGATGGCTGGGTGATTGTGCGGGCCAGCGGCACTGAAAACGCGATGCGAATATTCGCAGAAGCCACTGGCAGGAAAAAGGCGGAACAGCTGATGAAAGAGTACGCAGAGGTAGTTACTAGGGCCATTTCAGAATAGATTTTCTTAGGCAAACAGAACAGACAGGTAATCAAATCCCAGCAGCACAGGAATAGAAAGAAGCGTGCTTGCCAGAACGGATTCTGCAACAAGCTCTGAGTCCAGCCCGAACTTCTGCGCTATCACGAAATTGGTGACTGCGATTGGCATTAGAGCCTCAAGAAGCGAGATTCTGAATGGCTGGCCCCCAAAGCCCAGAAGCGCCGCAGTGGCGATGAAAAGCGAGGGGAAGAACAGCAGCTTGACCGCGCAGAGAAGAGCCACGCGGGAAGGCGCCTTCGCTATCTTCTTGCCATGCAGGAAAAAGCCTATGGAGAAAAGCGCGAGCGGCGCAGTGGTCGCGCCCACTGCCCCGATTATCTGAGTGAGAATGCTGGGCAGGGCAATGCCGGATACGGACACCAAGAAACCTGCAATGCAGCTTATGACAACAGTGTTTCCCAGCAGCTTTTTCCTGGCAAATTCCTTGTCAGAGCTGCCCGACATTCTTGACAGCAGCGCCATTCCGATTGTGAATATCATGAGGTTGTAGACGAATGCTATTATGGCTGCAGAAGAGAGCGCATCTGCCCCGAACTTCATCTCAACTATCGGAAACCCCATGTAGACTATGTTGCCAAAAAACGAGGTGAGCAACAGCGCCGCTGACAGCTTGCGGGAGCAAAGCCTGAGCTTCCATATGCCAACCGAGATGACCATCATCGCGGTTATGGGGATGAGGTTTGCGGCAAGAAGCGGCAGGTGCTCCAGACCAAGATGCACAAGGGCCAGCTTGGCAAAAATCAGGGCAGGCATGGAAACATAATAGATGTAGTCGTTGAGCGGCTTGTAGGAGTCGGCAGGCAGCAGCCCGAATTGGCGGGCAAGAAAGCCCGCAGCCATTATCCCGAATATGAACAGCACTATGTCCAGCATGCCCTCTACAGGTACTTGCAATAATATATGGCTTGCCCCAATGCCGTATGCTTATGGCACCTATTTAAACATTATTGCACATAAATATGCATATGCTTGGAAGTGTGGAGGAGCGCTTTGCAGGGCAGAGGGCAAAGCTCAAAGTGGTCAACAGCATGCTGCGCCTTGGGATAAGCGTGGATGCCAAAGGCTGCCTTTTCTGCGGGCCTGTCGCCCTTGCGCCTGCCAAAATGGCGCGCGCACTTTCCGTGGACAGGCGGGTGGTCATACAGACCGCAAAGGACATTGCCAATGACCCTAAATTGCTCCCTGTCTTTTCAGCCCTGACCCCCATCGTCAACGTCTCAAAGGCTGCCAAGTTCTTCGGGCACGATGTGATTGAGATAAACGCGGACCCGAACACCGTGGGGCTGGTGGCAAAGGTTTCCGGCATACTTGCAAGGCACAAAATTGGCATACGCCAGATAATAACCGACGACCCGGACTTGTATCCTGAGCCCAAGATGAGCGTGGTGGTCGAGGGGAAATTGCCCCAAAAAACAATATCCGAGCTTCGCAAACTGGGGCTGGACTCGATTTCTTTCAAATAGGCTTAGCAAAAACGGGGTTGATTGCATGATAAAGGCGATTGTTCTTTGCGGAGGGAAGGGGACGCGGCTGCGCCCTTACACCTACACAATACCCAAGCCCATGCTGCCGCTTGGGAAAAAGCCGCTTCTGGAATACGTGCTTTCCAGCCTGCGGCAATCAGGCATAACAGAGGCATACCTGGCTGTCGGCTACCTGCATGAGCAAATACGGGAATATTTCGGGGACGGCTCGCGCGTCGGGATGAGGCTGCACTACTCGGTTGAGGAAAGCGAGCGCGGCACTGCGGGCTGCATACTGCCCCTGAAGGAAAAGATAGATGAAACTTTCGTGGTCATGATGGGAGACCATCTTTCCAACCTGGACATAGGCAAGGCAGTGGAATTCCACAGGAAAAAAGGCGCGCTTGCCACCATTGCGCTCAACCGCAAGGGCGTGCCATTGGAGTACGGGGTGGCTGACCTGAAGGGGGATGAGATACTGCGCTTTCGCGAAAAGCCCATTGTGGAAAACTGCGTCAACACCGGCGTGTACGTGTTCGAGCCTGGGATATTCGGGCACATAAAGCCAGGCGAGGACTTCGCTGCCGATGTCTTTCCCCGCCTGCTTGAGAAAAAGCTGAAGGTGTGCGGCTATGTTTTCTCCGACTACTGGCTTGACATCGGAAGGACCACCGACTACGAGCAGATAAACCAGCTCATTTCCGTGATAGACCTGACCAAGGGGATGAAGTAGCTTTTTCTAGCCTCAGCCAGGGTGGAAAATACCGAGGAGGCATCTGGCTGCGCCCCGTCTCCCACGAGAGAGAATTGGCAGAAAGAGTTTTAAAATGAGCAAAGCAAATCCATGAAAGTGTGGTTGGCATGAAGGTACGGGAGGTGCATCTTTACTCCGAGAGGATAAAGGAGGAAGACGTTAGGAACCTTTTCAACCAGATTGTCAAGTCCCGCCTGCCATTTCTGGGCTTTCTTGATTTTTCAGACATTTTTTCCCCCAACTTTGCCAAGTTCATAGCCACCAGGCAAAACAACACCATCAAGTTCTACATACGCGAGAAGGAGTCGCTGCAGAGCCTTTCTGCCCTCGTTTTCCCATTCAAGCTGTCAGAGGCCACCCAGATGGAGGCAAAGCGGGGATATTACACGCTGCCCCCCCATTTTTTTATCCTCAGCGGAAGGCATGACTTTCTGGATTTTATGCTCAAAGAAAGCGTGGTGGAGCTGCATCTGCATCTCACGCGGGTGCTGGGCATGACCTGGGGGTTTGGGTCTGCCATAGATGAGAAGGGTAGGAAGAGCATTATTGCCGTTCCAAATCCGCACAAGTTCCTGCTCATTGACCTTGAGAAAAATCCCTCAATATACATAGAGCTGCTCGAGCCTATACCCAAGAAGATGTCCACCACCTCCAAATACCCTGTTTTCGAGGAGCCGGGCATGAGCCTGGGAGTGGACAACTATGACGCATTCCAGCATTCAATGATAGTGGGGGCCTCAGGCACAGGGAAAACCAAGGCGTTCTACGTTCTCCTGCGGGCAATAGAGGCGATGCACAAGGACAATGTGAGGATACTGATACTTGACCCGCACGGGGAGTTCATGCGCATGTTCCCGGACCGCAAGATAGTCAATTTCGTGGACAACTACGTGGAGCCCCTCGAGATGGGCGGGCAGAAAACGCCCCTTATGACACAGCTGATTGCGCAACTCATATCCGCTTCCATTGGGCAGGAGAATAAGTACTCCGAGCGCGTGCTTTTCTACGCAGTTCACCTGCTTACAGACCTGGACAAGCTGACGCTGACCAACATAAGCGCGCTTCTGACCGACTCTGCCTCGCGCGCAGAGTTTGTGAGCAGCAGCAACAATGACGAGGTGAAGCGGTTTTTCGACGAGGAGTTCAACGACATCTACATCCACCACTTCAACGACGCGGTGCTGCCCATACTCAACTTCGTCGGCGAGTACCAGCTTTACCTTGGCAAGGACATGAAAAAGGAGAGCCTGCTGGACCTTGTCAAGAAAAACAGGATAACGGTGGTCTCCTTCGACCCGCACTTTTTCGGAAAGCGCATGATTTCCTTCCTGTCGGGCGCCATAATCAACCAGATGTACATATTCGCCATAACAGGCAAGCTGCAGGACAAGCCGACCATACTTGCCATAGACGAGTTTCCGCGCGTGGAGAACAAGGTGGCAAAGGACATACTCATCGAGACGAGGAAATTCAACCTGTACCTTTACCTGTCCATGCAGTACCTCAACCAGCTTTCCAAGGAAGTGTATGACGCGATAATCGGAAACGTGCGCAACATCGTGGCATTCAAGCTTTCCAGGCAGGATGCCACCTCTGTTTCCTCGATAATGGAGATAAAGATTGAGGAGTTCTTCAAGAAGAACCGGACGCAGACCGAGCTTGAGGAGTCCAAGAAAGAGATGTTTGTGCGGCTGCACCAGCGCGAATGCATTGTGCGGCTGTTCGACGGCAGGACGTACCTTATCCCCATGAAAGTCAAGGTCGTGGACATGGCAAATTGGGGCTGGACAGACCAGATGGACCGCGAGAGCCTGATTATGGCCGCCAAGGCAGAAGAGAAGCGGGCGGGAAACCGGATGGAACGCGACGAGCCGAATATGGAGCCTCCGATTTCGCTTGAAAGCCATTCTCTTGCCAAAGATGCTTGGGGCAAGCATGAGGGCAGGCCCGAGCTTGCCCATGAGAAGGGAGAGGAGGAAAAGGCTGAACTGGAAGGGGCTGAAAAGGAAAACAAAACTTGGGGAAAGGAGCATGCCCCGGATGAAGGAGAGGAAGCAATCCGCCCGCAGGAAGAGAAGAAGCCTGAGAAGGAAAAAACATTCTCAGTCACCCTTGGGACAGATGAATACTTGAGAAAGAGCGAGGGGGAAAGGACTGCTGAGAAGGAATCCGAGCTGATGTTTGAAGGGGAGGAGGGCACGGCCGAACAGGGAAAGAAAGCCCCATCCAGGAAAGGCAGCGCGCTGCTGCGGCGGCTGCAGGAACTAAAGGAAGAGAAATACATACGAGCGCCCCCTGCTGAAAAGTTATCTGAGCCTGAAAAAGCCCCGAGGGCTGCAAGAAAAGCAACGGAAGATAAGCCGGCAGATGGGATGGAAAAATCTCGAAAGGCGGCCAAGAAGGCAGAGGAAATCGAAACGATGATTGAGGATGGGGCAGCCGTTTCTAAAAAAGACCGGAAAGCAAAGATGCCCCCTAAGGCAGCGGCCTCGCCAGCAAAAAAGAAGCCCGGCAAGAAGAAGTAGGCACAAGGCAGCGGCAGCGCACACCTTCTTTTTCTCAAGCTCATCTGCTAATTGGAAGATTAGGGATGCTGTGATTTTGCGGTAAAGCTCTGGCTTTTTGCCCTGCCTCATGCCAGAAGCTCCTCTAGCCCCTCTTCAAGCTCGACTTTGGGATAGTAGCCAAGCTTTTCCCGAGCCTCGGAATAATCAGCCACGCTTCGCTCTATTTCCCCCTTCCGCATCGGCAAGAATTGCGGGTTGCATGGCTTTCCAGAAAGCGTGCACATTGTTTTCAACAGCGCAAGCACAGAGGTTTCCTTCCCAGAGCCTATGTTTACAGGCTCGCTGCTGCCCCCTGCGCCAAGCGCAAGGGAAAACGCGTTGCATACGTCGGCCACGTTCACAAAGTCGCGCGTCTGGGAGCCATCCCCGTAAATTATGGGCTGCTTCCCCTCAGAAAGGGCGTTGGCGAACTTGGTTATCACGCCGGAATAAGGGCTGTGCGCGTTTTGCCCCCTGCCATAGACGTTGAACAGGCGCAGCGCAGTGTTTTTCATGCCATAAAGGGAGTTGTAGAGAAGAACGTAGCGCTCGGCTGTGAGCTTGGAGGCTCCGTAGGGAGAAAGGGGGGAGGTTGGATGCCCCTCATTCACCGGCATTTCAACCGGGTTGCCATATACTGCGGCAGAGGAGGCATACGCCACCTTTTCCACCCCTGCATGGCGGGCTGCCTCCAGCACGTTTATTGTTCCCTGCGCGTTGACCTGGAAGTCGGAAAACGGGTCGGAGAGCGAGGCTGTGACATCCACAAGCGCAGCCAGGTGCACTATGCCTTCTGCCCCTGCCACCAGCCGCTGCACGCGGGGGGCGTCCAGCACCGAGGCGCGCACAAACTCCGCCTTTATCCCAAAAGGAGGCGGTGCGATATCCAGTATTCTGACCGAATGCCCCTGTCCAGACAGCAGGTTGCAAAGATGCGAGCCTATGAAGCCCGAGCCGCCCGTGATTACAATCATAATGACACCTAGTTTAGTACCCTGCCGAACAGGAGTATTGCGGCAAGCGCGCACAGCGCTTCTGCGGCGATGAAGGTGAGCACCAGCTTCTGCTCGGAAATCCCGCCTGAAAGCTTCATCACCAGCTGCGCTGCGCCGCGAACCTTGCCTTCAAGAGGGTAAAGCTTGCCTCCCTTGAGCTCGCCCCACCATTTTGTTGAGGGGAAACGGTTGTATGCCTTGATGAAAAAATCCGCGACATAGGGAATGACCAGTATTGCCCCGGCAGACTCCAGGTTGCCAAGTATCACGGCAACAGCAAGCGCTGCGCCTATTGAAAGATTGCCTATATCCCCGCTGAACACGCGGGCAGGGTACCAGTTGAAGCGCAGGAAGACCAAAAGCGCCCCGAGCATTGCCGCGGATATCATTGCCATTTCAGACGAGCCGTTGGCAAACGCGAGAAACAGCGTCGTTGCAAAGATGACGCAGCCCATGCCCGCCTCCATGCCGTTGAATCCGGCCAGCATGTTAGTCAGGTTTGAGGAGACCGCGACACCTAAGGGTATGAGCAGGATGATGTAGAGGTAACCGAAGTCCACAGGGCCGAAAAGCGGGATTGTGATTTCAGTGCTGCCTGCCGCGCTGACTGCCACAAGGGGAAGCGCCGCCACCATTGGGATGATGGCCTTGGTCGCCTGGCGCATGTTGAACAGGTCGTCATAAGTCCCTATCAGTGCGATTGTCACCAGGGTCAGCATTGCCGCCAGCATCTGGACAAGGTCGAAGCGATAGCCGAAAAAGGTGTAAAGCATGATTGCAAGCAAAAGCGAGCCTGTCGCCCCCATGACAATGGCAAGCCCGCCCATTTCTGCAACAGATGGCCTGCCCTCCTTGTTCACATCATTGCCGGTTATACCGCCGGAAATAAGCTTGCGGATGAGCTGGGGAAGGGAGACTGCAACGATTGCCGCGGATGACAGAAGGATTGCCCCTATGAGCACCAAGTCTATTCCGGCCATTCATTTCACCTTGTAAATCGAGACTTTTCCGAAATGGGAAACTAAGGATAGCTCAGAGGCTTGGCCAGAATATATCTTCATGAAGTGGGCAAGCCCCTCCCCCTCATCAAGGACAATGAGGCGGTTTTGCTGCGAATCAAATGGAAGGTCGGGGCGCAGAAGCAGCATGCGCGAAAGCGGCACAGATGAATACGCCCTGCCATACTGGTCCAAAAGCTCCCCGTCTGAAAGCATCAAATCCCCATCTGCCGAAATGCTGCGGAGCACCATCAAGCCCTTGCCAGAAACAAAAAGCGCTGCCTGGCCCTGGGGAAGCGAGAGGTTGGAAACGAATTTGTAGGATGAATAGCCCTCGCAAAAGCCCCCGCTGTCCAAATCCGAAAGCGAAAGCAACAGGTAAGCGCCTGAGTCGGGCACTGGCTTGCCAGAATAAAGGTAGGACAGAACATTCTGCCCGGAAACCTGCTTTGCCCCTGAAAGGTAAAATTGCGCAGCATCCTGCCCCCCAGACAAGCCAATTTGATTCACCCCTTTGCCAGACAAAAAGGAGAGGGCGGCTGACAGGTCGGCATCGGAGTAATTAGGATAAAATTGGTTTTGGGGCGCAAGCGGATAGAACGCCAGCACGAAAAGGGAGACAGCCACCAGGCAAAGGGCTGCCGTAAAAAAGAGCTGCTTGGATTTGTATTCGTAGAAATGCAGCAGCAGCGGGGCAAGCACAGCGACCATGAAGGCAGCCACCAAAGCGGCTTGAATCCCGGCACCAACTATTGTGGCAAGACCGGCCACCCCGGCAAACGCAAGGAAGAATGCACAGGCAAGCGCCACTGCCTTGGAGGCCTTTCCCTCGCAAGCCTTTGCCATGCCCAGCGAGGCGGGCAAGACCAGCACCATCCCTCCGACAATTGGCGAAAAAACTGCAGCAACAAGGCTGAAAAGCACTAGCAGGAAGTCCTGCAAGGACTCGCGGGCGGCAAAATACAGTATGGCTGCGCACAGTGAGGGAGCTATGAGAAACGGTAGGAGCACCAGCAAGGACTGCGCCGAGGAAAGGCTGAAAGCTTGGCTGGAATCCTGGGTAAATATGGCGCCTGCAAGGGCAGCTATTATCAGAATTGCGAACTGCCCCAGCCTCTTGCCCCCCTTGAGCTGTTCTGATGCTGCAAATGCCAGGGAGGCGGCTATTGCAGCCGCGCAGAAAGATGCGCTGAAATAAGCGCAAGCCAGGGCTGCGAGAGCAGCTGGGATGATTGCGATTGGCTGGCGCTTTGCGGCAAATCTGCAAAGCGAGAATAGGAATATTGAGAAGAAAAGCGCTGCGAGCTGGGATGGGCCGTAAACCCCTGGAAGGAAGTAAAGCGAAACCAGCGAGAAAGCGTAAAGCAGTGCCCCGAATGCTGAGATTGCGCGCCCAATGCCCAGGCTGCGGGCAGACAGATAGAGGAAAACCGCGCTTATTGACAGCAGCAGGGGGGAGAAGAGCAGCAGGAATGAGACTGTTGTTTCAGGCGAAGAGGGGGAAGAGCCAAAAAGCACGGCGAAGGCGCTTTGCGCGCTTGCCGCGAAAGACAGATATAGGGGGGAGGGCTTGCCCGCAATCGCATCTTCAAGCTGCCCTGCCAGGTGAAAATCAGGAAGGGTGCTTCTGGGAAGGAGCTGGCTTGACCCGAATGCGAGCAAGAAAACTATGACAACTGCGATGATTTCCTTTTGATCGAATTTGAATTCCATAAATGCCCCCCACAGATAAAGGATAACGCCCTGCCCATCATAATTCAGAGCCAGTTTTTTTCATCCCATCCCTTTTCCATTTAGCCCTTGCCCATCCCGCTGATGATTTCCACTGCCCTCTTGGAAGTAATATTCTTTTCGGCGACCATTTTCTCTGCGACTTTTTCCACAAGAGACCCGGTAGCCCCGGCTGCGATTGCGATGTTTTTCGCGTGCAGCTCCATGTGCCCCCGCTGTATCCCCTCGCCCGATAGCGCGCGCAGGGCGGCGAAGTTCTGCGAAAGACCCACGCTCGCCATTATGCAGGCAAGCTCGCCTGCGCTTTTAACGCCGAGCATTGCAAGCGCCGCCTGCGCAGATGGCAGAGAGCGGATTGCCCCGCCCACAATGCCCACAGCCAATGGAAGCTCTATTTCCCCCTGCAAATCCCCGTTGGGAAGCCCTCTGTAGCGCGTCAGGGGGAGATACCTCCCGCTTATGGCGGCATATGCGTGCGCCCCAGCCTCCACCGCCCGCCAGTCATTGCCGGTTGCAACCGCAACAGCGTCAATGCCGTTCATTATCCCCTTGTTGTGCGTGGAAGCGCGGAAAATGTCCGCTTCTGCGAATGCCTGGCAGTCCAGTATCCCATCGACTGATTCATCAGATATTGTTTCTTTTTTCCAAATTGCGGTTGCCCTGGCAAGGCGGAGAACCGCAAGGTTCGTAAGTATCCTAAGGCGGGCTTTTCCGCCAGCCATTTCGGCAATTTTGGGCGCCACGCCTTCCAGCACGGTGTTCACAGTATTGGCCCCCATTGAATCGCGCACATCTATGTGGAACTGGGCAACCACCATCCCTCCCCTTTTTGTCTGGACTGCCCTTGCCGCAAAGCCGCGCAAGCCGCCCCCGTATGCTGCGATGTTTGCAGCAAAAGGCGCGGCAGCCGCAAGCGCCTCTGCGCCAGCTGCATTGAGCTTTTCCGCAGATGCAGCGGCGTCTTTTACCCCAACCAGCTGTATCTGCCCTATCATGACCGGCGGGTCGCAGTTGGCGGAAAAGCCGCCGGTGTCGCGGCAAAGCTTTGCCCCGTTGGAAGCTGCCGCCACCACCGAGGGCTCCTCTATGCTCATGGGCACCAGTACATCGCGGCCGTTGACTATGAAGTTTGTCGCGATGGAAAATGGCAGCGCGCAAAGGCCGACCACGTTCTCGCTCGTTCTTTCAGCCACCTCAAAAGAAAGGGGGGAATTTGAGGAGAGCTGCGCAAGTTGCCCCTCGCCAAGACCTGAAAAATCCCCAAGCAGCCCTATCTTCTGCTGCCGCGATAGCTTGTAAAATCCAGATATTGCCGATGATTTTGCCATATTAACACTGCTTTTTCCCTGTTTGCACGTATCCGATAAGCTTGTATGCCAATCTGGCTGCAAGGAAATCGGAAATGACATTGCCGGGGATTGGGGCAAGCTCCACGATGTCAAACCCCACTATTTTTTTCTTTTCAGAAACCTTGCGCAAAAGCTTTAGGACCTGCTGGTAGCGCAGCCCCCCAGGCTCTGGTGTGCCGACCGCAGGCGCTTCGGAAGGGTCAAAGCAGTCAAGGTCTATTGTTATGTATACCTCGTCTTTGAGCTTTTTGGCCACCTCATCCGGCTCAAAATCAGGCCCGTAAATGTCAAGCTTCCTCTTCTTGATTTCCTCCGCTTCCTCCTCAGAGTAGCTTCGCACGCCAACTGAAACCGCATGGAAATTCTCCCGGCAGCGGGCCATTGCGCAGGCGTGGTTGTATTTGCTGCCCTCATATTCATCCCGCATGTCCGCATGCGCATCAAGCTGGAGAACGGATATTTTTTTCGCTTCCCTTTGGGCTGCAAACGCCCAGAAAGCGCCTACTGAAACCGAGTGCTCGCCACCGAAAAGGATTGGGAACTTGCCGGCCTGCAGAACGATTTCCACTGCCTCCTGCACGAATTTGCAGTTGCGCTGCGGGTTGCCGCGGTCCACCTCAAGCTCGCTGGCGGTGAAGACACCGGCCTCGCGCGAGACGTCCTTCCCAAGCTCGGAGTCATAAAGCTCCACCTGGCGCGAAGCTTCCATAATCGCGTGCGGCCCGTTGCGCGTGCCTGAGCCATATGAAACCGTGGAATCATAAGGTGAGGAAAGCACCACATATTTTGCCTTTGCCTCGTCGTTTGGAATGCCAAGGAATGTCCTAGGCAGACCCATGTGGAATATGTCCATTATATCTCCCGGAAAATCAAGCCAAATAGTGCTTTTAAACCCACGCCCATCTTATTCTCCCATGAATATTTCCGCCTATATCCGGCTTTTCCGCATAGAGCACGCGGTCCTGCTTTCATCCGCAGTGCTGCTCTCAGAGATATTTGCCTGCTTTGCGGCGGGCATCCCACTGCCGGCAATAAGCATGCTCTTGATTTCGATGGCTGTGCCTTTCCTGATTGAGATGGGCAGCTTTGCCCTCAACGACTATGTCGACCAGAAGGCGGATATTGAAAACAAGCGCACAGACCGGCCTTTGGTAAACAGAGAGCTGGAATCCACCGAAGCACTTGCCGCCGCAGGCTTTTGCTACATCGCAGGGATTTTTATCGCAGTGAGCCTGCCGTTTGAGGCTTTTGCCATCGCAGCAGTATTCGCGGTGCTCTCTGTCGCTTACAATTACCGCCTCAAGGACCTGCCACTGGCAGGCAATTTGTACATCGCAGCCTCGATGGCGATACCATTCCTGTTCGGCAGCCTGATTGCGACCGGGATTGTTTACCCCCATATTGCCCTCATCGCATCAGTGGCATTCGTTGCAGGACTGGGCAGGGAAATAGTCAAGTCCGCAGAAGACTTGGAGGGGGATGTCAAGCACCGGAAATCAAGGACGCTTCCAGCTGTGATTGGGAAGAAAAATGCCTGTCTCTTATCAGCTGCCCTCTACCTCTCGCTCGTTCCGCTCTCGTTCCTCCCCTTTTTCTACGGCCTGCGCCCCAATATTCTTTCGCTGGGGCTGGTTGCAGTGACCGCCGCCGCTTTTGTGGCGCAGGCATGGTCGGTTGCCTCAAGCCAGGAAAAGGGAAACCTAAAATCTGCCCGAAAGGCATCACTTCTTTCCCTTGGAATCGGGCTGGCAGGATATGCGGCAAGCCTGCTTTAATTTAAACATTCACAGGCATTTTCTCCTTCCGGTGGGAGAATGGAGACCATTACCAAAACAGACCTTTCCCTCAAGCTCTTCTCGCGGGGCAAGGTGCGCGACACTTACGAGCTTGCGGATGGAAATTTGCTGATGGTCGCCTCCGACCGCCTCTCGGCATTCGACGTGGTTTTCCCTGACGGCATACCCTACAAGGGAGCCGTGCTTTCCGAGCTTTCGCTTTTCTGGTTTGAAAAGCTCAAAGGCATTGTGGACAACCACCTTATTTCCATCCAGGTTCCGCCAGGGCTTCCCAGCTACCTGAAAAGGCGCAGCATGATAGTCAAGCGCGCCAAGCCGATAAAATTGGAGTGCGTGGTGCGCGGCTACCTGGCAGGCTCTGGCTTGAAGGAGTATAATCAGAGCGGCACGGTTTGCGGCATAAAGCTGCCGCCAGGCCTGAAAAACTCCAGCAAGCTGCCCCACCCTATTTTCACCCCTTCGACAAAGGAGGAAGTCGGCAGCCACGACATAAACGTGGATGATGAGGCTGGAAGGAAGATAGTGGGCGCTGAAACCTATGGCAAGGTGAAGGAGCTTTCGCTTGCCCTTTACAGCGCAGCAGCAGATTACGCCCGCACGCGCGGAATAATACTTGCGGACACGAAATTCGAGTTCGGGGAACATGGCGGGAAAATAATACTGATTGACGAGGTGCTCACGCCCGACTCTTCCCGCTACTGGCCTGCCGACAAGTACGTTGAGGGGCAGAACCAGCCCTCCTACGACAAGCAGTTCGTGCGCGACTACCTTGAGTCCATTGGCTGGGGCAAGAAGCCCCCTGCCCCGCACCTGCCTGTAGATGTCATGCAGAAGACGACTGAGAAGTATATTGAGGCTTACGAAAAGATAACCGGGAAGAAATTTACCCGATGAGAAATGGGAAGTGGCGCGAGAGCGGAAGCCCGTGCTTAAGGGGTGGTATGATGGTTGATGTGCTTGTATTGCTCGGCTCGGAATCCGACATGCCGATTGCGAAAAAGGCGGAAGATGCCCTGAAGGAACTGGGCATATCCTACGAGATAAAGGTGGCATCCGCGCACAGGCAGCCGGATTTGCTGGACAAGATAATCAAGTCTTCCGATGCAAAAGTTTTCATTGGCATTGCCGGTCTTTCGGCAGCGCTCCCGGGGGTTATTGCCAGCAAGACTGCAAAGCCGGTCATCGGCGTTCCTGTGAATGTGAAGCTTGAGGGGCTGGACGCGCTCCTTTCCACAATGCAGCTCCCGCCGGGCGTGCCTGTTGCCACCGTCGGGATAGACAACGGCAAGAACGCCGCGCTTCTGGCTGCGAGGATACTTGCGATAAGCGATGCAAAGCTTGCTGAAAAATTGAAGAAGTGAAGGTGACTGGTTGAACAGCATATTTTTCCCGGAAATACTCCGCAAGTGCAAGCGCGGCCCGCAGGTGGTGCTGCCAAAAGACATTGGCGTGATACTCGCCTATTCTGGGGTGGGCAAGAACTCGGCTGTGGTTGATGCTGGCGCTGGCTCGGGCTGGCTGGCAATTGCGCTTGCCAATGTCGCAAAGAAAGTGACGAGCTACGAGTGGCGCGAGGAGTTCGCCGAGCTTGCCGAGAAAAATGCGAAGAGGGCAGGGGTCACTGATACTCTTGAAATAAAGCGCAAGAACGTGCTTGAAGGGATTGACGAGAGTGAGATTGACCTGGTGACACTTGACCTAGCTGATTCGGACAAGGCTGTTGCGCATGCGCACGCCGCGCTTCGCAAGGGCGGGATGATTTTCGGCTATCTGCCGCATGTGGAGCAGGCGCGCAAATTCTTCGAGGCATGCACGGCAGCCGGCTTTGCAGACGTGCAGATGATGGAGGCAATGAACCGAAGCTACCTGGTCCGCGAGGCTGGAGTGCGCCCGGAAAACACTGGGCTTACCCATACCGCATACATCGTTTTTGCGACGAAAAAGTAGGCGGCTGATAATCAACCTTAGAGGAGCTTTTATGTTTTTCTTTTCTCCCATTCAGAGAAAGCCTTAAATTACTGTGCCAGCACATCTGGAAGTCCTAACTGGAATGAAGGTGGATTTATGTCAAAAGTCACGATACCTGCAATAGTGGAAGGAGGGCGCGCCACCGCAGGCCCGCCCCTGGGCCCCGCGCTTGGTCCCCTTGGAGTGAACATCGGCGGGATAATTGATGAGATAAACAAGCAGACAGGGCCGTTTGCCGGCTTGAAGGTGCCTATCAAGGTGATTGTGGACAAAGCCACCAAAAAATTCGAAATCGAGGTGGGCAGCCCGTCCACAGGCGAGCTTTTGAAAAAGGAGCTTGGACTGGAAAAGGGAAGGAAAGGCGGGGCGGACGACCCCAAGACTGTGGGCGACTTGAAGTTTGACCAGGCAGTCAAAGTCGCAAAAATGAAATCATCAGGCTCGCTTGTCAGGAACTTAAAACAGGGAGTGAAAGAGGTGCTGGGCACCTGCGTTTCCCTTGGGATAAGCGTGGATGGCAAGGACGCCCGCGAGGCAATCAAGGCAGTGGACGCGGGAGAGCACGACAGCCAACTTGCGTAAGCAAGTTGGATGGGAAGTGGCGCACCACGACACAGTCAGCTCGCCAGCTAGGCGGGCTGGCGCGAAGTGGAACGCAACACTCAGCCTGCCTGTTTGTTTTTCAAAACCCCCAGCAATGCTTATATAGGCTAATTCTGAATGAGTCCCATGAAGATTTTGGCAATCGTTCTTCTGCTTGTCCTCTGTCAGATTTCTTTTTCGGCAGTCATGTGGAGCACATCGGCTGCAGATTCGATAACTGGCTTGGTGCTGGCAGGAAACAAGGCGGTTTTCTCCTCATATGACGGAAGCGTCTATGCTGCGAACGCTGGAACCGGAACCATTTCATGGGCGGCTGACCTGGGCGGCAGGATTTCGCTTTCCCCCCAGCAAATTGATGATAAAGCAATTGCCGCAGCAACTGATGACGGGCGGCTGTTCATCATATCTGCGCAAGATGGCAAGGTGCAGCAGAACATAGAGCTTGGGGGCATTCCCCTTTCGCTTGCCACTGGAAATGGCAGGATATATGTGGGTTTCAACGACAGCCTCTCATCATATGGTGCGAATGGCAAGAGCATTTGGCGCAGGAGTTTTGGCTCTGGGGTCGGGACAATTGGGTACTCGGAGGGCGCGGTATACTTTTATTCTGGCGGCAGGCTTTATTCCCTGGATGAGGGAAACGGGGCGACTGCCTGGTCTTCCCCGATGATGGAAAGCTTCATCTCGCGCCCGGTACAGTATGATGGCAATGTCTACCTGGGGGCAACTGACGGCAAGCTTTATTCTTTTGACTATGTGACTGGGAACAGGCAATGGGAATATCTGACTGGCGGATGGGTGATGTCCTCGCCCGTGGCAACCAGCAAGTCAGTCTACTTCGGCTCCAACGACGGCTACCTTTATTCGGTTTCCCATTCGGGAAAGCTTAACTGGAGATTCAAGACAGGGGAGGCCATATGGCTGCAGCCCATCATCCACCAAAGAGACGGGCAGCTGCTTGTGGTTTTCGGATCCAACGACGGCAATATTTACGCGCTTGACACATCCGAGGGAAAGCAGGTATGGTCATTTTCCGCCTATGGGAAACCCAAGCAGATTTTGGAATACAACGATGCGTTCCTGTTCGGAACCAGCAGGGGGAAGGTTTATTCCCTATCATCTTCCCCAGTATGCAGCTTCACCTATCCTGCGAAGGGTGATGCAGTCGGCAATTGGAGCGTGGATGTTGAGGGAGCCGCATATTCGGACAATACCCTGCAGGGGGTTGAGGTGAGGGTAGGGCAGGGGCAGTGGGTGCGGGCGAATGGGGCTGAAAAATGGTATGCGCCCATAGATTTTGCCCCCTTGCCCCCAGGAGCAGTCAATGTTGAGTGCCGGGCGATAGACAATTCCGGAAAAAAGGAGCAGGGAGATTATTCTTTCCTCAGCCTGGTAATTTCTGAAAGCACGCCATTGCAGATTATGTCTGTCAACGCCCCGGGCAAAATCAAATACAACGAGAGCTTTGAAATATCGGCCAGGGACAGCCGTGGAAAAGACCTGCATGGCTTGTCCGTGAGAATTGGCAATGGGGCATCGGAGATGAAAGACAGCCCGTTCTCGGTTGTGCTTGGGAACGTGGGCAGAGTGGCTCTCAGGATAGAAAAGCCCGGCTTTGACCCGTCTGAATTTTGGGTGGAAGGCACTGGGGGGGACAATCCGCTTTTGTTGATTGCCGCCGTTCTTGCAGCACTGGCCGCATTCTATTTCTTTGCAGGGAGAAAGATGCTGGAGAAGGCGCTTCCGGCTTTCATGAAAAAATAGCCCACTTTTTACCACAAGATTTATATAACCCTGGCGGCACAAAGAGAAGCATGCAACAGCGAATTGAAACAGGCCTGCCTTTTTACAGGACGCTGCCTTCCAAAAGATGGGGCAGCAAACAGCTCAAGGACCAGGCTGAATTTGTCTTCGAAATCGCGCAGAAAGCGGTGAATGAGATAGTGGAAATGCGCAAGCATTACCGCAAATGGCTCAGCCTCGAAGTCAAAATGGCATTGCGCCTGACGGATTGGAGGGAGCTTGGGGAAATTATGAAAAAAAAGGCGGACAATACTGGGCAGGATGGATTTATTTCCCAATCTGAAATCCCCTTGAGAAAGGTTCCTGCCGCGGAAAAAATGAAGGCAAGGCTTGAGGACATAAGCCCGCTCACGCTTGAGGATGCAAAAAACTTCATCCTCTGGTCGGGGGAGATTGTCAAGCAGGCAAGGGAGGAGGATTGGGAATTTGCGAACTGCCCGGAGGGCGACAGGCAGGGGAGCCCCACGTGGCTGCATTACAAAATACGCAAGCTGGCGACCCTGATGTCTTACCTGCTCCAGATGCAGAATCTTGTTGAAGACTGCCGTTTCACCGAAGCTTACAAGTATTGCGAGGACATCTCTTCTTTTGGTACTAAGGCGGGCAAAATCCTCTCAGGCTCCAAAAATCCAGGCACGGATTCGGACGAGCCTGCCCGCGGCATGGATAGGAAATTCGAGAGGCTCAAAAGGCTCATGTACATTTGGCACGGACAGGAAAAGGGGATATTGCCGCCTGAGCAGAAGCCTTCCTGAAACCTGCAGACCAGCCGCCCTATTTGCCCTGCTCTGAAGCCTTTTGGAAAACCTTTATGGTATTGGCTTTGATGGTCACCGGTATGGGCACCGCAACTTCTGTCAGTTCCACCGTGACCTCGTCTTTGTTGGTGTCGATCTTGATAACGCGCGCTTTTTCGCCTTTGAACGGGCCGGATATCAGCTCCACCACGTCGCCTTTTGATATTGAAAGCACAGCGGGCTTGGCTGCCTCTATCATCCCCTCTATGTCCTTGACTTCCATCGGCCGCTCAAGCACGCCCTTGATGTGCGGAATGCGCAATCCAGCCTGGCGGACCGAAACCTCGTCTTCGCCCTCCACAATCAGGTAGCCCTTCAAATCCTCGAAGTAAGCTATTGAATTTATCTTGAGGCTTTCCTTCTTCACTTTCTTGGAAAGCATGTCCAGCACTACTTTTTCCTGCCCCGCAGTCACTCGATACACGTAAATCATTTTTACACCTTCAAATCAGGCTGAGCGCAGCCGAAAGTATGACGCCTATCAGGCCTATCAATATTATCCCAAGGCCTGTTGTCTTGACAATCTTCTCGAATTCCTTCTGGCGGGGCCGCGTTGCCACATTCATCACGCGCTGAGACTGCCGCACAAACCCGACGATATCAAACATGTTTTCACCGATTAATCTCCTATTCTTTGGCAAAAAAACCTCATCCGAGCAGGTCAAGGTCCAGCTCCGCCTCTGCTGCCCGCCCGCCCTGATTTAACCCTAGGTTCTGAAGCTCATAGTGCGGAAACTTTGCCCCGGCAATGACTGCAAGCACGCGGATTGAGCTTTTCTTGGCAGACTTCTCCACGCGCGCGCCCCAGATTATGTGAGATGAGGGGTCAATCCTCTTGGAAACCTCGGAGACTATAAGCTCCGCCTCCTTGAGGGTCATATCCTCGCCGCCAGTTACGTTGATGAGCGCTCGGTTGGCGCTTGAAACATCCACATCCAAAAGAGGGGAGTTCATCGCGGTGTCAACAGCGATAAGGGCGCGCTGGTCAGGCTTGGCCTCAACAGAGGCCTCCCCTATCCCGACCACCGCGCATCCGGCGCTGGAAAGAATGGTGCGCAAATCTGCATAGTCCAGGTTCACCAGCCCGGCCTTGGTCACAAGCTCGGCAATCCCTTTGACCGCGCCGGCCAGCACCTCATCGGATACCTTGAAAGCCGTATTCAAGGGCAAATCAGGAACTATTGAGAGCAGCTTGTCATTTGGTATGACTATGACCGTGTCCGCGTGCTTTCGGAGCTTGTCCAGCCCCTCAAGGGCGTTTTGCATGCGGATTTTCCCTTCAGAGGCGAATGGAAGCGTGACCACCGCTATGGTCAGCGCCCCGGAGGCTTTTGCCTGCTCTGCCACCACATGAGCCGAGCCGGTGCCTGTTCCGCCCCCAAGCCCGCAGGTGATGAATGCCATCATCGCGTCAGACAATGCCGCCTTTATCTCTTCAGCCGATTCCTTGGCGGCGGCTTCGCCCACAGACGGGTTGGAGCCTGCGCCCATGCCCCTTGTTGTTTTCTTCCCAAGCAGTATCTTCTTGTCTGCCCGCATCTTGACCAGATGCTGCACGTCTGTGTTCATCGCAACCAATTTTACCCCTTCTATTTTCATCTCGTTCATGCGGTTCATGGTGTTGCAGCCCGAGCCGCCTGCGCCGACCACATATATCTTCGGCTTGGAGTTCTCTATGAACTTGAGAAGCTCCGCGTCTTCCGGGCTGACAGTTATCCCTTCCGGGATTTGCGATTCTATGTTGTCCAGGCTCATTTGATTACCTTCCGGATTTCCTATGGAAAAACTTGCCCGCAAAGCGTTTTATTACCAATCCTTGCGCACGCTAAATGTTTTTTGCTGCACCCCGTATGTGGTGAGGAAAATTTAAAATATGCGCACACAGGCAAAAAAAGTGGCTATTCAAAGCTGCCAAGCACCACTTTTTGAAGCTCCACCGCCTCCCAGCCCTCCAATGCCTTGATGGCAAAGTCGAGCTTGGTCTCGGAAGTGGAGTGTATTTCGAAAAGAACGTCTCCCTTTTTCACCTTGTCGCCCCGCTCGCAGCAGAGCAGCACGCCTGCCGCCTTGTCGTTTGGCGCGCCTGCGGCACGCGCGATTTTCGAGACCATCTTGTTGTCTATGTGTGAAACCTTGCCGTCTTTTTCCGCGAGAACCTTGTGCTTGTAGTTGGCGACAGGAACGTCTGAAATCTTGATGTTTTTCTTTCCCCCTTGCAGCTCCACTATCTCCCGGAATTTGGCAAGCGCCTTGCCCGATTCTATGAGCCTTTGCGCAGCGGCAGTACCGGTGCCTTTTTTCGCTTTGCCCGCCAATTCCAGAAGCGAGCCTGCAAGCTGGCAGGACTTGTCCTTAAGGTCGGAAGGCTCGCCGTTGTTCAGGACAGAGAGCACATCTGCGCACTCAAGGGCCGGGCCTATGCCCTTGCCAACAGGCTCGCTGCCATCAGTCAGCAGCACCTCTATTTTCATGGACAGGCGCTTGCCTATTGAGATGAAATCCCTGGCCAGGCTGTTTGCCTCCTTGGCATCCCCTATCTTGGCGCCCCTGCCAATCGGTATGTCAATGATGACATACTGCGCGCCCACGCTTTTCTTTTTGGCAAGTATTGAGGCGAGCATCACCCCTTTCGGGTCAAGAGAAAGCGGATTTCGCACCTTTATCAGCCGGTCATCGGCAGAAGCTAGCTGCAAGCCGCCTCCCCAAACCACGCAGCCGTGGGACTTGCGGACAATGCCCCGCAATTCATCTATCTCAACGGAAACATCGCAAAGGGTTTCCATTGTGTCAGCCGTACCTGCGGCTGATGTTATCGAGCGGCTGGATGTTTTTGGGATATAAAGCCCGGCAGCTGCGATGATTGGCACCACCACCATGGTGGTCCGGTTGCCAGCCACGCCACCCACGCAGTGCTTGTCGCAGATTGGGAAACGCCCAAGGTTCAGCGTCCTGCCGGTGCCAACCACACTATCAGTAAGCCCGACCACCTCGTCTTCGCTCATGCCCCTTATGTAAACAGAGGTGATGAACGATGCAAGCTCGGCTTCAGACAGCCTGTTTTGCATCAATTCGCGCATGATGACATCGATTTCGCCGCGAGAAAGGGACCTCCCATCCATTTTCTTCTTGATAAACTCGATAGATGCCGGGCGCTGCATGTGCAGTATTTCCACCGCCTCCCCTTCCATCGCCCCCAGGTCATCCGCCACTTCTGCGAAAAGACCCACTTCTCCCCTGCCCACCAGGTCGGTGGAAATGTCTATTATGGCGATGGATTCCTTCCCCCCTTTGTGCAATATGACACGGTGCCCGGCATACAAGTCGTTCTCATGCGCCTCTGTTTCATTGAGAACCACTATCTTTCCGCCCGCAGTAAGGTCAAAGCATTTTGCCTTGCAGATGTATTTTTTGTACTTCCAGACCGCGTCTTTGAGGGGAAGGGCGCTTGGCATGTCCCATGCTAATCTTGTGAAATTTAAAAAGAGTGGCTCTTGCCCCAATTATCTGGCAAGCGAGGCTTGCGCTATTCAAAATCAATTGTGTCAGCAGCAATGCGCCTTCCCGCGGAGACCGCAGTACAAACAACATCGTGAGGGGGCTTAACTTCCGAGTTCGGAATGGGTTCGGGTGTTTCCCCCCTCCTATGACCGCTGACGGCTCTCAATGTGGGGGCAAGCCTTTTTAACCATTTCTGCGCAGATTGAATGCTACTTATCCATAAACTACAACATATACGGATGAGATTCCATGCTGCAAAAGACATCTGCCAACCCGGGTGCTGCGCCTGCAACTAGCCGGACAGAAGCTCAGCCGAAAAACAGAAGCCTTTTTTTCTTCAGGCAGCTTGCTGGAGACAAGGCGGCCTTGCATGGCGCAAGTGCGGATTATGGCTACAGAAAACAGATGGGGGGCAGGGCAAAAAATTTCCTGTTCCTCCTTTTCAAGGAAGACAATTTTGATGCTGCGCAGGAGGCTTGCCGCAGGCTGATTGATGCTTCAAGGGAGAGCGAATATGTTGCGGCTGTCGAATTTGTTGATGAAAGCTTCAACAAATACCAGGCGGGCCGGGGGCTTCCACAAGGCAAGAGGGCAAAGGAGCGCCTTTTGCCTGACATCGGGCTCCTAGCATTAATGCACATGACAGAAAGGAACATTGCAAACGGAGCAAAGACAAAGGCGTTGGTAAGGAATTTCGAGTGGGTGATCAGCCGCGCAATGGGAATTGGAAGGGCTTCTGGGAACATCGCGCTGAAGTGGATGGAACGCATGGCTGGTTCAAGCCCCACTGATGCGATGCTTGAGGCTCTGCGCAGAGCTGCAGGCATACTGGAGAGTTATTTTTCACAAAAACTTTACCTGGCAGCAGGCCAGGAGGATATCAAAAGCGCCTGCTGGTATGCAAGAAAGGCAAATACTGTTGCAGGAAAGGTAGGCGAGGCACAATACGGTGCCATGGCAGATAGGATAGATTCAGCCTGCGAAGCTTTTTGCGATTCGAGGCGCCTGAGGGAAATAGGGCTGGAGCCGGATGAGGCGAGGGGCATATTCGAAAACGAGATACCCGAGCTTAGGTTTTATTCCAAGAACCATATTTATTTCGCAAACATGAGACATGAGATAGATCTGGCCATGATGCAGGGAAACTATACATTGGCACTGCATCTTTCAGATGAGGCTTTGAACAAGGCGGAGCTGATTGGAAGCGGTGCGCTGGCATATGAGTTCAGGATGGAGGCCCTGCATTGCAGGCTGCACGAGTGCCTGTTCAAGAAAGAAAGGAACGCTTTTTTTGGCGCTGCAAAAAAAATCCTGCCCGAAGGAATCGCCATGCGCCTGTTCAAGCCGGAAAATCTGCCGCAGGCAATAGAAGTGACCAAGGAGATTCTTTCCCTCGCAAGGAAAAACAATGCTCCGCTGCCGACATTTGTTCTGGAATGCTTTTTCATCTTCGGGTATTCAAAAAACCGCGCAAGCAGCCTGCAGCCTGGCCAGGTGCGCAGAGCCGTGCTTCGGGCCATACCGGATTTCCCATCCAACCACAAGGCCGAGATGGAAAGGCTGGAAATTGAATGCCGACAAAAGCTGGATGCGGTGCTGATGAATGGCGACAGGGGCGGGCTTGCGGGGCCTGTGGGAATTGCGACAAAAATGATCGAGCTTTCTTATTTGTCGCCAACGCAGGTTTACGCAGCCAAGCGGCGCGCTGTCCGCACCCTGTTTGACAATTTTGCGGCAAGCTATGGGAAGCTCCATGGGGAGAAGGCTGCGAAAGATGACAATTACGTTTTGCAGAAAGTGCGCGAGGCGCTATCGAGCAATGTGCCCGACCTGTTTTTTGCCCAGCCCGATTTGGAAGCGGATGACGCGCCAGTTCAAGCAACCATTTAAAACCCAGCCAGCCGAATTTTGAAGCAATGAACATAGCGCTTTTCACAGACAGCTACCTGCCCACGCGGGACGGGGTGGTCTCTTCAATACTTGCATATAGGCAGGGGCTTGCCGCAAGCAATCACAGGATGCTGATTTTCGCCCCGGATTTGGAAGGCGCCAAAAAGGAGCCCGGCGTATTCAGGTATGCCTCGGTAAAATTCCCCCCTTATCCAGAGTATCAGGCAGCCATTTTCCCGCATGTCTCCTCCTCGCTTGCGAAAAAGATGGACATAAGGCTGGTGCATTGCAAGGCAATGACCACCATGGGGCTGTCGGCAGCCTGGTTCACCCGCAGAGCCGGCCTGCCTTCAATAGCCTCGCTGGAAACGATGATACCGGACGGGGTGCATTACATATTGCCAATAAGGCAGGCGCAAGGCATCGGAAAAGCAGCAGCTTGGGCTTACCTGCGCTTCTTGTACTCGAATTTCAACCTGGTCACCGCCCCTTCGCGACACATCCAGAAGCTGCTTGCCGAACACAGGGTGGAATCCGAACTTTTGCCCTCGCCTGTAGATACCGAACGGTTCAGGCCCATGCGCGGGGCAGATGAAGTTAAGAGGAAATTGGGGCTTCGGGGGAAAAAAGTGGTGCTTTCGGTTGGCAGGCTGGTTAGGGAGAAAAATTACTCTTTCCTGCTCCGGGTTGCCAAGAAGATGGAGGGACAGAACACTGTTTTCTTGCTGGTTGGCAAAGGGCCGTATCTTGAAGATTTGCGCAGGGAAGTGGCTTGCTCAGGACTTTCAGATGTGGTGCGCTTTGCCGGCTTTGTGCAAGACGAGGACATTGTAAGCCATTACAACGCGGCGGACGCGTTTTTCTTCCCCTCGCACTTTGAAACGCAGGGGCTCACGCTGCTTGAGGCTTTTGCCTGCGGCAAGCCAGCCTGTGTGCCTGAGGGCACGCCGATGTCGGAGAACATACGCGAGGGCAGGAATGGCTATACGTTTAGCGAGGATGACGGGGAATGCGCTGAAAAGCTGGCAAGATGCCTGCAAAGCAAGCGGAGCATGGCTGGGGCAGCCAGGGAAAGCGCGCTTGAATATTCCATACAAAAATGCACTGCCAGGCTTCTTGGGGTTTATCGGAGGGTCCTGGAGTGACCCGGTCAGCCAGGCGGGCATTTGCCGCCCGGGCAAGGCACCGTTTATGTCGTGGGGCGAACAAAACCTTATAAGCATGGCAAGCGAATGTAGGAAAGCCGGTGAGTGCTAATGATAGACTACAAGTATTTCGCATATGGGGCGGCAGCGCTTGGAGTGCTGGGCGCAATCGGCTCTTTTGTCAGCGGGGGCAACGCCATCTTCGGCTTCATATTCGGGCTGATGTGCCTCATAGGCTCAATCGGGGCAATCGCGTTTTACAAGTACGGCTACATACTGGTTCCGATGCTGACCCAGAGGGGCAATATCGTGCAAATCATGGAGGGCGGCTATGAAATACCCCCTTCCAACGACGTGGTGATAAAGAATGTTGGGGGGGCGTACTACGCCAGCAAATACCTCGGGGTGCGCGTTTACGAGTCTGCATCCGAGAAAACGGTTGAGGAAAACATGGTTTATTCGGAATATTTCGAGCGCGCAATTTCAGGAGTGAAATACGTGACCAAGTTCGCGATAATGGTCTATATGAAGGATATAAGCGACCACAGGAGCAGAATAGAGACCAAGCATGCCGAAGCACAGCTGCGCCTTGCGCGAGAGAGGGACAAGCCGGACCCAGATGTGCTCAAAATGGACCGGTACGAGAAAGAAGTTGCCATGTGGGAAAACCAGATAAACAAGCTGACGCGGGGCATCAAGCCCATGGGATTGGTCTCGTATGTAATGACCACGGCTGTCGGAGTGAGCAAGGAGGCGGCAACCGCGGCTGCCTCTGCGCAGGCAAACGAGCTGAAGGCAACTGTTGCAAATGCGCTGAATGTGCAGGTTGAAATCCTGTCAGGAGACGAAATGCTGCGCTGCTTCCAGTGGGAGGTCATGATCCCTCCGACTCCGCAGGAGCTGGAGCAGGCTGTCCTTTAAGGCTGCCTTGCGCCAAAAAAAGAGCCGGCAGGCGCAGATTGTGCGCAGGATTGTGGATTGCCCTTTGGAATGGTGTTGAGAAATGGGAAGGCTGACGCTGTCGGAACTTGACAATGTGGATGTGGCGCGGCGCAACATATTCGTCAGGCCCCCTGAGCCGCCTGAAGAGGCGCTGATGGCGGATCCGACCAATGCGATTTACATAGGCAGAACCAAGATATTCCATGTGCCTTTCTACTGGACTTTCCAGAAAACAACCAACCCGCACATCTGCGTGGTGGGAATCACAGGCTCAGGAAAATCCTATTTTGTCAAGACCTTCCTCACCCGCGCATCGTTTGTCTGGGGCACCAACGCGTTCATCATAGACTGGGCAGGGGAATACAAGGATTGGGTGAAGCAGACCGGCGGCAAGGTAATCTCGCTTGGCCGCGGCTCGGCAATCAATCTGCTGGACACGGCGGGCATGAAGCCCAACGACCGCGTCAAGCAGGTGATGAGGACATTGGATGTGCTTACTGATATCGGCAGGTACCCCGAGCAGAAGAGGCTGACCGAGCTTGCGATAGAAAAGGCCTATGTTAACAGTAAATTCAAGCTTGACTCCAAGCTGCAGGTTGATGGGCTTGGAAGGCAGCTTAAGCCCCCAACCCTCAAAGACGTGCAAAAGGTGCTGGAGGACATGAGCGAGGCGGGCTCTTACGAATTTCCCGCGGAGCTTGAAAACGCGATATACCGCATACGCCAATTCACGCGCGAAGGGGAGGATTTCTTCGCGCAGCAGTCCACAATCGATTTGGAAAAATTGACCAAGGCTGGCTTGGTTGACCTGGACCTCTCCGGATTGCCAGATGAGACTTTCAGGGGGCTTGCCGCGCTTTCCATGCTGCAATTCATAAAGGAAAAGATGCGCGAGGAGGGCTGGTCATCGACAAAAGGCCTCAAGCTTTTGGTGGTTTTGGACGAGGCGTGGAAGGTCGCCAAGGACGACAATTCCGACGCAGTGATGATTGTGAGGGAGGGGCGTAAGTACCAGTTCGGGCTGATTGTCGCCTCTCAAAACCCGACAGACATATCCGAGGCGATATTCTCGAATGTGGGAACCACGTTCATACTTCGCGTCAAGTTCGAGCGTTTCCTAGATTATCTGCAGTCCACCCTGAATTTTTCGGACTACATGCGCGAGGGCATTGCCAAGCTGGGGGTGGGGCAGGCGGCAGTCAACATGGCATTCCAGGCAACTGCCGATTACTCGGAAACCTTCCTAATTGAGAAGATAGAGGGGGAAGAGCCGATGCAGGAGTTCTTTTTGGACCTTGATTCGGTGCTTTCCCAGGAAGAGATGGCGATGGAAGGCGCGGTCCGCTCATTGTCGTTTGAAAAAGACGAACTGAAAAAGAAGATGCGGGAGTTTGGGATGGGGGAGGAGCAGGGGGATGAAATTGTGGCGCTTTTCTCCAAAAAGGGCAGGCGATTGGGGATATCTTCGTTTGTGGTGCTGCTGCAGAGATATGGGATAGCGAGGAACAACATCGGCGGTTTTCTCAAGGAACTGGGCTTGGAGGACACCACCTTAGTTACTGTGCTCTCAAGCGCGGACGAGCTTTCAATAAAGCTTGGCGACCAGGACATAACCGAATACATTGTGAGCGAAGGCGAGCCAGAAACGCAGCCCCGCTCGCAAAGGCCCAGGGGAAGATGAAATGGCGAAAACACTGTTCTTCTCAAAGGAGGAATTGGGCCGGAAGCTGCGCACTTTCGGCCTTGAGGAACTCCGGGTCGCAGACATAACCACCGTGTTTGACCGGAACAACCACCACATAGACGTGGTCTCGTTCGTGATAATGCTGGAAAGATACGGGGTGCAGCGGCCCGATATTTCCTCCTTCCTCCACGACATAGGGGTGGACGAATCCACATTGATAAATATTTTTTCCAAGGCGGACTTCACCCGGATTGGAATGGGAAACCGCGAGATAACGCAGGTAGTGTTGGCTTAGGGAGATTTAGGGGTGTGTTTGATGGCAACCGTGTGCATAATATGCGAAAAGGAAACTGGCGGAAGGCGCGTGATGGACGACTTTGTCATAAGGGCCATAAGAAAAGTCAAGTCCGCCCTCAGGATTGCCAAGAACAACACCTTGGTGGTCTGCCCAGGATGCATTGAGACTTATGCCTCCAAGCGCACAAAATACGAGCGCGACCTGGTGATGCACGCGATAGTGGGCGGTATGGTGCTTCTGCTTTTCGCGCTGCTGCCTATTTTCACAACCGGATTTTCGCTTTTGCCCATATTGCTCGGGCTGATGCTCTTCGCGCTCATAATGGCACTGTCCGTTTTCTCGCACTGCCCCAAGTTGGAGGAGAAGCGGCAGGCCGATGAACCCGCGAGGAAAAATGCTAAGAAAGTGAAGAAAAAATGATTGAGTGGTGTTTACCTTGGCAGACCAAAATCAGGCAAACTTTCCAGACGGCAGGGCAAAGCCCCAAGCTGCGCTTTCCAGCGAGCCCAAAGTGGGCGGATTTAGGCTGCAGGCAAAGAGGCTGAAAAGCCCGTCTGAGATATCCCAAAGGCTCTCCGAGCTTTCCTTCCTGGAAATGAGCATGGACAAAGACGTGCTTACCGCGCTTAATGTCGAATCGCGGGACATCCAGAAGAACCCTTACTTGTTTTCCATAATATATTTCAGGCCGACCATGGTGGAGGCGCTTTACTCCTGCCTTCCGAACATGAGCCCGAAAAAGAGGAGGATAGACGTGCTGAAGCACTGCCTGAACCTGATGACATTGGCGGAAGACTGCTATGATGTTGAAACCCGCCAAATATACCAGCTGGTCGAGGCTTCGGTGGCGGACATGACAGAGTATGTTTCTGCCGATTATGACCGACTCTTTGCGCTTTATGACAACCTCAAGACGGACTTTGCTGCGTTGCAGAAGAAATACAACGAAGCAAAGGATGCCAGCGGCTCGCTTTCCAAGGAGAACTACGACCTGAAAAGCAAAAACGACGAGCTTACGCTGAGGCTCAAGTCGCTTGAGACCTTCTCGGACACGGTGCTTGCGCTCAAGATACAGGAATGGCTTTCCGAGCACAAGGGGGAGATAAACATCTCTGACTTTGCCAAGGTTTACAACGTGCCCGAGATGCGGGTGGAGCAAATGCTCAACAAGCTGGTGACCGAGGGTTACCTTGAGACCAAGGGCTAGCGCCCCTGCCGCGTGTTTGCATGAGCGAGGACCAACAGACTCTCAAGCTCAAGATTGCCAAGAAGGCATACATATTCGATGTGAGGAAAAGATTTGCCGCAAGCCGCACCTTTGCAGTCAAAAAAGCCCCTGAAACGCCAGCAGAGGACCTCAAGGAGAAGCTCAAGAGCCTGCTGGAGAAAAAAAAGACGCCTCTTGACAGCGCTGCGCCTGGTGGAAATGGCGCCTTGCCAGGGCAAAAGCCAGCCTTGGATGCCCCCCGAGGCGTTGGAGCCGGCCTGATTAAGATTGCGGCGATAACAGCTGCTTTGGTGATTTTCGGTTTTCTTGGCCTTTTGGCAATGCTGCCCCCTGGCGGGGGAAGCGGGCCGTTGCAGATTGTGCCTGCAGACCTGTTCACAGGTAGCCTCTCCTTTTCTGTTGATGAGGGCATGGTGCTGACCGTGGAGGGGGAGGATTCTGCGCAGCACGCAGGTTATTTTCTGCTTTCCTACCAGGCAGCCAACCTTTCCGACCTGAATTTCACCGCCAAGCTCTACTCGCAGCAGCCTCCGACCCAAGTTTTCATATTGGACTATCCGAAAGACAGCGGAAGCTCCTACCCTGTTTTCAAAAAATACCTTGTTTCCAACCTGGCCCGGCTTGGGATACCGACCAATGAGATAGAGATAGGCATGGTGGGCCGCCTGCCCGCCGGGGCAGTGCTTTTGATTCCCACCGGCTATTTCCCGAAAGAGCTTCTCGGGGTGGACAATGAATTCGACTACCAGGACCTGCTTGGCCGCGGCGTGACGATAATCTACATAGGGCTGCCGTTTGACAACCAGGCTCTTGGCAGAGACGGTCTTGCAGTACAGGTCAGCCACAAAAAGATTGCCTTTGACAAAAAAGCCCGCCCAAAGTCAACTGACGGGTTCGGGCTTTTCAACGCGCAATATTCTGCCGCACCTGCCCAGACATACGCGGAAAACACCCTTTTTGCCTCTCCGCCCATCTACGGATCGATATCGGTGGTGAGGTACAAAACCGGCTCCATGCTAATCCTCCCCCAGAGCCTTGATGGCGGATGGCGCGAGAGGGACGTTTCAGGCGCCTGGAGCGAAAAGGGCGGGATTGCCGCGCAAGACGTGGCGCGGCTGATAGCTGAGGAGCCCTGGATGCAGGAAATTTCCTCGGCCAGATCCGCCGCCCTTCTTGGCAGCAATAAAGAAGGCAGACTCTCTTTGTTCACAGGCAAATTCAGCGCCGAATCGGCTTTTGTGAAGCTTGCAGCAGATGCTGCGGACCAGGACGGCTCTTTTCAGCGCAGCCTTGAAGTCTTTCGGATTGAGAAGTCCCAGAGCGGGAAGATGGTGCCTTCCGAGCCGCAGGCTGTCCCTTATTACCTTTCAGGCCAGCGAACACGACTGAATGTGGCGCTTCGGGAGAACAGCTCCGCGCAGGTCAAGCTATATGTGGAAATGTACAAGGACGGGAGGCTGCTCCAGCGAACCGACCTTGAGCCGGGGCTCACAACACCGACAACGGACAAATCGGTGGACATACAGGTGAATGCCGAGCCTGGCAATTATGTGGTGGTGGTCGCGGACGAGCAGGGAAAAATCTATGCCGCCTGCGAGCTTTCGGTGACCGACCTTAACATCGCAGTCAACCAGAGCAATTGGAACAAGGGCAGGTTTTCCTTCCTCCTCTCATCAGCAAACCAGCCGGTGGAGCCGCGCAGCCTGTCCATTTCTTTCGACGGGAAGGAAGAGGCGCGATATTCCCCCTCCTCCCTGCGCCCAGGAGTCAGCGCAACTGAGGTGGAGTATGTTTACCCGGGAAAGATAGAATCCGGCCCCCATGTTTTCCTATTTACTGTTGGGACTTACCAAAAGAGCCTGAGCCTTTCCTATGACCGAATCCCGCCTTTTTGGGAGAACCCGGTTTTCATCGTGCTGACCCTCCTTGCGGCGGGGATTGGAGCAATGGGAATGGCATTGCGCAGGCCTGATTCTGTCAGATACGGCCTGGACATACCCGACTTCCCGCCAATGTCGACCATAAAAATACCTGTGAAGCGCGAAACGGTTATGGAAATATTCTCCTCGGTGAACAGCGGCTACGCATGGCAGCGCATGCCTCTGAGGTTAGATGAGATAAAAAACGGATTCCGGAAGCTGACTTACAACGGCAAGCCGATTCTGGTGGGGGATTTCAACCTCGAGCGGATACTTTCCAAGCTGGCTGATGAAGGGCTGGTGAAAGAGGAGCTGGGCTACTTTGGCCTGACTAGCTGGGAAAAGGAAAGCAACCACTCCATACGCTATCTTGCCATATACCGGATTATGCGCAACGTGTTTGTGAACAATGCTGTTAAGTTCTCCAAGCTTGACGCAATGCAGGACTGCGACATGAAGGCAATCGCTGGGAACGAGGAGATTTATTTGCACATAATGGAGGAGCCGGAGGAAACCGTGGTGCACCGGGCGCTTGCAACTGCGAAAAAAGGCACCACCCTGATAATATTCAAGACCTCCGAGGAGAGGGACGAATTCCGCTCCTCGCTCACCTCCACCTCCAAGCTGGCAGTCGGCCTCAAGATGGAGGTGGATGGCGGCAGGATAATGCTTTTCAACGCGAAAAACGACGTTCAAGCCTACCTGAAGGGAATCAACAGGTGACTTGCGCTGACTTTATAAATTCCGCAAGAGTTGCTTTTTTTCCGCCCTGAAGCGGAAAAGCTGATGCTTATGAGAGTCGCCATGCTCGGTTGGGAATTCCCCCCGTTTGTTTCCGGAGGATTGGGGACCCACTGCTACGAACTTACGCGCAAGCTTGCCGCGATTGGGGTGGAGATAGACTTTTTCATGCCAGTAAGCGGGAGCAATGCCGTTTCATCCATAAGCGGATTGCGGATAATCGAGGTTGCAAAGACAGAGCTTAAGCCCTATCTCTTTTTCTCAAAGGCAAAAAAGGGGCAAAGCCCGTCTTACGGGGAGAACCTGATAAGCGCGGTGGGCGAATATTCGCAGCACTGCACCGAGTCTGTTCTCTCTTATGCTAAGGAAAACCCCTACGACCTGATACACGCGCACGATTGGATGACTGCCAAGCCTGCGCATGAGGCGAAAGGGAAGCTGGGGCTGCCCCTTGTGCAGACTTTCCATTCCACGGAGTTTGACCGGACCAGCTGGCCCTGGGAGTACATACTGGGAATCGAGCGGCAGGCAGCGCAGGAAGCCAGCCTGATAATTGCGGTGAGCAGGAGGACCAAGTCGCAGGTGATGCGCCTGGGGGCGCAGGAAAGCAGGATACGCGTCATCTATAACGGCGTGGATTATGTAAGGTTCTCCTCCTCTTGCCTGCCGGCTTTTGCCAATGAGCTGAAAAAAAGCAGGAAAATAGTGCTTTTCCTGGGGAGGCTGACCGAGCAGAAAGGGCCTGTGCAGTTTTTGCACGCAGCGAAAAAAGTGCTTGCCAGAAAGCCAGACACCCTCTTTGTCATCGCCGGCAAGGGGGAGCTTTTGCCGCTTCTGATAAATATGTCTCTTGAGATGGGAATAAGCAAAAATGTGCGCTTCTTGGGCTATGTGCCAGAAGAGGAGCAGCGAAAGATATACAAGCTGGCAGACCTGTATGTCATGCCCTCAACCTCCGAACCTTTTGGAATAACCGCCCTGGAGGCGATGTCCTCAGGGGTGCCGGTCATAATTTCCAAAACCTCCGGGGTCGCGGAGGTTGTCAAATCCGCAATACAGGTGGACTTCTGGGACATAAACGCGATGGCTGAGAAAATTGTCGCGGTGCTGCATTACGCCCCTCTTTCCAGCGCAATGTCGCGCCTGTCATTAAAAGAGGCGGCGGCACACACTTGGGAAAAGGCAGCATCAGAAACGCTTGCGGTGTACAGAGAAGCCATTGCAAAGCGATAAATACGGGTGTCAACAGGAAAATAGCCTGCAGCCAAACAGCCATTTTGCGCTGCCGGATGTTGAAATGATGGAAATCTGCATTTACTTCCAGGTGCACCAGCCGCTTCGGCTTTCGCACTATTCGATTTTCGGGGAGGGCGCCTCGGAGGGCAGCGGAGGGTACTTTGACAGCGCACTCAATTCCGAGATAATGCGCAAGGTGGCCGGGAAATGCTATCTGCCCGCCAACAAGGTGATGCTGGAGCTTCTGGAGGCAAACCCGGAATTCCACGTCAGCTATTCGCTGACAGGCGTTTTTCTTGAGCAGTGCTCGCTTTTTGCCCCTGAGGTGCTGGAAAGCTTCGCAGCCCTTGCGCGCACTGGGAGGGCGGAATTCCTATCAGAAACCTACCACCATTCGCTTTCTTATCTCTTTTCAGACAAGGACGAGTTTGTGGAGCAGATACGGCTCCACAGAGAGGCGATTTCGAAATTCGCCAAGCCCTCCAGCGTCTTTAGGAACACAGAGGCGATGTTCTCAAACGACATCGCATACCTTGTGGAGAGGCTTGGCTACAACGGGATAATGGCAGAGGGCCTGGAGCACATACTGGGCTGGCGCTCCCCCAACTACCTTTACACCGTGAAGGGCTGCGAGAAGATAAAGGCGCTGCTGCGCCACTACAAGCTTTCCGATGACATCGGCTACCGCTTCTCCGCCAAATGGTGGAACGAATACCCGCTGACCGCGGAAAAGTACGCCCGCTGGCTCTCCGAGCTGCAGGGGGACTGCGTCAATATTTTCATGGACTATGAGACTTTCGGAGAGCACCACTGGGCGGATACCGGCATATTCGAGTTTTTGCGCCACCTTCCAGCCCAGATAGGCAAGATGCGGCATCTGCGCTTTTCCACCCCCTCGCAGCTGGTTGAGCGCGTTGCCGCGCGCGATGACATAGACGCGCCGCAGGTCACTTCATGGGCAGACATGGAAAGGGACACCTCGGCTTGGCTGGGCAATGAGATGCAGCGCACAGCCTTTTCGCTCCTGGAGTCGCTTGGGAAAAAGGTCAGGGAAACGAAAGACGAGGGGGCTCTGCGCACCTGGCGCATGCTTGGCAACTCCGACCATTTCTACTACATGTGCACCAAGTCGCTGTCAGACCAGGACGTGCACAACTATTTCTCGCCTTATGACTCGCCTTTTGACGCCTACATAAACTACATGAACGTGCTTAATGAATTTAGGGAAAAAGTGGAAAAGATGTAGGCTTTCGAACCATGGCTTTGGGGCAGATGGCCGCAACGCCCCTGCGCAAGAGCAACTTTTTCTTAGCCAGTCGAGTAGTCGTCTTCCAGGTTGTCCAGGCTGATGGATTCCATTGACCTGTTTGCGGTCAGCTGCATGGAAATCTTTTTTTGCGAAATATTGAGCAGTATGCCTGCCCGCGCGCCGCCCTCGGGAATGTTGATTGCGAAGGTGCCCAGCCGGTATTCACCCTGCGCAAGATTCGCCCCGACCTCGATTGTTACGTTGGGGGCGGCTCCCCTAGGCGAGTTGGAATCTAAGTCGACTCGCACCACGTCGTGGGCGGGAAACCGCAGGTCCAAAAGAATTTGATTGAGCCTCAAGCCTGCCTCATTGCAAAGCCTTATGGCCTGCCATTTCTGCGCTTTAGAAGAAAGGCGCAAGACATCTTGCTCAAGACCGATGTTAAATGCTGCCTTTTTTGCATAATAGCCGCCTTCTGCCCTGCTGTAGTGCACCTGAATTGAGCCGATATGCGGATTGCCCCCCCCACCCTCAGGAATAAAAGTTTCGGCTATGTGGAACGTGCCGACTATCTTGCCCCCCTCGTTTTCGCCATAGTAGACAATGGGCAGTATTTCCTTGTTCCCCTTGAAAGACTGTACCGCCAGAAGCGAGCCGAACGGAAGGAAATCCGCGCAGAAGCTGTTCATCGCCTCAATCTGAGCGGGCGAGAATCCGAACTTGATTGCGAAGGAGACCGGGGATATGTCAGACTCCTGCCTCATCGCCTCATCCACCATGACAAGCTCGGTTTTCTCAGCCATGGCTTTCAGCCTCTGTATCAGATGGTAAGGCTCGGAATCCGCCCGGTCTTCGATAAGCCTGAGAAGGGAGAGGGCCTCGCGCTCCAGCTTGAATGAATATGCAAGGGCATTGTCCATCTGTTCCTTGGAGGGCTTGCAAAGAAGGATTGATTTCCCGTCTGCAAGGGGCGTTTGGCGCAAAAATGAACCGAGCTGGGACCTGAGCCGCTGGGCTGCGCCAGGGGAAGTTTGGTCGCTGCTGGAAATCCTTGCGAAAATTTCGCGCGCTTGGCGCACGCATAATGAGCCGGAGCTGTTTGCCATGCTTCCTTTCAGCTGCAAAGGGTTTATAAATATATTATAAACCACTTATTACAACATTCTCTTCCATTGCCTAATAGTCAAATATATAAGATACCTGCGCGTTTTTCCTGCATGGCAAACGGGGGCAGCGGTGCGCGGGGCATGAGCAAGCAAAAAGTGCTTGCCACCATGCAGATGCTGCGCACGGACGAGAACCTCGGCGGGGCAATCCTGGTGGCCCTGGGCACGCTTTTTCTCCTGCTCACCTTCACATTCTACCCGTTTTACCTGGTGCCGCTGCTTGCAGCCGCCGCAGGAACGCTTGCCTACCGCAAGCCACCCCTTGGCACGATACTGGGAATGCTGCTCGCCTTTCCAGCTGTGGCGTACCAGGCGCCTGTGCTGGCCTGGATTTTCTGCGCCGCACTGGCCATCACGCTTTTCGAGGCGTTTGAGCATTGGAGCACCATCTCTTTTTTGCAGATTGCGATAATGGCGCCTTTTGCCCCCGCTCCATTCTCATATGTTTCAGGCTTCCTGTTCCTGCTTTTGGGGATTGCCGCGCTGCGCTTTGGCAGCAGACATTCCTTTGCAGTGTCGCTTCCCGCAGTATTCATCGTGCTTCTGCTTTCAACAATATGGCTGCACCCGACCGCCTCGTTCATCACAATATCCGAGGACTACCATTCCCTTTACAGCCCTGGCATGGAGCAGCTGATGAACAATGAAAAGCCGGAGGTGGGGGTTGAAGGAATTCTTCCAGCCGGCGCAGAGGCGGTTGCTTCCCTTTTCTCAGGAGAGAACATCCGCGTCTTTTCAGACGCGTTGGGGCTGATTGCCTCAAACACAGTAAAGCTTTTTGCCTCCGACTTTGCCCTGCCGCAGCTATTTGCCTGGGCTGCTGCTCTTTTCGCCTGCGCCATGCTGCCCCCGCTTATTGAGGACGGCGGGATTTTCATGTTCCTCAAGCCAGCCGTGCGCTCGCGATACAAGCAGAGCATAGCCTCGCTTGCGCTATTCATAATACCGCTCTCAAACTTCTTGCTCGCCCCCTCATTCAAGAATCCTGTGGAGCCCCTCTCGTTCGCATACTGCGCGGCAAGCGTGGGCGTCATCGCGGCAATGGAGCACTACGGGATTTCGCTTTCGCGCGAAAGGATGGTCTCACGCCGCGAGAAGCAGAAAACTTTCGGGAAGTTCGGTGTGCAGGACCTCTCCGAGTCGGACGGCGTGGACTCGCTTGCCGATGTTGGCGGCTATGAGGATGTGAAACTCGAGCTTCGCGAGGCGATAATAGCCCCGATAAAGCAGAAGGAGCTGACCTACACATACGGGATAAAACCGCCCACGGGAATACTGTTTTTCGGCCCGCCAGGAACAGGAAAGACGCTTCTGATGAAGGCGCTTGCCAAGGAGCTGGACATCGGCTTTTACTACGTGAAATGCTCGGACCTGCTCTCAGAATGGTATGGCGAAAGCGAAAAGAACGTTTCCGAGGTGTTCACAGCCGCGCGCAAGAACGCGCCATGCGTGCTTTTCTTCGACGAGATAGACTCCATTGGCAAGAGGCGAGACTCCTACACCAGCGATGACGTGGCGCCCCGCGTGATGTCGGTGCTGCTGCAGGAGCTGGATGGGTTCAAGGGAAAGAAGAACGTGATAACGATAGGCGCGACCAATGTGCCTGACCAGCTGGACCCGGCGCTCATGCGCCCTGGCAGGTTTGACAAGGTAATTTACATGCCCCTGCCGGACATCGAGGCACGCAAAGCGATTTTCAAGGTGCATCTGAAGAAGCTGCCCTTGGAGCCAGACGTGGATTTCGAGCGGCTGGCGATTATGACCGAGCGGCACTCTGGCGCAGACATAAAGAACATCTGCACCGAAGGGAGCAGGCTGGCTGCGCGCGAAGCCATGAAGTCCGACGTGGTTGTCCCGGTTTCCATGAAACATTTGACCGCCACCATAAAAAAAGTCAAGCCCTCAGTCACGCTTGACATGGTAGAAACCTACAGCAAGTTCCGCATGGACTACGAGCGCAGAAGCGAGGCTGTTGAGAAAAAGCCTGATGAGAAAGGGGTGCGCTGGGAGGATGTTGCTGGATTGGAGGAGGTCAGAAAAACGCTTCTTGAATCCATTGAGATGCCGCTTTTGCACGAGGACTTGATGAAGGAGATGGATGTCAAGCCCTCCAAAGGATTGCTGCTTTTCGGTCCGCCAGGATGCGGAAAGACGATGATAGTCAAGGCTGCTGCAAACGAGCTTAACGCGAACTTCCTGACAATATCCGGCTCAGAGCTGATGAGGGGCCGCGACCGGAACCCGGCGTCATATGTCAAGGAAGTGTTCAACCGCGCCCGCGAGAGCGCCCCGGCTCTGGTTTTCATAGACGAGATAGAGGCGCTTGCGCCCAGCCGCGACGAGTACCGCGGAGGCATATTGACCGAGTTATTGCAGGAGCTGGACGGGGTGAAGGAGCTGAAGAATGTGATGATTGTAGGTGCGACCAACAAGCCTGCCGCGCTTGACGGCGCCATATTGCGCCCGGGCAGGTTTGACAAGATACTCTACATTCCCCCGCCAGACGCGCCTGCGCGCAAGCAGATATTCACAGGCAGCCTTGCCAAATTCCTGGAGAGGCTGAATTTGGACAAGCTTGCAAACGCCACGGACGGATTTTCAGGCGCAGATGTCGCCTCCATATGCCAGGAGGTGAAGATGCAGCTGGTGCGCGACCGGCTTTCAGGCAAGCCCACAGTGGCGACCACCGATTCTGTGATGAGGGTGATTTCCTCGCGCCGCCCCTCAGTCACCCAGAAGGACCTGAGGGAGTATTTTGCCTTCATGCAGGAGTATGGGGAGAGGAAATAATCCGCCGCCTTGCTTTTGGGAAATGATTGGTGCACCCTCCGTCCCCATTTTGCAAAGTATGGCGTGAGCAGCCAATACCGGCATTTCCCCCAAATCCTATTTCCCAAATAGCCTGGAGCTGATGCCCTGCCCGCTGCCCAGGACCCTTTTCCTTGCCCCAAAAAACCATTCCTTTTCCTCTTGGAACGCCGCCCATTCCCCATCCAGCTCCTCCTGGGGGACAAAAAGCTCTTTTTCAGAAATTGCCGCAATCCTTCGCAGCTGCGTTTCTATTGGCTCGCCAAGCCCAAGAGAAAGGTAATGCCCGGCTGCTGATTTGAACTTCCCAAGAGCCGATTGCCGGCAGATTTCCTCGCACATTTTTCCAGCGTCAAAGCCTTGTGCCCTCACCAGCGCGTGATTTCCGTTGACTAATTTCGGCAGGCGGCCGCAGAGGCGGAAATAGGCGTAGTTTTCCACAATGGCAGAACGGATGTACAGTATGAAATTGTCCACCAGCTTCCCCTGCCCAGAAGGCAGGCTGTTGTGCTCTGCCTTTGGCAGCTCCCCATCTGGCGCAGAATTGCCCATGAAGCTGTATTGGGGAAACGAGTGCCTGGCGCAAAACTCGAAAAAATGGTCGTCAAACGGATAGAGTGTCGGGAAAAATCCGACCTGGCAGGAGAGGCGGGAGGAGACCCCGAAAAACCCGCCCCCAACACCGTGCGGTTTTGCCTGCCGCTTTGGCATGCGCACCACTCCGCGCAGCATCTGTTCAGCCTCTGCTTTCTGCTCCGGACTTGCAGACCACCCGGACAGAAGTTCAAGAAAATGCACCATGGCGTAGATTCCATTTCCTGTGCACCCCTGGTAAAAGCCCGGAACCAGATCGAATCTTGAAAGCGCTTGCAGGAAGATTTCGCCGCAGCCTTTTTGCGGAAAGATGTCATCGTCCAGGAAAATGATTTCGGACCTCCCGGCAGACAGCGATGCAAGCTGGAGCAGGTTTCTGGCGTGCCCTATGCTTTTGCTTCTCGCTCCAGCAGGCGACTGCAATATTTCATCCGCGTTTTCCTGGGAAAAAACCTTGGGGTCCTTTCCGCCGGCCCCGGGGATAATTTGCCTGACCTTATCCTCGTCCTTGGACTGGCAGATTGCGAAAAAATCTGATTGGCTGAATGCTTCTGAAAGTTGGGGTATTGATTGCTGGAGAGCGTGCGGCCTCCAGCAAAGCAGGCAGGCGTGCATGGAATTTTTTGAGGGGCAGTATTATATAATAGGAAAGCAGCTTTGCAAGAGTAAGGCATTTGAGGGAGGAATATGGGATTATGTTTCATGGCACAGACCAGGAAGGGCAGGCATTATTCTCTTTTTTCCTTTATTTACAACCAAAATTCGACACTTCTGTGTTGAAGTAAACGGGAATTGCCGATATATTATGTTTTTTTTATAAACTATCTTTTAAGGAACTGGAGAAAATTTATAAACATAGCTCAAGACATCAATCCAGTCTCCTATGAGAGGCGCTTGGCGAGTGCCCGGAGGGGAGTGGTACCGAAAAGAATGTATGAAAGGAAAACATACAGGGCAAAAAAATGAATGTCGTCGATAAGTTTTGTACCATGCCCTGAGAGACGACATTTGAGGTGGAACAATGAAAGGAATAAACGTGAAGAAGATAGCGGCCTTCGCAGGCGCAGCTGTCCTCTTTGGCGCAAGCGTGGCAGTTGCCGACGTAGTGTATGGCAACATGCAGCTTGTTGACCAGAATGGGCAGCCGACCGTGAAGGTTGTTGTCGGAAGCAAGGCAGCAATCACCGACGGTGTGGCAGCAGCCAACATCGCGGCGAAGATTGCCAACGAAGCCTACAAAAGCTCGACTTTGACCGCCGGCCTCTCAGGTGAGGCGACGTGCAGTGTCGGCACCGGCACGAGCGGGGCAGGAAGCTGCTCGCTTGTCGAAAGCAGCAAGAAAGTGACCCTTGAGGTTACCCTTCCAGGCACCATTGCCGGAACGCACACCTTCAAGACACTGATAACAGACACTATCGACAAGACGCTGGCAAACCGCAACAGCACAAGGGACGAGGACATGTTCGCAGCCCTGAAGAGCTCTTCAGACACTTCGACTGAGACCTCGCCGCTGAGGGCATACAGCGAGAACGGGACCATTGCCAAGAACCTGTACAAGATTGGCTCTGGCCAGTTCACCGGATTCGCGGACTTCGCAATCACGGACACCAATTCCGCAGGAACCTCTTATACAGAGGAGCAGGCATTCTGGATAGGCAGCGGGAATGACGCTGTCAAGTATGACACCGACTCATCGATAAGGGATGTTGCGGTGAACACATACTCTGCAATGGTGTACAGCGCCAAGTTCGCAGGGAACGACTTCGGAATCCCGGTGTGCACAGGAGGGCTCAGCTCCAACACCACTGACGACTGGACCTCATGCGACTCCAACGGCAACGACATGACCGAGAGGCACCGCGTGAAGATAAAGTTCATGGGCTCAGAATGGATAATCTCCGAAATGAAGGACCCGGCAGTTTCCAACCCAAGCCAGACCGCAGTTGTCAACGGCGGGCAGATAAAGCTGGCAAAGGAGGCCAAGTACGGAATCATCAACGTCGGAGGCGAGCTTGACGCAGGAACGTTCAAGGTCCGCCTGTCAGACATATCAGTCGCAGTCGGCTCTGCAAACGAGCACCCTGCGATAATTGATGTGCTTGACGCCGCAAGCGAGCAGGTCGTGGGGCAGATCCAGGTAACGCCCGGAACAACCTACACCTTCACGCAGTCTGGAACCAACAACTTGGTGAAGATACACGTGTACAAGACAGCGCCCGGGTTCACCCTGAATGCAAAGTGGGCCGAGATGGCAGTCTACACGGACGAGGTGACCCTCAAGGACACCAAGACGTACAACCTTGTTTCCTCATCGGACACCAACAAGAACTTCAAGGTGTCGCTTTTGTGGAAGAACAGGGACTTCCCAGGAGGGGTGCCAAGCGTTGCGGCAGCCAACAAGACCGACTCTCTGCGCCAGATAGTCATCTACGATGTGGACACATTCACCGGCAACAAGTACAAGGCAGGGGACGTGTACAGCTTCCTGAAGAGTCCGTCGACCTTCAAGCTGACCTACAACGGAGTTGACCTGACTGACAGCGACTACGAACCAGTATCCATCAGCGCGCTTTCGAAGATAAGCAACCTGAGGGTGGCTGTAGGCGCTGGCGGAGACACCGCATGCGCTGACACCAGCGCGGGCGACTACTCCTACACCGGAAAGTTCATCCAGGTGAAATCGAACGGCAACCTGTTCGGAGGCTCTGGCCTGCTTGGCAGCTACATGGTCGACAAGTTCTACATCGACCCGATTGGAGTGACTGGAGGCAACAGCACCACGCCTAACGGCACACAGGCATATGCGAATTCAACTGCGTATGTACTGTCGCCCAAGATATTCTTCCAGCCATCAGGACAGAACTGCTGGAAGTATGTCGCCATAACGCCACAGGCAATAACCGGCGTGACTGACTTGGCAAACGCTGTCAAGTTTGAAACGGCTGGAGACAACAGCGCTGCGTACGGGGCAATCTACCTGAACACCGCAAACGCACAGGCCGGCTTTGACGGGAACATTGTCATGCAGGAGGATGCGGGCAAGGTTGACACAGCAAGCAACTACAAAGTTCTGCTTGCAGTGCCTTACAACCTGACTGCGACCGCCACAAGCGACGACCCCTTCAGGTTCAAGAGCTCGGACTCTGCGACCGCGAAGATCTGGTACAAGGGAATAAGAGATGCCAGCATGTCTGACAAGGAGCTGACCTTTGTGACAGAGCGCGGAACCAAGGCAACCAACCTCGGAACCACCGATGCGACAGTAAAGGTGGCAAAGAAGGTTGGAATGCCTACCTTCCAGTTCGCATACTCTGACACCACCGTCTCAACCGGTGCTGACACGTATGAGCTGAAGGTTGGCGACAGCCAGGTGTTCGGCGGAGTGACTGTCAAGGTGAAGGCAATTGATGCAACCACTGGAAGCTGCTCGGTCCTCGGACCGGGAGGCGCCCCAGCCTGCACAGTTGACTCCAGCGCAGTAGGCGCGGTCATCAAGCCGGACAATGCCGCATCTGTGGAAGTGAGCCAGCCCGTCAAGCTGCAAAGCAAGCTTGTGGTCATGGACACTGCCGCATCAGGCATAGGCCCGGTGATCACAGTGGGAGGCCCACTGGTGAACACGGTGACTGCGGACGCGCTGAAGGACGCTGCTGTTGACTTCAACACCATGCCGGTGTACGTCAAGGAAATCGGCAACAAGATAGTGGTTGCCGGTAAGACCGCTGACGACACGATGGCTGCAGCAGACGCCTTCATAAGGGACGTCAAGAGGCAGTAAGTCTAAATTTCGGGGGGGAAACTCCCCGAACCCCCTTTTTTCTTTTTTTGACCGGCGTGGCGCGAAAGCGCCACGCCTGGAATATTTACATCCAGCAGCGGAAGCAGCGCGCCTTTGCCCTAAGAAAACCGATTCGTTGTCCAAAGACGGAGGAAACGGAAGGGCTTGAGGAAGGCAACTTTTGACCTGTTGGGGGCTGATTTCCAGATGCAGATGATTGATGCTGGCTCGCCAGGGTTCCGGCGCTATTTTTTCCACTGCCCGCCACTATAATATAGTTATATAAATTCTGGGCGGGCAATTTTAGCGCCTGCGCTGATGCGACCCGCGATGGGCTGATGGTGATTTGCAATGAAAACGCCCTATCTTTTTGCCTGCCTTGCAGTGATGCTAAGCATTTCGTTTGCGGCATTCAGCCTTTCCCCCTACCTTTATTCCGGGGAAACCGAATCCATGCTCAATTACACCTCTTTCCCAACCTCAAACGGAACCGCGAAGCTGGTGAGGATAAGCGGGGCTGAGACCTTCCTTCTCCTGGACGAGAAGATGCTGACGGACACGGCGCAAATCAAGGGGATACTGGGCGAATACTATTCCAAGAACTTTTACCCCTCGCAAGAGGAGCTTGCCGAAGTGCAAAACTACGCGCTTTTATTCAACAAAAGCCGCAATTACCAGACTCGTTTTGGGCCTGCTGAGAAGACCTGCATGACAGGGGGAACCTTCCTTTCTTACAAGCCCTGCAACGACATGGCGACTTGCTTGCAGACAGCTTCGCTGGTCTGCTCAATAACAGGCTCGGAGGGGTGCATAGTCGATTTGCTCGCCACGCACATCCTTGCATACAAAAAAGCGGTGGACAAGCTTGTCTTGGCTGACGCAAAGTTCACAGCCGCGTATGCCGGAGCCGGGCCTTCGAACATAGCAAGCTCGCTTGCCCAGATGGAGGAGGCATTCGCGCTTATGAAAAGCGGGGCGGACGATGTTTCCCAAAGCAAGCTGCGCTTCCCGGATGGGGGCTACACCGCCTGCAGGGACTGCCTTGGCATCTGCCCGGACTCGCACTTCGACTATAGCGCGATAACCTCAGGGCAGAAGCTGGTGGCGCAGCTTAAGGAGAAAAGCGCCTATTTCGCGATGCTAGATGTTACTGTGGACAGGATTTCAGTTTCAACGCAGGAGAGGCAGAAATACCGCTCTGGCGAGGAAACGCTGGTGATTTACAAGCCAAAGTTCGAGTCTGCCAAGGCTTCTTTTGCCGGGATGGAGGCGCAGGCGGTCGAGGCAAAAGCCCTGGTTTCAGACAGCGACTTTGTCTCTGCGGCAAACTCGTTTTTGGGCAGGCAGGATGAGCTTTCGCAGAAACTGGAAAAGCGGGATTTTTCAGGCTTTGACGCCCTGCTTTCCAGCTACATATCATCGGGCAAGGCGCTTGCCATGATGGTCAACAATTCCACTGTTGCATATCAGGAGGCGCTTGGTTCGCAGGACGATTCCGGCGATTACATAATAAAGGCCCAGTGGAGGGTGAACCGGCTCTCCAAGGCTTCTGTGGATTCCTACAACTCGCTGGCAGAAAGAAAAAACCGGCTGGACGCGCAGTTCAAGCCCCCAATGACCTCAGCCCAGTACCTTGCACTTGCCTCAAGCTTCGACAATCTGACCATCGATGCCAAGACGTATGTTGCCGCCTCCACCTCATTCCAGGACTCGATTTTCGGGATGGGCAACAGCCTGGGACGGGCGAGCGTGGATGGGGCGATGGGCATTGCGGCAAGCATGGCGCCAGTATCTTTCAAGACACGCCAAAGCGTGGCAAAATACGTGCCGATGCTGGTTGTCGGGACCATTGACCTGGCAATGCTTGCATTGGGGATAATGCTTTTCGTTGGCGCGTTCTATTATTTCCACGGATTTTTCAAAAGCAAGCTGGCGATATCAGGCTGGGCGCTGACGCTGCTTGGCTTTGTCTTTGTGCTCCTGGTGGGCTCGGTCGGGGTGTACAGCATAATAGCCAACAGCGACCGGTTCGTGTCCTTCACCGAATTCATGGACACCATCAAGGCTTCGGACAGCGCAGTTGTGATTGTGGAGGAGACCGGCTTGCCCGAGTCCACAGTCAAGGCGATGCGTGATTGCGCAGGGCAGATTGAGATGCAGCTGAGGCTGATGGGCAAGACCACCAGCAAATACTACATAGGCGGCAGCCTGTGCAGCTCCGTCATACCCAGGCAGTCCAATGGCACGAATTACACGTATGAGGTGAAAAACGGGCGCGCCGCGCAGGAATGCCTGGACTCGATACCAGATACCCCGGTTTTCGACCTGCAATACTCGAATGAGAACCAGCCGCCCTCATTCACAACCGTGGTCACGAAATCGGCCATAATAAAGGGCAACGAAGGCTACTATGGCAAGATGCCAATGTGCGACCCGGCAAACGTTCTTGGCTGAAAGGCGATGCCATGAAGATATCTGAAAAGGACAAGCAGGCTGCGTTTGCGCTTTTGGTTCTATCCGCCGCAGCATTTATCGCATATGCCCTATTTATTGCCGAGCCTGCGGACAAGCCCGCCAGCCTGGAGGCTTTCGTAGCAAGCGCGGCTGCATCCCCAAAGATAGGGCTTTTCCTGGACGGGCGGGGGGCAAGCGGGCAAACCGTGATTCTGATAGGCCAGTGCGGCACGGACCTTGCCTCAGGGCGGCTTTTAGGAAGCCATGTTGTTGAAACCTACGGCTGCGATGATAATGGTTGCATTTCAACCAGCTCGGCTGGAAACGGCTCATCGAAGATGACTTATGAGCAGGTGAGGAAGAAGCTGCGCGAAGTGCCCTATGTGGAAATCAGCGCAGGAACGCCGTCCACCCTGTTTTTTGAGCGCCACATGGAAATCCGCCTGGACGAAGGCTACAACGCGAGCTGCCGAATCGGCTGAGGACAGGAACCGTTTTAATTCTTCGATTTCATTTCTTGCCGCATGGACATAGAGGAAAAGATTGCGCTTGCCAAGAAAAGCCCGATTTGCGAAATAGTCACAGAAGGCGAGCTGCGCTCCCTTTTCGAGTCAAACGACCGCCCAAGGCACTACATCGGGTTTGAAATATCCGGAAAAGTCCACCTTGGGAGCGGGCTTCTGACCTCGCTGATACTTGGGGACTTCATCTCCGCCGGCATAAAGCCCACCATATTCCTGGCGGACTACCACGCCTGGATAAACGGGAAGATGGGCGGGGACTTGGAAAAGATACAACGGGTGGCAAAAGGCTATTTCAAATCTGCCTTCATCTCATTGGGGCTGGCAGAGGACAAGGTCAGCTATGTGCTCGCCTCCGATCTTTACGACAAGGATTACTGGAAGGAGGTGCTTGCCATCTCCAAGGACACCACCATGTCCCGCATGCTGCGCTGCACCACCATAATGGGCAGGACGCAGAAGGACGCGCTGGACTGCGCTTCTGTTTTGTACCCAGCAATGCAGGCGGCTGATATTTCCATGCTTGGCGTGGACATCGCCCACGCGGGCATTGACCAGAGAAAAGTGCACATGCTTTCGCGCGAGGTGGCTGAAAAGCACGGGAAGAAAAAGGCCGTTGCAGTGCACCACAAGCTTTTGATGGGCCTGCAAGGCCCGCAGAAGATGGGCTTTGAGGAAAGCGCGGCAGACGACCTTGCGATTTCCTCGAAAATGAGCAAGAGCAAGCCTGACTCCTGCATATTCATACATGACTCGGAGGAGGAAATCCGGCGAAAGCTGCGCGGGGCATACTGCCCTGAGAAAAATGCGGAGGGCAACCCTGTGCTTGAGATGTGCGAGAACTTCATATTCAGGGGCGACAAGTCTGCGCTCAAAGTTTCCCGCCCTGCGAAATTCGGGGGGGATGCTGAATTTGCCTCCTACAAAGAGCTTGAGATGGCATACATCAGCGGGAAGCTGCACCCCACAGACCTCAAGGGCGCAACCGCAGAGGCGCTTGCGAAAATGCTGGAGCAGCCGCGCAAGTATTTCGAGAGGCATCCTGAGCTTCTGGCGCAGGTCGGTTAGGGCAGAGGGAACCGAGAACGAAAAATAGACCGGTTTAAATCCTTTTTCTTCGAAGGGGCTTGGGAGATTGGATGAGGAGAGCAACCTACTCTTTTGCATTCCTAGCCCTGCTGCTGCTTTTTTCCAGCCTTGCAGCCGCCTCGTGCCCAACTGCGAAGAGGCAGATATACCTTGCTGCAGTCACTGGAGAGTCCTCAGGTGGGATTTTCCAGCTCCAGGTGGAGCTGCGGCCAGGCAACGGGACAGTATATACCGCCATAACGCCCCGCACCGGCTTTTCCACCCAGGAGTCCGAGATGGATGCGGTAAATTACGCATTTGCTTCCGCAGGGGCGGACCTTGGCGGCTGCGATGTTATGTTCAGCATGAGAGGCGATTTTGGGGACAACACCGTGGACGGGCCTTCTGCCGGAGGGGCGATGGCAATTGCCACCAAAGCTGCCCTCCTGAATCTGGCGATAAGGCAGGACGCGGCGATGACAGGCACTGTTTCCAAGGACGGGAAGGTGGGCGAAGTCGGGGGAATAATAGAAAAGGCAATCGCGGCCGCAGACTCAGGCACAAGATATTTCGTGGTGCCCAAGCTGAAAGTGTATGAGGCGCTGCTGATTTCATCGGTTTCCCGCAAATACGATTTTGCCGCGATAGAGGCGGCCAGCCTGCAGGATGCTGAAAAAGTCATGTTCTCCAATTACACGGAAAAATTCAGCTCAAATTTCTCCCCGGAAAGCAAGCCCATTCCCCTTCAGCTTCCGAAGCTTTCCGTGGATGCCCAAACAGGCAGGTTCACATTGGTTGCAAAAAAAGTGGTGGACAGCCTGGATGCGACTGTCAGCGCGGTCTTTTTTGGGCAGAATGAGAATGAGGCGGGCAGGCAATTGCACAAATACTTCGCCGATGAGCTTTCCAAATACCGGACACTTTTGGCCATGGGCTATCCTTTCACTGCGGCAAACTCCGCGTTCCTGCTTTCGATAGATGCCCAATACGCGAAGATAGGCGACAGGCAGGTGGACATAAACGGCAGCTTTTCAGATGTTCAGGATTGCGTTATGGGGCTGGAAAAGCCTGAAAAGACCATGGAGAATTTCCAATGGGCGATTGGGAGCGACCTTCGCAGGACTTGGGCGGCAAAAAAACTGAACGAGACTGAGGATGGACGAAGCGAGCACGGGGGGTATGTGACCTTGCGCGATTTGCTTTTTGCCAACAGCTGGTGCGGGATTTCCAGCGAGCTGTCATTGCAGGCAGATGATGTGGGGGGGCAAAAGGTGGATGAGGGCGCGCTTGCCAGCCTTGCATCTCAGAAGCTTTCTGAGGCTGAATCTGTGCTGGTTTCAGCCGCCAAGCCCGACTATGATGCTCTTTGGCATTACGAGAACGGCCTTGAGGCAAACCAAAGCGGGGAATACGGGGCTGCGATATACGAGGCCACCTACGCTGCCACCATGCAAAGGATAACCTCGGATGAGAAGGTGAACGCCAGCATGGCCGCCCAGAATCTTATGGGAAGGGGGGGAAACTCCCTTTGGGGCAAGATATATTACGCGCAGGGAGTCTACCTGTACCATGATGCGCTTGAGAACGGGGCTTTGCCCAATGATGCTTACAGGATACTCAAATACTCGTCCGAGCTTGATGCCGCCTCTGCAGAGATTGACAGAGCACTTGAGCTTTCGCTGCAGAATGGTTCTGCCAAAGCAGATGGGGAGGGGCAGTTAAAGACCGATGGCCAAAAAAAGCCAAAGCCAGCAAGTGAGGAAAACCCGGCACTTTTGCTCCTCATCGCACTGTGCCTTGGCCTGACCGGGGCTGCCGCAGTGTGGAGGCTTGCGAAAAAGGGAAGCAAGATAAGCATTGGGAAACCGAAGTGGTGACATGCAGATTTCGCAGTGCTCCAAAACCCTGAAGGAGGAATATCCGGCAGTAAAGAAAGTGGCCCTTGCCTACTCCGGAGGGCTGGACTCGGCTGTTGCCGCAAAGCTTCTTTTAGATGCGGATTTTGAAGTCCTGCCGATTGTCGTCAACTTGGGGCAGCAGTCTGATTTTCCCCGAATAGTTTCAAATGCGAAAAAGCTTATTGGCCGCAGCAGAAGCGTTGACCAAAGAGAGCTGTTCGCCCAAAACGCGATGAGGGCCATCAAAGCCAATTTCGGCTCTGATGGCAAGCTCAACCCAGGGGGCATTTCCAGGCCAGCCCTTGCCGCGGCACTTGTTAAGGAGGCCCGTGCCAGCGGCTGCCAGGCAATCGCCCACGGCTCATCAGGGACTGGCAACGAGCATCTTGTGATGGAAAATGCGCTTCGGACCCTTGCGCCGGAGATGAGGATAATCGCGCCTGTGCGGGATTTCGACCTGCGCCGGGATGATGAGCTTCTGTTTGCAGCCAGGAAAACGCTTCCGACCAATCTGAAGCGGGCAAGGGGCTTTTCTGCGGATGAGAACCTATGGGGCAGGACAATCCGGCAGGGTTTTGCAATCGACCCGGATTTGCCCTTGCCCGAAAAAGCGTACAAATGGACGGTCTGCCCAAAGAATGCGCCTGCAAAGCCTGCAAGCGTTGAGATTGAGTTTTCCGGCGGGGCGCCCGATGCGGCAGTCATAAACGGGGAACGGGTGCAGGGGCCGGACACGATATTCCACCAGCTCAACAAGATAGGCGGCAAGCACGGTGTGGGCAGGGCAGACTCGCTTGAGGACAAGGCAGTGGGGCTCAAAACCCGCGAAGCATACGAATGCCCTGCCGCGATGATATTGCTATGTGCGCACAGGCAGCTGGAAGCATTAACGCTCACCACACGCGAGCTTGAGGCAAAAGCGCAATCAGATGCCATTTGGGCAAGGCTGGTGCGCGAGGGGGGCTGGTACACCCGGCTGCGCCGCGCCCTCGACGCATTCACAGATGAGCTGGAGCGGCCTGTGGAAGGCAAGGTGTCACTTGAGATTTACAGGGGGGGCATAAGCGTGAGGGGGAGGAAAAGCCGCCACGCGCTTTACGACAGCCGCCTTTCCGCAAGGGACAATAGGGGAGTTTTTTCGCAGAAAGAAGCCAGGCAGTTTGCCAAGCTTTACGGGCTGCAGGAAGTGATGGCATACTTGGTGGATTCCGACTGACTGCGCGGGGGGCGCAAGCTATTTAAAGACAATTTTGCATAAAGAACAACATATGAAAAATTCGGTTAATCGACATGATGCGAGGCTGACGATATGACATTTTTCAAGAGAAGGAAAAGGGACGAGTCCTCTTTGCAGCAGGCTGGGGAGCTGGGAGGGGGGAAGATTGCAAAAAGGCAGGAAGGCAGATTCCTCAACGCAGAGCATATGCTCAAGGCATTCTCAAAAGAGAAGGGATTTCCAACCCCTCTTGAACTTTTGATGTCCCCTGCTGACAAGCGAGATGCCGCACTTTTGGAATTTTGCAATAAGGCGCTGAAGGAGGGCAAAACCGAGTCTGAGATATCAGACGCGCTGGTGAAATGGGGCTATGCCAAGAAGCTGATGCTGCACCAGCCCACCAACAAAGACCAGGCTGCCGGAGCCTATCTGTTTGCCTCAACATCCAAGGTCGACTGGCTGGACATGCTTTTCGGGGGGCTGCGCATTGTCGAGGACGGGAAGCTTTTGAATGGCGTTTTTGGCAGGGCAACCACCAACCATCTGGATGGAACGGACGTTAAGGCTGCCGCGCTTTACCTATCATCCCATGACCTTGAGAAGGATTTGCCCCAGGCGCCTATGCTGATGTTCGGGGGGCGCTCTGACAAGGTGCGCGGGAACGGGTTTGAGAATGAGAAAAGCGGGATTACCGCTGACCGGGACAACTTCGAATCCAGCCTCGGGAACAGGATTGTAGGCAAGCACTTCTTCAAGATATCCGATGCCAAGCACGACACCACGCTGAAATTCAGAATCTGCTGCGTTGTTTGGGATGAGGAGCTAGCACGGCTCATGGTGGTATCGGACAAGAGCAGCGAGCCGACCCCGTTTGGCGAATGGGTGAGGGGGAAGAACCACAACGACATACTTTCAGCCTCGGATGAGCAGATTTCCCATATTGAGGCGTATGTGAAAAGGACGGGCCTTATTGAGAAGATGACGAAGACCGGGCAGGGCAGCAAGCCATGGTCAGACCTGCTTGAGGACGTGAAGAGGGGCAGCGGAATATACGAGAGGATTGAAAGCGAGGGCGACTATTACCGGCAAGCGGTTAAGATATGGCGCTATGCGATGCTGGAGATAACCGCAACTAGCGTTGCAGCATACGAGAGGCGCTGGGCAACCATAAAGCGCGTGCAGGAGATAATGAACACCAACCTCAAGCTGGTCTGCGATGACGGGAGGCAGGAAGGCAATGCAAAGGTGCTAGGCGCGATATTGACCGAGGACGAGTTCGGGCAGCTTTTCAGCGATTACAACAGGCAGATGAAGGTCTTGCGGTTCATCCCGCACTATGCCTGCGGATTTTTGACAGCCGCGCAGGAAATACACAAGATGATAGAACTGCTCAGGCTTTCCATATCCATAGACGGAATGGAAGGTTTTGAGAAGGAAAGGAAGCTCGAGTTCTTCGAAAGCAGGTTCAGGCTGATGATTGAGGATAGGAAGCACGGGCCTGTTGCGGAGTGGGAGGTGCTTAGGGATTACCTGCCTGATCACCTGGCAGATGAGCTTTCGGACCTAATGCGCCAAAAGCCCGCGATAAACAATGAGGCCCGCAGTTTTGTATCCGGCCTTTACACCCTTTTCTGCGACAGCGGGGCGGGCGGGGAGAAGCTTCGCAGCGTGGCGCAGCGCGCGGTGGATGTCGGGGTGTTTGCCATCAACGGGAACGGGTTTTTGCATATGCCATCAGCAAGCATAACGCACGAGCGGCTGCGGCAGGCTTATGGGAGCGGCTACCGCTCCGAATTCAGCCCGGACCAGATAAACGCGTTGATTACCGAGGAGGTCGCGCGGGATGCGCACAGGAAATACCTCTCATGGGTCCCAAGGCAGAGGTTCAAGATTGAGTTCGGAATGGAAAACTTCATTACCGGGCAGATAACCGAGGTCCCACCTGATGCGCAGAACCTGAAGAACATGGTGAGGAATGACTATTATCTTGCAAACAAGTTCACCCCGGAGGAAATCAATGATGCCGGGTTGGAGAAATTTGCGCAGTGGAAGATACCGAAAGCCAACAAGAATTGAATAGGCGGGTGGGAGAATGGACGCAAAAGATTCGCTGGCAAAACTTATGGAGGGCAACGCCAGGTTCGTTTCCGGAAAAATCCTCCAAAGGGACCACGTTTCTCGCAGGAAGGAGCTTTTGGCTGGGCAGCACCCATACGCCACCATACTTACATGCTCGGACAGCCGGGTTTGCCCAGAGCACATATTTGACGCGGGGCTCGGGGAAATTTTCGTGGCCAGGACCGCGGGCAATATAGCAGACGAAGTCGTTTTAGGCTCGCTTGAGTATGCCGCGGAGCATTTGAAAACACCCCTCCTTATTGTGCTTGGGCACACCTCGTGCGGGGCAGTTGGGGCCTCTTGCGAATCGGAGAATGCCCCCGGGAACATAGGAGTCATTGTCAGAAGGCTGCAAAAAGCGGTGAAATTGGGCGGCAAAGACCCGGCAAAAACAGTAGGCAAAAACATCGGCTGCGTGCTTGAGGACTTGAGAGAAAGAAGCGGCATCCTATCTCATCTGGAAAAGGAAGGAAAGCTAAAGATAGCCGGAGCAATATATTCCCTTGAATCTGGAGAAGTGAAGCTGCTTTGACAGAGGCGGCATTTTAAAGAGTCCCTAATTTAGATAATGCGCTTTTAGGGTTTTTGCAATGGACGAGAGCACCAAGCTCAAATACGAACTGAAAAAACAGCTTGCCCGCCTTCGGGAGCTCAAAGGCAGTGGAACCGAGCTGATTTCGGTCTATATACCCTCCAGACAGCCAGTGCACGAGATGTCCAACAAGCTGCGCGAAGAGGCAGGGCAGGCGACCAACATCAAAAGCAAGAGCACGCGAAAGAACGTGGGGGACGCACTGGAAAGGATAATACACCACCTCAAGGCATACGGCAACCAGGCGCCCCAGTCCGGGGTAGCCATATTCTGCGGCAATGTTTCAGACAATCCGGCAAAGACTGACATTGAGATTTTCACGGTTTTCCCACCGGAACCGATAGCTGTTTCGCTTTACAGGTGCGATTCGCGCTTTTTCCTTGAGCCCCTGGAAAGGATACTGGCAACCACGGACAGCTATGGGATTGTGGTGATGGACGGGCGCGAATGCACCCTTGCGGAATTGCGGGGCACCACGACCAGGATTCTTTCGCGCATACGCTCAATGGCGCACGCAAAAATGAGGAAGGGAGGGCAATCGGCCAGGCGCATCGAGAGGATAATCGAAGAGTCCATTGAATACTATTACAAGCACGTGGGAGAGCACATGGACAGGTATTTTGTCAACACGGTCAAGGGTGTCATAATAGGAGGGCCCGGGCCTGCCAAGGAGGACTTCGCAAAGATGTCGCCTTTCAACTACCAGATAAAGGTGCTGGGTGTGGTGGACACCGGCTACACTGACGAGTACGGGATTCGCGAGGTGGTGGCAAAAAGCGGAGACATACTCTCCGAGCAGGCGGCCGTCAAGGAGCGGATAATCGTTGAGAGGTTCATAAAGGAAGTGGTGTCCAGCGGCCTTGCCACATATGGGGAAGCCGAAGTTAGAAAGGCGATTGAAACCAAGCAGGCTTCGCAGCTTCTGGTTTCAGAAGGCATGCAGTTCAAGCGCGCCAAGCTTGTTGACACCACCACTGGGGAAACGCAATATGTCACCAGCCGCAGCCCCTTTGATTTGGAGGAGAAGATAAAGGCGATTGGCGGCACGGTCAAGGTGGAGTCCGAGCAGCCGCTAATAGACGATTTGATAGAGCTTGCGGAAAAGATGAATGTGGAGGTCGTGGTTATTTCACCTGACACAGCAGAGGGCGCGCAGTTTTTGGGCTCTTTTTACGGCATCGGGGCATTCCTCAGATACAAATAGAGATTCGCCGCCCTTCACTTCCAGGGCCTATTTTTTCCCAAGCCGGTAAGGCTCGCTGATGCCTGTGAATATGATTATTGCCTCCATCCTTTTCTCAAAGCCCTCTTCCATCCTTGCGCCCCAGATTACATTGGCTTGCGGGTCCACGTTTTGGGTGAGAAGCTCGCCAGCCCTGTTCGCATCGCCCAAGGTCAAATCAGAGCCCCCGGTCATATGCAACAGCACCCCTCTGGCGCCAGAGGTGTCGATGTCCAGCAGCCTGTTTTTCAGAACAGTGTTTGGAAGTTCTTCCACCCTGTCATAACCCGAGGCGGCCCCGACGCAGATTGCCGAAATGCCGCCCTTTCCTGCGATTGCCCTTAAGTCCATGTAATCCAGGTTGATGAGTGAGGGCTCCAGCAGGGTTTTTGAAATCCCCAACACCGCCTTCGCTATTATTTCGTCAAGCAATTCAAACGACTTTTCGATAGGCAGCTTGCCCGCATAGTCAACGAGGCGGTTGTTGTCGATAAGCACCAGCGTGTCTGCAATCCCTTTTAGCTTGGCTATCCCCTCGCGCGCTTTGCCCATCCTGCCCCGCTCAAGCGCGAAGGGATAGGTGCAAAACGCTATTGTGACCGCGCCTTTTTCCCGTGCAATCTGGGCAACCACTGGCGAGGCGCCAGTGCCAGTGCCGCCCCCCATGCCGCAGGTGATGAAAACAATGTCCTTGCCATCCAGAAGCTCGGCAATGGAGCGCCTGGATGAGAGCGCCGCCTTTTCAGCCATTTGGGGGTAGCCCCCGGCACCAAGCCCGCGCGTTATGCTGGAGCCTATCAGGCACCTTTTTGCCCCCTGTGCAACCAGATTAAGGTGCTTCTTGTCCGTGTTTACCGCAACAAGCTCTGCGTTGGAAACACCCATGCGTATAAGCCTGTTTATTGTGTTGCAGCCCGCGCCGCCCACCCCGAAGACAGCAATTGTAGGCCTGCCTTGCTCATCCATCCTCCCACCGAAAGGAAAACGAGTCGAAATATTTTAAACTGAAGCTTCTGGCAGCGCCTGCTTGCCCGCCGCCACTGGCTCTGCGCCCCCGCTCTGCTGTTTTTTATGGCCGCCGGAATTGCGTATGACGTCTGCCTCCCACATCATCACAACATAGTAGAACTGCCAGCACACCACCGAGCCTGTGAATGCGAATGCGCGGGTGTACATGCTCTGGCTGGTTATCATAAAGTAGCCGCAGGCGGCAACCAGCAGCATGAGGAACCATCGGACTGGCGTTGCTAACATGAGCTGCCACCCTTCAATTAAGCCTGCTTTTCCCTGTTGGCGTGCGCTGGTGCACTGGAAACTCGCCCTGTTCAGAAGCCCGGCAGGAAGGATATAAGCTGGCGCTGTGTGGACACACACAACCGCAGGGGCTTGACCGCAACTTTATATGGGTTTTTGCCCGTAATGCGACCATGAATACTGATAGCCTAGTTGAGATTGGGCTTACCCGCCGCGAGGCAGGCGCCTACATGGCGCTCCTTGGGCTTGAGGAGGCGCGGGCAGGTGAAGTTGCCAGGAGGCTGCGAGAGGACCGGGCCAATGCCTACGACTCGCTTGCTAGCCTGGTGAAAAAGGGGCTGGTCAGCTTTGTTGTCAGGGACAAGGCAACTTACTACCGTGCCGCCCCGCCAGAAAGACTAAAGGATTTGATGTTCGAGAAGGACAAGGCGCTTTACCAGGCGCTTTCAGACCTCTCAAAAATCTACAGGAAGAGCGGCAGGCGCACCGTGGTGCGCACCTTCGAGGGCAGGGAAGGCATCAAGGCGGTGCTCTCAGACATACTGCGGGAGGGCAAGGAAATAGTCGGATTTGGCGCCACTGACCGGATGGTGCATCTCTTCCCGGAGTTCACCGCGCGGTACCTGCGCGAGCGCGAGAGGCGAGGCATAGCCTCGAGGCAGTTTTTCGCGAAAGGAGACCCAATACTGCCCTGCCGCCTGACACAATACAAGACGATACCTAGAGAGTTTTCCGGGCCGGCGTCCACAGTCATATACTCAGACAAGGTGGCTATATTCCTCTGGTTTACCGAGCCGCCTGTCGCGGTCCTCATCGAAAGCGCCGAAGCCGCCAGAGCTTATCGGAACAGATTCGAGTTCATGTGGAAAATCGTCCAGTCCAAGCCAAGGCGCGGCGGGAAGTGAACCATTTTAAATGGGGAGAACAGGAAACTAATCGGCAGGATAGGCAGGGAGAGTAGGGGCCTCCCATTTTCCAGCTTGCTGGAGAGACGGCGGACGCAAGTTTGCCGGACCGCAAATCCCCTTTGGCGGTGCCGAATGTCCGGTGAAGTTTTGGAAGGGGCGGCAAAGCCCGCGCCTTAAGCGTCGATGCTTTGCCTTTCCGGACGGTCCATGGTGCCAATCGGGTCAGGCCGGAAGGAGCAGCCCTACGCATTTTGTACCGTGCTGGAAAGTACCAAAGCGGAGCAGCGGCGCGACCAGCCTTGCTGTTTTTTCCAAGGCCCGCCGGAAATCCTGCCACAATGCAACCAGAGGCTGCCTTGTTTTCGTGCGGCGCGCTTGCTATGCCATAGGAATTGCAGTCCCTAAAAAAAGAAAGATGGCGGGCATTGCCTTGCACTGGACTCTGCCCGCGTTTTAAAATGAAAAAATCACACCGGAATCATGGTGCCAATCGAGTTGAGGGCGAAATACGCGCCCACGAAAAACCCAATCAGCACAGCCAGGATTATCGGCAGCAGCAATATCGCAATTGCGCGCAGGCTGGAAACCTGATGTATTCCCTTTATGGCCCGGTAGTAGCTGTAGATGCAATAGAGGACAACGAAGAGCCCAAGCAGGCTGAACAGCACCCCGATGACCGGCAAGCCGCCAAGCACGGTGAATGGAAATAGCATGATGGAATACCCGCCAGTAAGCAAGGCGAAGATGAAGGTCTGCCCCATCAATGCCCCCTTGCCGCCGAATATCTTGGCTGCGATAAAGTAGAGCACAGAGCCTATCATGCCGCTTATGACCATGAATATTGGGATGACTATTATGCCGGCAGATAGCACCATGGCTGAGCCGAAATCCCCGGAAATGATTGTGGCGAGCATGGAGGCAAGCCAGGAAACCAGGCCTGCAAGCGCAAGGTGAATTGCTATGCCGCCCCAGCTTGCCTGCGCCTTTTTGGAAGAATATGTCTCCATCGGGTGGAAAAACGCCGATGCCCAAGTGTGCACGCGCTCTGAGGGAATGGAGGAGATTGCGCCCATTATGGGCTGCTCAATGGAAGATGGAACCCCGGAGTTGCTTGCGGTCTTCTTTTCAGCCAATAAACCACCTCATGGCAAGATGTCTGCTCCAAGTTATTTAAATGCGCGCCCAAGCCCAGAAAAGAAGCCTATTTTTTCCCCTTTTGCCCGTAGCCTTTCTCAGCATAGCATTTGGAGCAGAAGCTGTGCATATAGCCGGCATTGTCCAGGTACTGCTTCTGGTTCTGGCGGGTAAGCTCGGTTTTGCAAACTTCGCAGGAAAGGTAATTGTTGTACATCGGAACACCCCGCCTAATTTCAGGTCGCATCAGCCATTTCTCGGCAAAGGAATAAAAGCGTAAGTCAGCCCCAATAGAGCCGCTGACGCGAAATATGGCGAGTGGACAGATTCGCTGTCTGGCCTGTAGGCGCGGCGTCGGCAAAAGGAGCTGGGGTCGCATAACCCGGTATTGCGGCAGGTTGCTAACCTGTTGGGGGGAAACCTCCGTGCGAGTTCAAATCTCGCCCCCGGCATATTCAACAGGATATGCGAGGCATTGGGGCAGCAGCTCCAATCGTCCCCGGCATATTCAGCAGGATATGCGGGGCAGCGGAACCGCAGTTCTGCTTGTCCCGGCATAGGCTGAATGGTTTTATTGGTTTAGGTCAAAATGATAGAAGGTGAGAATATGCGGAACGGTTTTTTGCTATTCATATTTGTGCTGGCCCTCTCCGCAACCTCATGCGCCACTATGCTTGGCAGCGTGCAGGATGCGGTCTCCCAGCTTTGCCTCAACCTCAAAAGCCTAATTCCAGTGGTTGCGATGATGATGCTGGTGTTGGGCGGGGTAATCTATGCAGCCGGGCAGATGATGGGGGCTGAGACGCGCGCAAGGGCGAATGTGTGGGCGACTGCCTGCCTGACAGGCGCGCTGATTGCGATACTGATTGTCGTCGTGGCGCAGCCGGTGCTGCAGACAATATACGGCGACCTTGGCACCATTTCATGCGATGTGGCTTAGATTTGTTTAAATTTCTTTTCTGAGAATAAGAGAAAGGAGGGATTTGATGGGGAAATTGGCAGTATTGCTTGCGTTTGCGGTTGTTGGCGGCATGTTGTTTGCCACAGTGAACCCGCTTTCCAATGTTAATGAGGCTGTAAACACACTTTGCAAAGGCTTGAAGAGCCTGCTTCCGATTGCCGCAATGATGGCAATAGTGCTTGCCGGCGTGATTTATGCTGCGGGGCAGATGATGGGCGCTGAGACACGCGCAAGGGCGAACGTCTGGGCGACTGCCGCACTGACAGGCGCGCTGATTGCGATACTGATGGCTGTGGTTGCGCCTGCCGTTCTGGGAATGATATATGGCAGCAGCTGGAGCACCGGAGTAAGCAGTTGCATTGCTTGATTTTTTTCCTCATTTTTCTTTTTTCCAAATACCCCTTAGTTTAAAATGTTTATTCTCGAATAGGCATCAACAGTACTTTAGGAGGGATTTGATGGGGAAAATAACGGTATTGCTTGCGTTTGCGGTTGTTGGCGGCATGTTGTTTGCCACAACGCCTCTGGACAATGTCAATTCTGCGGTGAGCAGCCTTTGCAGTGGCTTGAAGAGCCTGCTTCCGGTTGCTGCCATGATGGCAATAGTGCTTGCAGGTGTCATCTATGCGGCAGGGCAGATGATGGGGGCTGAGACGCGCGCAAGGGCGAATGTGTGGGCTACTGCCGCGCTGACTGGTGCGCTGATTGCGATACTGATGGCTGTGGTTGCGCCTGCCGTTCTAAACACAATATACGGAACGCAAGGAACTATCCAATGCTGAGTTTTTTTCTCATTTTTCTTTTTTCCAAATACCCCTTAGTTTAAAATGTTTGCCGGAAAATTTCCATAAGGTGATTGCGATGGGATTTGCACGGTCCATTTCGGTTTTCTTGCTCGTTTTGCCCTTGGCTTTTGCATCAGGCACGCCGCTTGCTTCGGTGAATCAGGCGGTTTCCTCTCTTTGCAGCGGGCTAAACTCCCTTCTCCCGGTTGCCGCCATGATGGCAATAGTGCTTGGTGGGGTCATCTATGCTGCCGGGCAGATGATGGGGGCTGAGACGCGCGCACGCGCCAATGTATGGGCAACCGCCTGCCTGACAGGGGCAATAATCGCAATAATGATTGCAGTTGTCGGGCCGGCTGTTCTCAAGATGATGTATGGGCAGGAGCTAGCGTGCGGGGGCAGCAGCCAACCGCCCACAGGCTGCCAGGCAGGATATTCGGCCTGCGGAACAGGGGGGCTTTGCTGCGGCGGGTCAACCCCGAAATGCTGCAACCCATCTAGCGCCCCAAGCTGTGCGAGTAATAACGCACTGTGCACCATATCTTGAGCTTTGCCACCATTTGGCTGCCAGCAGGCATTCCCCCTGCTTTAAAAGGATTGCAGCAGATTCCTAATTGGAAAAAATCCGGGGGATTTTAATGGCTATTGATTTTCATATTACCGCAAAGCCCAAGCTCAAAAAGCCAGTCCTGGTGGAAGGCTTTCCCGGCCTTGGCCTGGTGGGCACTATTTCGGCAAGCTACCTTGTTGAAAAGCTGAAGATGGAGCCGCTGGGCTACATTACAGGTGACCAGTTCCCACCGCTTGCCGCGGTGCACAACAGGCGCCCGCTTTATCCTGCGCGCATGTATTACTCCATCCGCCACGACCTGATAGTTTTCATATCTGAATTCGTGATTCCGATAGCTGCGGTGAACGAGCTTGCGGACAAAATCCACGATTTTGCGAAAAAGAACCGGGTGAGCAGGATAATCTCCTTGGGCGGAATCACGATAAAAGGCGAGCAGGACGAGGTTTTTGCAATCGCATCCCTTCCGGAGCTTATCCCTGCGCTTGAGAGGCTGCCTAGCGTAAAGATGATAAAGGAGGGCGCCACCACGGGAGTTACCGGGGTGCTTCTGGCAAGGGGCGCGGTGGAGAACTATCCGGTGATTTCCCTTCTTGCAGAGTCGCAGGAAGGCTACATGGACCCAAAAGCGGCTGCCATGGTCTTAGAAGTGCTAAAGGCGATGCTCAAGTTCGACATTGACACCAAGACGCTGGAAAACGAGGCGAAGGCGATTGACACCAAGGTGAAAGATGTCATGAGCAAGGCAAAAACAGCGCACAGCGATTACAAAAAGGTGCAGGACGGCGCAAGCCTCGGCCCCATGTACGGCTAGCTGACAATCGGCGGGTAGGAACCGTTTTAATAGCCATTTGCCCAAGCGCAATTACCGACTCTTAGAGGTGTTTTGATGGAAGAATACAGGCTGCCTGATTTGCCTTATGCATACGACGCGCTGGAGCCCTATATTGACGAGGCCACCATGAGGCTGCACCACGACAAGCACCACAAGACATATGTGGACAAGTTCAACGCCGCCCTTGCAACAGTGCCGGAGTTCCGCGCAAAGGTGGCAAGCGCCGAAGATGCGCTGCGCGACCTTTCCGCCGTGCCTGAAAGCATCAGGGGCGCGGTGCGAAATCATGGGGGAGGGGCAGTGAACCATTCGTTTTTCTGGAGCGGCATGACAAGCGAAAGGCAGTCTCCAAGCGGAAAGCTTGCCGAGGCGCTTTCCAGGAAATTCGGAAGCGTAGACAAGTTCGAGGAGGCGTTCTCCGCTGCCGCGGCAGGCGTGTTCGGCAGCGGCTGGTGCTGGCTTGTCCTGAACGGAAGAGAGATGGAAATAATGACCACTCAAAACCAGGACAGCCCGCTCTCTGTTGGCAAGATGCCGCTCCTCACCTTGGATGTTTGGGAACACGCATATTATAAAAAATATGGCCCAGCCAGGGTTGAATACATCAAGAACTGGTGGAATATAGTAAATTGGCAGAAAGTCGAGGAGAATTATAAGCTACGCTAAAGAAGTAGCCGCATTCAAACTAAGCCAGTTTTTCAGATATATAATTTTTTCCTCTTTTAATTTCGTAGTGCTGATATTTTCAAAGAATCTTTTTATGCATTCTTTTTTATAGACCCTCAGATGGTAAGCTCTTTTTCGATTATCGTCTTTTGGTTCCTGAATGGAATAAGCTGATATTATGCTCGCTTCATTCAGTATTTTTCTTATGGATTCTAGAAAACCATAGTTCGTATTGGTGATGTCTAGGCATATCTTCGGAGTCCTTCTTACTTTCTCTTTTATGATTTTGACACAGCCTTCTGCATCAAAAAAACCTTCAACGAACAACAATTTTGAACGCATGTCTGTTTGTGCCAATAAATTTTCCAAATAAACAGAATTCTCTCGCGCCTTTTTGAAAAATGAGTAAAGTTCAAAATTGTTTGACCTAACAAACCACACATTTTTACTTCGAATGATGTATGGTTTATCTACTTTGGAAATGCATGAAGCCAGCATCTTAGAATATTTTTTTGTGAATATTCTGTCCCCCACAAGAATAACGTAATTCCTAGTTATTTTCCAATTATAGATGCAGCCGTCGCCTAGTAAAGCGCCAAGCACATAGAAAAGCTCTGGTTTTATCATGATTTTTCCTTTGCGCCCGTTGGGTAGGTAATCTCCCTTATACCAACAATAAATAGTCCCTCTCGGCAAGGAAAATTTATTATGGACGATATTAACGATATCTCTTCGGGGGACGTTTTCTGCTTTGAGCTTTTCGAAAAGAGCAAATGCCCGAAGCCTAACTGTGTGATTTGTCCGTATGCCCACCATGTAGATAACTGAATTTCAGCTCTTTATATGCCATCTTTGAGTAGGATGCCAGTGGAACTTGAGCTTGAGGTATAGCAATTCACCTATTCTGCAGCCTGACTCGTATAATGCCAAAATAAGCGCCTTGTCGCGCGGATTAGTGGTCGAGTTGGCGAGCTTTTGGGCTTCCTCAACGGTCAGCAATTCCTCGGGTAGCTCGTGCTTCTCGTTTTTCAACCTTGGCTTGAGCCACTTTATCACGGCTGGAAATTCCTCATCCTTTCCGAAAAGCCATTTGTAGAACATCTTGAGCACGATTTTGAAATCGTAGCGTGTGTATTCGGCATAGTTTTTGGAGTCAATGTCGGTAACCAGCCGAATGAGGTCTGTCTTTGTCGCCTTTGAAAAATCCTTGTTGAGCCACTGCGCAAGCAAGCAGACACAATACATGCACTTGACAACGCGGAGCTTGCCAGAGCCTTTCGCCAGTCTCATCAGTGCGAAGTTTTCAATCTGTGTTTTGGCTTTCGTAGGCAAGGCGGAGGCCTTCAATATTCCAAGCGCCTTCTCAAAGTCAGTTTGAGATTTATACATAACGTAATCGTTCATAGGGGTCACCTGTGAGCCCCCTGTCCTGCTCTAAGTAGTATTTATATTTAGGCGAGACACACAACGGAGGCAGACTCAGGTGTATGTCTAAGGCTAGCAGTAAGACTAGTGCATCATACAAGGTGCAGGGGGAGCAACACAAGGATGATGCTAGAGGCTGAAGGATGGAAAAAAGAAAAAATCAAGCTTTTTTGTCCTTCCTCAGGCACATGAACCAGTCAAGGCAGTATTTCCCCTCCTCCTTCTTTTCCATTCTTTCCTTTGCAACTCCGCACGAGCCAGGGGTGGGGATTATGACGTCGTCGCCAGGATACCAGTTGGCAGGCGTTGCTATCCCTTCGCTGTCAGATTTCTGCATGGCTACGAGCAGGCGCTTGATTTCCTCCATGTTCCTTCCGTTGGAAAGTGGGTAGTAAAGTATTGCCCTTACCTTGGCTTTCGCATCAATTATGAAAACCGCCCTCACTGCCTGCGTGTTTGAGGCATTGGGCTGCACCATGCCAAACTTTTTTGCGACCTCCATCCTTATGCCCTCAATCAGAGGGAACTTGACCTCGACATTCTTCATTCCCTTGTACTCGATCTTTTCCTTGATTGTCCTAAGCCACGCGATGTGTGCATATATGCTGTCAATCGACAGCCCGATGAGCTCGCAGTTAAGGCTCCGCAAATCATCCTGCATGGATGCAAAGGTCATGAACTCGGTTGTGCAGACCGGTGTAAAGTCTGCCGGGTGGCTGAAGAGTATTACCCATTTGCCGGTGTAGTCTTCCGGGAATTTAAGAATGTTGCCTAGTGCTCGCTAAATCCAGCGGGCGTAGCCCGCGAACCCGCCTTCAGGCGGGGGATACAGCGAGCACATTCTTCTTTTTGACCTGAAAAATAAGTTCCAATAGCGGCGCGGCGGCGCTTTCGCGCCGCCCATGTTTGGCCGACTATTGGAGTTGTAGACTATGACCAGCGAAAGCTTTGTGAGAAGACAGCACAGCGTAGGAATAAATGCCTTTCACTTTGAGTGGTGCCCAAAGTACAGGTACAAGGTGCTTGGGGGTAACTGGCTGAGGCGTATTCTGACTGAAAGTCTTTGCCAGACTGCCAAAAAATACGGCATTCAGATTTTTGCAATGGAAATCGCCCTTGACCACCTGCACATGTTCGTAAACCTGCCTGGCTTGCTTGGTCCAAGCCAAGCAATCAATCTCTTCAAGGGCAGGAGCGCCAAGGCAATATTCGAAAACTGCCCATCATTCAGGAAAACCTATAGGGCTGGGCACTTCTGGAGTCGTGGCAGTTTCTACAGGTCAGTTAGCAACGTCGGGGCTGACACGATTTACAGGTACATAACAGAACACAGAAGCAAGGAGATTACAGAATCAGTTGTTGCGGTGGAAAAGGAGTTTGGGCAGATGAATCTGGTGTCCTTCATGTAGTCGAAAACTGCCCCCTTCAGGGGGCAGATATTTATTCTCGCCCATCGTGGTTTTGGCTGTGAAGCGTGGGGCATCGTCCCCTATCAGCGGCATGCTCGATTGCTTGTTTGCAGGTTCGTCCATCCATCTCACCTCGCAAAAGGTTGCTGCATGAACATATAAAAATGTTTATGAATAATAATTCAAAACATGCCAAGGCCTGAAAAGACGAGAAGGATTTGCTGCGAGCCCGGGGTAAGCTACTTCAAACCGCGGGGAGTCCCTATGGGCGAGCTTGAGGAAATCGGGCTAGGGCTCGACGAGTTCGAGGCTCTTCGTATGCTGGATTTTGCAGAGCTCGGGCAAGAAGAGGTTGCGAAGAAAATGAACGTCTCCCAGCCCACGCTCTCGCGAATCATCGCATCCGCACGGAAGAAGGTTGCAGAGGCGATCTGCGGGGGCAAGGCAATACGCATAGAGGGGGGCATATATTCCGTAGCCGGCCCAGGCATGCACCGTTTTTGCGGGTGCCATGGAAGGCACGGCAAACTGAGGCCCGACACATTACGGAGATGATGCAGGATGGAAAACCAGGGACTCTGCCATTTGCACCTGACCATTAACGCCAAGGTGGCGCTGGAAGGGAGGGAGCTTACGAAGGAGCGCTGTGAGCGTTTTGTGAAGAAGCTCTTGAAAGTTGCGGACATGAAGCCGCTTTGCGCCCTTTGCTATGCCGATGCACTTGACAAGGGCAACCCCGGGCAGAGCTTTGTCCAGATGATAACCACCAGCCACTGCTCGCTCCATTATTTCTCGAAGAGCGGCGAGATTTACTTCGATCTTTATTCATGCAAGAAATTCGACCCTCAAAAAATCGTTTCCCTGATCCACCGCGAATTCAGGACAAGGGAAAGCACCGTCTCTGTGACCGAGCGAGTCTCCTGCGGCGGCGGCAAGTCGATGATGTTCCAGAATCTTCATTAAGGTGGCAAAATGTCTGCGGGCAAACTCACTTTAGCTGTGTTGTTGCTTTTCCTTGCAGAGGCGGCATTCGCAGCGGGCAATGCAAGCAGCGGCGCCTGCGCATATTTCTTCTATGGGACGGGCTGCCCCCACTGTGCAAAAGTCGAGCCTTACCTCAACTCGATGGAGGGCAACGGCAGTCAGATTCTTAAGTTCGAAGTCTACTCCAACCGCACCAACCTGGCGCTGCTTAACTCGTTTTTTGAGGCATACGGCGTGCCCGTCGAAAGCAGGGGTGTGCCCGCAGCATTCCTGCCGGACACCTACCTGGTAGGGGACGAAGAGATAATCGGCAAGCTCCCCGCCGCTCTTGCCGCCTCCAAGGGGGAGGGCTGCCCGTCAACCAACATCACATCCTGCGTTCCAGGCTCGGCAGGCGACTCCTCCCCTGTGGAAAAGCTTGGCGAGCTTTCGCTCATAACAATAGTGAGCGCCGCGCTTGTGGATTCCATAAACCCCTGCGCAATCGCCGTGCTCATAATACTGATGGGCGCGCTTCTTTCGACCGGTGACAGGCACCGCGCGCTTTTCGCAGGAATCGCCTTCACGCTTGCGGTCTACATTGCATATTTCCTCCTTGGGCTCGGGCTTTTCTCGGCAATACAGATGAGCGGGCTTGCCTATTTTGTCTACAAAGCAGTAGGCGTGCTTGCCATACTCATAGGGCTTGCCAACCTCAAGGACTATTTCTGGTACGGGGGCGGGGGGTTTGTAATGGAAATCCCACGCTCATGGCGCCCCGCGCTCAAGGGCATGCTCAACAAGGCGACTTCACCTCTTGGCGCGTTTGCAATGGGCTTCGTTGTCTGCCTTTTCGAGCTTCCCTGCACAGGAGGGCCTTATTTCTTCATACTTGGGCTGCTTGCCGAAAAGTCAACCTGGCTTGCCGCAGTGCCTGTTCTCCTGATATACAACATCTTTTTCGTGGTTCCGCTCGTGGCGATAACGCTTCTGATATACTTCGGGCTTACAAATGTCGAAAAGGCGGACAAGTGGAAGGAGCGCAACCTGCGGCTGCTGCACCTCGTGGCGGGAATAGTGATGACCGCGCTCGGGCTCCTTGTCGTGCTCGGCATAGTCTAGGTGCATGGCATGATGGAAAACAAGAAGGCTGAGCTCCTGAACAGCAAGGCTGCGCGCGAGGAGAGCAAGGCAGGCGAGGTGGTTGCGGCTCTGCGCCTCAAGAAAGGCATGCGCGCAGCCGACATAGGCTCGGGCGGAGGCTACTTCTCCTTCCTGCTTGCCGAAGCAGTGGGGTCGAATGGCAAGGTGTACATGGTTGACACCAACCAAGAGCATCTTGATTTTTCAATGGCGCTGGCAAAAGAAAGGGGAATAAAAAACGTTGAGCCTGTCCTTGCAAGTGGAGGGATTCCCAACCTTCCGGAGCATAAGATTGACCTGATTTTCATGAGGAGCGTGTGCCACCACATTAAAAACAGGGCGGATTATTTTTCGGCGCTAAAGCGCTTACTAGCGCTTGGAGGCAGGGTGGCGCTCATCGATTATTCCCGGGGCCCGTTCCTGCGCTTCCGCTGGCTTTTCGGGCACTATGTGGAAAGGGATGTGATAAGGAAGGAAATGCTCAAGGCAGGCTTCCATCTTGACGAAAGCTTCGATTTCATTGCACGGCAGTGGTTCATGGTCTTTTCGCCCTTGCCCTCCCAAGAATCGCGCTGAATCTGGAAAGGTACGCCATGCTTCGCAGCGCAATTGGGCGGGAGTCTATGGTGGCGCGCAGGATTTCCCTGCTGAACGGAAGTTCGCCGATTATTTCCAGCCTTCGCCTTTTTGCGAACGACCTTATCCTGCCAGCCATCTTTTTGGAAAGCGTGCTCTTGTTCAGCACGATTCCGCAGGGCACTCCGAAATGCTTTCCCAGCCTCCACGCCCTTTCAAGGTCATGGAGCGCCGCAGGGGTGGGCTCGGTGACGGCAACCAGGCAATCAGCGCCGGATATCGAAGCTATCACCGGGCAGCCTATGCCTGCTGCGCAGTCTATTATGATGTCCTCCGCCCCCTCCTTTTCAGCCATCTTCTGTGCAAACGCCCGGACCGCGGTCACTGCTTCGCCCGATGCCTGCTCGCCAATCTCAAGCTCGCCGGTGGCAAGAAGAATGCCGTGCGTTTTTCCCGTGCTTATGCCGCCTATTCTCTTCCTTGAAGGCGACAGCGCGCCGTTCGGGCAGGCTGCAATGCACGCGCCGCACCCTACGCAAAGCTCGGGCGTTATTATGGGCGGGAAATCCTTTGGCGCGGCAATCGCCTTTTTCATGCACACCCTTGCGCAGGCGCCGCAGCGCCTGCATTTCTCCTCGTCAAGCTTCGGCACCATGCCCCAGATGGTTTCAGCCTCCTTCATCCTTGCGCCAAGAAGCACATGGGAATTGGGGCATTCCACGTCGGCATCCACAAGAAGCGTTCTGCGCTGCCGCGCGCCCGCAATAGCAAGCCCGGTGGCTATGAACGTCTTGCCCGTTCCGCCCTTCCCTCCGCTCACCGCAATTTTCATCAAAAGCACCCGATTAATGGGAATGGCTTTCGCACCCGTCGCCCTCCTTTGCTTTCCGAAGCTTCCCCTCAAGATGAAGGGCGAATGCCTCGCCCACACTAGTGCCCTTGGGCGCAAAGTAGACTTCGATTGAATGCTTTTTGCACAACTGCAGCGCCTTTGGCCCCATGCCGCAGCAGACTATGGCGCCCACACCTTTTTCAGCCAGGAGCTCAACCGGCATCTTGTCGCCGCCAAAATGCGTGCTGGTGTTCTTTATCGAATTTTTCGCCTTTCCGCCCATCCAAAGCACCAAAAAATAAGGGCTTGGGCCGAAATGCTCAGCCACGTTCTGCTCTGTGCCGTTTTCCTTTCCAACCGGGAATGCAACCTTCATCGCTTCACCTTCACTTTTTCAAGCGCCTTTTCCGCCGCGCCTGTCGCTTCCGCCATTTCAATGCCCCATTTGGAAAGCATATCAGAGGCATTTGGGCCGAATTGCCCGGCAACCACCACGCTTGCCTTTTTTTCAGCAACAAGCGAGGCTGCGGAAATTCCCGCGCCAGGCGCATCCGCAAACGGGTTGGCGATGCTTTCCAGGAGCCTTGGCTTCCCCTTGCCGGTTTCCAAGAAATTGAAGACTGCGCATCTGCCGAAATTCGGGTGCACGCTGCAGGCAGGCCATTTTCCATCGGAGCATATGGCAACTATCCTCTTTTTTTCCCCAGCCATGCAATCACTTCCCCTTTTTCTCCGAAAGCAGCTTCCTTATCGCTTCGGCCTCGCTTTCGAGCGCGGCAAGCCTTGCCTCAAGCGCAGCCTTGTCGCCTTGCGCCGCCGGAGGGTATGCCATTGCGCCCCTTCTGCAGCCGCCCCTGCCCATCCCCATGCCGCGCCCTGCGCCCATGCCCCATCCCCTTCCAAACTCCCTCGGGCCCGCAGGCCCGGTCCCGTCCAAACCCGGCATAATACCACCTAATGAATATGTATTCATAACTGTTTTAATACCAGCAGCCGTGGTAAGCGCTTTTTATTCATTGCCGCCCTCAAACGCAAGAAGGTCATCTACATGCAATCCGGCGACATCTGGCTCCCGCTCCTGCTTGCATTTCTCGCAGGGCTGTCAACCGCAATCGGCGGGCTCATCTGCCTATCCATCCGCAGGTTCGACCAGCGCTACTTGGCATTTGGCCTCGGGCTTTCGGCGGGCGTGATGATTTACGTTTCATTTGCCGAGCTTCTGGCATCCGCTGTCCTGCAGACCGGCTTTTTCGCGGCAAACGTGGCCTTCTTCGGGGGCATGCTCGCCATCATGCTGATTGATTTTTTCGTGCCGCACAATTACATCGCGGAAAGGGTCTGCTCCGGCATGCCAAACGTGCCCATCAGCGCGCCGCTTGGCTCCGCAATGCACAGCCAGTGCAGGCTCCGCGGCTTTGGCAGAGGGCAAAGGATGAGGCATGGCATGCACAGTCACCACCGCCTTGCAGTTGCAGGCACGTTCACCGCAATCGGGATAGCGATACACAACCTGCCAGAGGGGCTGAGTGTGTTTCTCGGAGGGGTTGCCGACCCTGCGCTTGGCATCACGCTTGCATTTGCCATAGCAATGCACAACATACCTGAAGGGATTGCAATCGCACTGCCGATTTACTACGCCACAAAAAGCCGCGCAAAAGCGTTCCTTTACACTCTCGCAGCAGGGCTTGCCGAGCCTTTTGGGGCGATTCTCGGCGCGCTTTTCCTCCTTCCGTTCCTTACGCCCAATTTCCTGTCCCTTTCCCTCGCGTTCGTGGGCGGCATAATGGTTTTCATAAGCTTTGACGAGCTGCTGCCGCTCTGCTTCGAGAACCGCGAAGGCAGCCACGCTTCGATACTGGGCATAATAATCGGAATGATGGCAATGGCGATAAGCCTGCACCTGATTTGATTTTTGGCTGCTTCGCGCTAATGGTGCATCGAGCGCGCCACAAGCCAGATTATCGCCGCCCCAGCTATAAGAAGCATGAGCTGAAGTGCCGACTTTTTTGCGCTCTTCTCCTTGTGGAGCTCGGGCAGGAGGTCGGCGGCTGCGATGTATATGAACATGCCCGCAGTGAACGCAAGCGCAAAGCCCTCCATGTGCTCAACCATGCCTGAGAAAAAGTAGAAAAGCACCCCTCCGGCAACGGCTGTGAGCGCGGAAAGCAGGTTGAACGCAAGCGCCCTGGCGCGCGAAAAGCCGCTGTACAGCAACAGCCCGTAGTCTCCTATCTCCTGCGGTATTTCATGGAGCGCTATTGCCACTGTGGTGGTTACGCCAAGCGGAACATCCACCATGAAGGCAGCCGCGATTGCCACTCCGTCAAAGAAATTGTGCAAGCCGTCACCAAGGAGCGTGAGCGTGCCAAGCGGCTTGTGGTGCTCCTTTTCGCTTCCAGCATGGTGGTGGTGCCAGTGCACCAGCTTTTCAAGGCAAAACGCTATTATGATGCCTATAAATACAAATTCAAGAGCAGTATGCGCATCCAGAATTTCCACTGATTCCGGGAGGATGTCGAACAGAGCGGCACCAAGAAGCGTGCCGGTGGCAACGCTCACAAGGAAGAAAAGGTAATCGTCGATTTTCCTCTTTTCGAATATGAAAAGCACAATCCCGACGAGCGAAAGCATGCTGACAAACACCGTGGCGGCAATTATCTCAAACAACACCATGATGGCACCGTTAACGCATTTGAATGAAATAGTTATTAATATTTTCTTATAATGTTATTAACAAGCGGCGCATTTTGCGCAGGAAATTATTAACAGGTGAAAAACATGCCCATAATCAGCGTTTCAATCGACAATGAAACCCTCTCAGAACTAGGTGCCATTGAGAAGTCGCTTGGCTTTTCAGGAAGAAGCGAGGCAATACGCGCCGGTGTGCGATCATTGGTCGCAGAGAACAGGAGCGTGGAAAATCTGTCAGGCGAAATAAAGGCGGTGCTTCTTCTAGTTCACGAGGAAAACGCGGAGAAAAGCGCCTCCTTCCTTGCGCATGAATTCGAGGACGCGGTTTCCACGCACATCCACAGCAACCTCAAACGCGAGAAATGCCTGGAGATATTCGTGCTTGCCGGAAGCGCGGAGCGCATCCGCGCGCTTTTCAAGGCTGCAAAATCAAGCAGGAAAATGGAGTATGCGCGGCTCGTGGTGCCATGAACAAAAAGGGGAAAATAGTACATAAAAATAACGGCAACGCCAGCCTTGCAGCAGGCGCGCTTTTGGGCGTTGGGGCGGTTGCCTGCCCATGCCCGTTCTGCGTAGGCTCGGCGCTCCTTTTCCTTCTTAACGGAATACGCGAAGAACTCTCCTGATTTTCTGGTGCCTGGAAAGGTATAAAAACAGCCTCACCAAGAAAAGATATGGTGCTGAAATGCGGATGAGAACTGTTGCACACTGTTCTTTCCCTGTCATCAGCCACGCTTCTTTCTCCACCACGCAGACTACAACCGGGCTCTAGCCTTTGGTCTGGGTGACTGGCAAATTGCTCGGACCTCTTGAAAACGATTAGTTTTGACTTTGGCTTTTGAAGGAGGACAAATTTCCAGAGAAATTTGTCCGCATTGGAAATTTATAGAATTTCCAATACAATAAAAAAATCGAGGTGTTCCAATGGAAAAATCACGTGCATGCGCGGTTGTAGGAAAAAGCACGTCTTCCCGGTTTTCGGCGCAAACAGACCCCAAAACCGAGCCCGCCGCATCAAAAGCAAGACAAGAAACGGATGCGCTCAGGAAAGAGGGGAAGCTGAAGTCGCATTGGTACATAATAGCTCCATCCGACAGGACGCTTCACCCAATCGCCCTTGAAAACGGGCAGATAACCGGCTTTGACGCGTCAAAAGCGGACAAGCTCGAATCCCTGCTGAAATACGAGATGGCAAAAAACAGGGCGGTTGACAGGGAGCCGCCCCACATCGCTCTCATGCGCAGGCTTGAGCTGGCGGATTACGAGGAAGGCAGCGACCCGGGAAACCTCCGCTTCTATCCTGCCGGCAGGCTGGTAAAATCCCTGATAGAGGAATACACCACGCGCGAAATAATCAATTACGGCGGGATGGAAGTCGAAACCCCGATAATGTACGACCGCGAGCACCCCACGCTCAAGTCCTACCTCAACCGCTTCCCTGCAAGGCAGTACCAGATTCAGACGCCCAACAAAAGCGTTTTCCTGCGCTTCGCGGCGTGCTTCGGGCAGTTTCTGATGATGAAGGACGCGGTCATTTCCTACCGAGACCTCCCGGTGCGCCCCTATGAGCTTACCCGATATTCCTTCCGTGTCGAGCAGTCCGGGGAGCTTGCCGGATTGCGGCGCCTGCGCGCATTCACCATGCCGGACTGCCACGCCATGTGCGCGGATTTACCCATGGCAAAGGAAGAGTTCCTGCGCCGCTTCGAAGTGGCGCGCGGTATCCAGGAAGGCATAGGCTTTTCCTTCCCGGCCGACTTTGAGTTCTCGCTGCGCGCGGTGGAAAGCTTCTACGACGAAAACAAGGATTTCGTGCACTCCATTGTGGACAAGATGGGCAAGCCCGCGCTCATTGAGCTTTGGGACGAGCGCTTCTTCTACTTCGTCTTCAAGATGGAATGGAATTTCATTGATGCGCTTTCCAAGGCCGCCTGCTTGACAACCGACCAAATAGATGTGGAGAACGGAGAGCGCTACGGGATAACCTACGCGGACAAGGAAGGCAGAAAGAAGAATCCGTTTATACTCCATCTTTCACCGACAGGAAGCATCGAGCGTGTGATTTATGCCCTGCTTGAGCGCGAACACATGAAAGCCGAGTCGGGCGGAAAGGCGATGTTGCCCATATGGCTCTCGCCCACCCAGGTTAGAATTATACCCGTGTCTGACAAATTCAACGAGGCTGCGCATAGAGCGGCAGAAGAGTTGGCGTTGCATCCCATTCGCGCGGACGTGGACGACCGACCCGACAGGATTGGAGCGAAAATACGCAAAGCCGAGTCTTCCTGGGTTCCCTATATTGCTGTAATCGGGGAAAAAGAGCTTGCCAGCGGAAATCTAACCGTGCGAATCCGTTTCACCGGAGAGCAGAAGGAATTCAATGCCCAGTCTCTTTCGCAGGAGATACTTTCGGAAACATCGGGCATGCCGTTCAAGAAGCTCTCACTTGACCGCTCGCTAGACAAGCGCCCGATTTTCGTCGGTTGAGGAGACAGAGAAACGGTAGATGCGCTAGCTGTGCCTTGCATTTTTTTTAGCTGTTTTCTTTAGTTGCGCACCTTCTGCGCTTATTTCTGAAAAGTGCGCAGAATGCATTTACGCTCAACCTAGCTGCTCAGATTCCACGTCTGTAAACCAGAAAATTTAAGCGTAGAATTAAGCGCAGGGAAAAGGCAGAAAACCGCCTTTTTCGCCTTGACCACATAAGCTTAAATCGAGCTGCGCAAAGCCTCGTTTTCATTCGAGAAAGAAGCGCAATTTTCAGCGCCTAACGCTCTCTATTATATTTATCTGCATGTGCCCGCGTCTATACGCCTATCTTCGCCTGAAAAGCTGCCTGAGGGTCTCCTTTATCTTGCCCCGCGTAATTACATCCCCATAATGGGAATATTTGTATTTCAGCCCTCTTTTCGTGACAAGGATGAACGACCTGTCATATTCCCTCTGGTAAAAGGCAAACTTGCTTTCCAGCCAATCTGGCTGCCTTGAAAGGCTCTTGCCAGTCTCGACGTCAAAGCAGAACTGCTTGCCTTTCCAATTGGCTACCAAATCAGGGCCACTTGTGGCGTTCATCCTAATATCGTCCGTGTACTTTCGAAGCTCGGTTTCAAGGATATAGCAAAAGAACGCATGCTCCTTGCTCTCGTTGTGCCTTGTCTTCACCCAATAGTGGGCTGCGCCTGAAGTGCCAAAAGGGCTTGTCTTTATCACGTTATAGCCAAGCGTGTATAGCTTCCCCTTCTGCCTTTCCGTAAGGCTGCTTGAAAGGAAAAGGTTCCCGCTCAGGTCAAACTCCTTCTTTTCTTCCTCCTCCCAGTCGCTGTCAATAGCGGTTTCAGGCACTCTCAGCTTTTCGAGCCGTTCTGCTTCCCTTTCCGCCGCGAGTTTCTCTGCACGTTCCTTTTTCCTCTGCTCTTTTGCAAATTCCAGCTGGGTTCCCAGAAGTTTGCTTGAGGTTTGGTGATTCAAGTAAGTCAGCCCATCTACCTTTGCTGGAAAGACGCGGCAGTGGATTTCGCCATAAAGCCACCACAGGATTCTGGCAATTGCAAAACCAATGACAAAAGGCAGCGCAGTCAAAACAGCCAGCCCGATGACTACTGGCACAAGGGCGAGGCCTAGCAAGACGAGAGCACCTATTACCAGTCGCTCTAGGAGCTCGTATTCGTTGACCACGCTTATTCCTCCAACAATTCCTTGTCCAGCCCCATCGCAAAAACCTTCTTGACCAGAAGCGCCTTCACCTCCGGGTCCTGCATAAGGACGTTCATTATCCCATTCCCCTGTTTGTTGTAGTCGCTGATGAGCACCTTTTCGTCAAACGGGTTGCCGCACCTGCCGCAGAAGGACTGCGTCGGCGAGTTCTTTTCCTTGCAGCGGGAGCAGATCCGAAGGTCGAGCTTGGGCTCTTTTTCGATTGGCTTGTCTTTCATGGAATACATTTGCAGAAGCGCCGAGTCAACATCCCTGCCGGATAAATGAACATAGGTGGCAGCCATCTCGCTTCCCTGCGTCCAGCCGAAATACTCTTTCATTTGTGCTTCGGTCAGCTTGTTTGCGAGGGAAGTTGCTCGGCTGTGCCTGAACAAGTGCGGATAAATGCGTTTTCTTATGCCGCTTGCCTTGCTTGCCCTTCGGAGCATTGCGAGTATTGACGGGTACGAGCAAGGCACTGGCTGGTAGCGGGCAAGCCTTGCAGGCCATAATGGAGCGTCCGGATTGTTTTTGTCCGGATGTTCCTGAAGCCATGCGGCAAGAACCTGAGCGCTGGCAATTATTCTTACCCTTCTGCTGCCAGTCTTGCCGTTGACGATAAGCACAACCCCGTAATTGTCGAACTGGACGTTCTTGAGCTTGAGGTAAAGCATTTCACCTATGCGGCAGCCGGACTCGTATAATGCCAAAACAAGCGCCTTGTCGCGTGGATTTGTGGTCGAGTTGGCGAGCTTTTGTGCCTCCTCAACGGTCAATAATTCCTCTGGCAGCTTGTGCTTTTCATTTTTCAGCCTTGGCTTGAGCCACTTTATGACCTTGGGAAATTCCTCGTCTTTCCCCAGAAGCCACTTGTAGAACATTTTGAGCACGATTTTGAAGTCGTACCTCGTATATTCCGCATAGTTTTTGGAGTCAATGTCTGTAACCAGCCGAATAAGATCGGTCTTTGTCGCAGTCGAGAAATCCCTGTCGAGCCACTGGGCGAGCATTCGGACACAGTACATGCACTTGACAACGCGGAGCTTGCCAGAGCCTTTGGCAAGGCGCATACGTGCGAAGTTTTCGATTTGTGTTTTTGCCTTCGCAGGCAAAGTCGAGGCTTTAAGCCGTTCCAGTTCCTGCTCGAAGTTGGTCTGCGATTTGTACATCACGTACTCGTTCATAGGGCTCACCCCACGATGAGTCCCCTGTCCTGCTTGACCTTCTATATATACTTAGGCGAGACACGCAACGAGGTGAAGTTAGGGCATTGACGGATGACAGGCGAGGGGCTGTAAGATGCGGCGGTACACCTATAGAATCATGCAAGATGCAGGGGGAGAGATTCGAACTCTCGAAGGCGCTAAGCCACAAGGTCTTAAGCCTCGCCCATTTGACCGGCTCTGGAACCCCTGCGATAAAATTAGCTGGATTGGCGTTAAATAGGTTTGCAGGTTGGGCTGCGCGGCTAATGCCCCAACTTCAAGCTGATGTTGCATAATGGGGGTGATGTGCATTTTCCGTAGGAAAATGCAGTTGTCGAGCGGTTCACCGCTCGGCAATTTGCCAAATTCTGTGAATTTGGCAACTCAGACATGTTCGTTGCGACGAACATGCTGAACCCTCAGGGGGAGCTGGTGTTGGCTGCTGCCCCCTAGGGGCGGGGAAAGGATTAAATAGCAACGACGAGCAGCACCTTCGGTGATCGAATGGCGGGCAAAAAAATGAAGAAGGCTGCCAAGAAGGAGACGTGCTGCTGCTCAGGCGGAAATGACAATTTGGAGGAGTGGCTGCTGGTTATTCTGGGAGGGCTGGGATTCGCGCAGGCGCTCGGATACCTCAACCTGACCCCATACTACTTCGCGTACGTATGGTCGGCTCTCGTTCTTGTAATTGGAGTAAAGAAGATAATCGACAAGTCCAACTGCAGCTGCTGAGGGGCATTTTACTTTTTATTTTTCTTTTCTTCTGCAAGGATAGCGTTGATGCTGCCTTATTTTGGGAAAGGAAATAGGCGCCATTGGTTTTTAGCCCCGTCTTTTCCGTTGACCCTTTCCCTGGCTTAAGAATCAGAATATTATTTTCGAAAGCTTGTTGGCTTTTGAGGCAATTTTGACCTCGCGCGCAATCCTTCGCCCCATGCTCATCGGCTCGTCATATTGGTAGGGGGTGTAAGGCGAGCCTTGGGGGTAGATGTTGGTGCCAGCCACTATGCGCGCTGAAACCTCGAACACGAAGAACTGCAGGTTTTCGTCCACCACAGTCTCCAGGCAAAAAGGCCCGGGTATTCCTCCGAACAGCCGGTCCGCAGACTCAACCACGCTCTTGCCCATGGAGAGCATGTCTTCCAGCAGGGATTCCCGCATGACGAGAAGTTCATTGCCCACAACAGTGAAAGAGGGTGTGAAGGAAAGCCCTGCCTGCTCCGTCCGGTATGCCTCGTCTATGTTGCTCTCAAAACGCCTGTCTATGCCCAAAAGCTCAACCCTGCCCTCCAAAGCCTTATAGCCCTCGCGGGAAAGCGGGGAATAGAAGTAATGCGGATACGCCCGCACCCCTATCAGGTACTCCTGCACCATGACATTCATGCCCTCGAAGTGCTCGTAGAACTCGTCCGGCGTGGAAACCACCCGGTAGCCCCTGCCCCCCTTTGCACCCGCAAGCTTGACCACGCAGGGGCGGTCTATCTTGTCAGGCTCTATGGTGGCAGGCACCTGCAGGCCGGCTGCCTTGAGCCACTTGAACATCTTCTGCCGGTCCTTTTCCCAGGCCAACGACTCGCGGTTGCCAACCATCGGGACCGCGAGGCTGCTTATCCTGTCCCCGGTGTACTCCACAAGCGAGCCGTGCGGGACCAGTATCGCGTTGTCCTCTGCAAGCTCGTCTGATGGTATGTCGCGAAGGTCGTCCACCATGATAAACTCGTCCGGGCAGCCAAGCGGGAAGGCATCGTAGACCTTGCGGCGGTTCTGTGTGCAAATTCCGATTGTTTTTATGCCTTCCTGGCGCGCGCCGTGGAAAATCTGCAGCGCTGTGTGCGAGCAGATGGTGGCGAGCTTCAGCTTTTTCTTGTCGTAGCCTGAAAGGATGCTGTGTATTTTTTCGCGAGTTATGTCCATCTCATCAAAACCTTTTTCATGCGTTTTCCCATAAACGGATATAAGCCTGCCCTCAAGTCACTATCTCATCCAGCCTCTTTTCCCTGGCAGCCTCCTTAACCTCAAGCGCAATCCGCTCGCCCACGCTCATGCTCCTGCCCCACAGGTAGTCCCCGTAAGGAGTGTAGCGCACCCCTGGAGAGCCTGGCACCCGGAAGGAAACATCGAATATCACCGGCTCCTCGCCAGACTCGGAGGGGATTATGGCGCCTTGCAGCGCGAACGGGCCTATAATGCCGGGCTTGCACTCCTTCCTGCAGGTTTCGGTGAATTTCTCACCTATCTCGAAAACTTTTTCCAGAAGCGACTCGCGTATGGTGCAGGCAACGTGCCCCACCTCGATATTTTTCATGCGCGCCAGCTTGAGTATGTCGGTCTGCTCAGGTGCCGTGAGGCGGAGAAGCCCGTCCAGGTTGGTCTGCCGCCGAAAATCGGTGCCCATCAGCTCCAGCTCGCCGGTCAGCGGGGAGACAAAGTAGTTGAAGTTGAACTGCGCGCCCAGCACGAACTCCTCGATAAGCGCGGACCGCAGCCCCTCTTTGGTGACAAGCCCGCGGGAGAGCATCTCCTTGCTTTTCCTCTCGTATTCGTGGTAGGAGTGCACTATGAAAAAGGCGCGCTCGTACTTCCTTTTTGCCTCGGATGCCTTCACTATCACAAGCCGGTCTATCTTTTCGGGCGAATCGAATGTTTTGGGTATTCGCACTCCCGCCCGCTTGAGCAGCCACTGTTGGTTCTTCGGGGTGTTGCGCTCCTCGGCCTTCAAAAGGAAGCGGTTGCCGAATATGGGCACTGCAAACTGTTTTTCAATAAGGTCATAGCCAACGTAAACCGAGAACGAGCGGTGCGGGACGAATATCGCCTGCTTTTTCACAAGCTCGGAGACTGCTTTCGCCCCGGCGATGTCAGAGAACTTGTCCAAGAGCATTATTTCGTCAATGCACCCAGTCTGCCCCAGCGCGGTCTTGCGCTTGAGGTAGTATTTCCAGTAAGAGTGCTCCCGCCCTTTCTGGCAGACCACAATCGAGCGTATGCCGTGCGCGCGGGCGCCGGATGAGATGTCCAGCGCTGAGTGCGAGCCTATGACTGCAATCGAGGGGCTCCTGTAAGAAGAGGCGATAGCGCCTGCGTGGGCTGCGACCATACAAAATTAGGGGAATTGAAGTTTAAAAAGCTGACGAAAAGCCGGGTTTGGATTTGCCGCTAGGGCGGCACAGCAAATGCCATGAATTCCACCGGCATCCTGGTCAGGCAGCCTTTTTAAAGCAGGAAACAAAATTATCCCTTGCTAAATTTCACCAACTGGGTGAAAAACCCCAGATGAATTTAGTGGAAGTGGAAAGATGGCAAAATCTGGCGAGGGTGAAATGCCAGAGAAGGAAGACGGCATGGCTTCTTTTTCTGGTCAAACTGAAGAGATGAAAGGCACAGGAGCGAAACCCGACTTTCGCGTGGTCCAGCCCGATTATGACGGCAGGCTTGGCAAGACCGTTTTCAAGGACGTGGGCGCGATATGGAAGAACACCAGCAAGGCTGGCAATGAGTTTTACACGATGAAAATAGGGAAGCTCAAGCTTCTGGTTTTCCGAAATGAGAAATAAGGTGGTTTTTATGGTGAAAAAAAAGGAGACGGATGAGATGGCTGAGGAAACTGAAAAGAAGAAAATAATCGTCAAGGAGCTTGAGGATTTGCCAGGGGTGGGGGAGGTCTCGGCTGAGAAGCTGCGCAAGGCTGGCTATGACATTGAAAAGATTGCGGCAAGCAGCCCGCATGAGCTTGACGAGATAGCTGAAATAGGCGTGGAGACTGCTAAGAGGACAATTGCTGCTGCCAGGGACTCCCTTGAGATGGGCTACGAGTCTGCGGATAAGATACTGGAGAGGCGCAAGAGCATCGGCAGAATAACGACTGGCAGCAAGGAGCTGGACGCGCTTATAGGGGGAGGCGTGGAAACGATGTCAATAACCGAGTGCTACGGGAAATTCAGCAGCGGAAAAAGCCAGGTTGGATTCCAGCTTGCCCTCAACGTGCAAAAGCCGGTTGAGCAGGGCGGGCTTGGGGGGAACACGCTTTTTGTGGACACTGAGTCCACGTTCAGGCCTGAGAGGATTTCGCAGCTTGCCCAAAGCGCGGGCATGGACCCCGATACCGCGCTGAAGAACATTTTTGTGGCAAAGGCGATAAACTCAGACCACCAGATGGTGCTGATAGACAAGGCTGAGGAGATGATAAAGGAGAAGAACATCCGCCTTATTGTGGTGGACTCCATGACTGCGCACTTCAGGGCAGACTACATCGGCAGAGGGGCGCTTGGGGACAGGCAGCAGAAACTGAACAAGCACGTGCACGCGCTGCAGAAGCTTGCGGACAAGTTCAACCTGGCAGTCTACATCACCAACCAGGTGATGGACAACCCTGGGATAATGTTCGGCGACCCGACCACCCCGATTGGCGGGCATGTGCTGGCGCACGCGGCAACTTACAGGATATACCTGAGGAAGGGCAAGGAGGAGAAAAGAATCGCGAGGCTGGTTGACTCACCGAACATGCCTGAAGGAGAATGCGTGTTCAAGGTGACGCCAAAGGGGATTTCCGACTGAAAACCAATGGGGAAACAGCTGTTTCCCTGTTTCTCCTTTTTCTGTTTTTTTCTTTTTTCTTTCCAGATTACTTTGCGCCCCTCTTTTTTCTCGGCTGCCAGAGTCATTTTTCGCCATTATCAAGAGGGCGGCCCATATCTGAAAGCTCAGACTGGGTTTCTTTTTTCATCTTAAGGAGAATCCCCCGCGCTTTCTCGTCCGGCTTGACGCCAGACAGCTCGGACTCGACATATTCCAGGAACTCCGAGCAGTGCGCGATGGGGTTTTTGCAGCGCGTGCCCCAATCGAAAACGGCGCAGCGCATGTTCTTTCCTAGGTATTTGCCATACCTGCGCTCCACCTCCTGCCTGCTCTCCTCAGGCATTACCGAATTTGGCATCAGAAAACGCAGGTCGGTTCCGTCCGGCATGAGGTGGAAAAGCATTTCGCAGGCGTAAAAAGAAACCTTGCAGCCCGGGTGCTGGGGCAAAATGTGCGTTTTTGCAAGCTTGGCAAGCTTGCGTGCACCTTCAAATGAGCCTGCCAGCGTGAATATGGTTATGCTCTCTATGCTGCTGCCCTTGTCCTCAGCCGCATCCATGAGAAGCTGTATGCCTTTCACCAAAGTGGAACCGGTTGCCACCGTGTCCCCTATTATCACGTGCGCCCTGTCCGGCAGCGATTCGAAGTTCCCATAGCCTGCAACCGCCCTGAACTGCCCCTCTTTGCCTTCCACGCGCTGCCGCTGTATGCCTATGAAGCATTGCTGAAGGGCAAAGCCAAAGTCGCGCTTGAAGCCGTAGTTGAGGGCATAGTAAAGCCCGCCTGATAAGAAGACCAGCTCGCATATGTTCTGGCGCAAAACTCCGGCAAGTTCTCGCTTCGAGGCAATCGTGGCAAAAATCGATGCGTTCTTTTCCATTGCATCCTGCAGCTTTTTCCCCACCAGCTGGGGGGAATAAAGCACTGCGCGGGCAGCTTCAGAGCATATCACATAGGTGTTATCAAGCAAGGACGGGTCTTCCACGCGGTAAACAGAGTAGTCCTTTGCCTTTTCAACATTGACGATTGCTGACATTTTCCCACCGGAACAAGATGGGTGGCAACCCTAATAAAGCTTAAACGCAGCCAGATAATCATGGAAAACATGGAAGCGACCTGGAAGGCCACGCCCAATATAGCAGTGGTGAAATATTGGGGAAAACGGGACAACAATCTCAACCTGCCAGAAAATGGAAGCATTTCCGTAACAATGGACGATTCGCTGCGCACCATCACATCTGTAAAGTTTGATGCTTCCCTAGGCAAAGACAGGCTGGTGCTCAACGGGAAGGAGGCATCGCAAGGCGAGCTTGCTCGCGCCTCCCTCGTCTTGGGCGCGATAAGAAAATCCGCCGGGATACGGCACAATGCGCTTGTTGCGTCTGAGAACAACTTTCCGACAGGCGCCGGCATTGCATCATCTGCCTCCGGTTTTGCAGCCCTTGCCTGCGCAGCTGCGGATGCTGCTGGCCTGCAGGCAGGCGACAGGCAGCTTTCGATATTCGCAAGATTGGGCTCGGGCTCAGCCTGCCGCTCGGTTCTGGGCGGGTTTGTGGAATGGAGGATGGGCGGCAGGAAAGACGGCTCGGACTCCTACGCTGTGCAGATTGCCCAGGCAAGCCACTGGCCATCTTTGCGCAACATTATTGCAATAACCAACCCAGAGCAAAAGAAAATCGGCTCAGCGGCAGGCATGGAAATCACAGCCAAAACCAGCAATCTCTATCCTGAAAGGGTGAAAAGCAGGCCGAAGATAATAACTATGATGCGCAAGGCGATACTTGCGCGCAACCTGCCCTTATTTTTGGAACTGACGATGCGCGAGTCTTCGCATATGCACGCGGTGATGATGGATTCGTTCCCCCCCATAATCTACCTGAATGACATTTCAAGGGAAATAATCTCTCGCGTGCATGAATTCAACCGGCAAAAAGGCGTTATATGCGCAGGCTACACCTTTGACGCAGGACCGAATGCCCACGTCTACACCACAGAAAGAAACGCAGGAGAGGTAGAAAGGATGCTGCAGGAAATAGAGGGCGTGCAAAAAACCCTCGCCTGTCGGCCCGGCAACGGCCCGAGAAAGCTCCCAGAGGGCGAATCCCTCCTTTAAGCCCCAGATTTATGCTTTAATTGGCTTCTTGGCGCCAGTTTTGGCTTGCGGGCAGAAAGTCTGCCGGAAAACATTTTGCCATTTCCATGCGCCTTGACGCCCTTAGCAAGTGCGCTGCGCCATCCACTAAGAAGCTTCACTGGCGGCTGCCGTGCTTCTTGACATCCCAGATGTACTTGCCCATCCGCACAGGCGTGACTGTTATCTCAAAGCCGTAGCCCTTCTCCTTCAAAAATCCTGCGAGCCTCTCGTTGATGTTGTCGGAAACCGGGTCGTTGTTCATCCAGGTGGTGGACTTGCCGACATGCAAGCAATCTGCAACCAGCCCTGCGTCCAAATCCGAAACACCGAAAGACATGACAGTGTCGTGCACTTCTCTTGGAGTGGGCTTCTGGACTGTGACTTGCTGGGCTATCTGTTCCATCCAATCCCTCTTGTTCTGCGCCTCTGGCGCATGGTCGCCTGCAACAAAATCGCAAAAAACATTTATCAAGCTTTGCTGGGCAGGTCTTGCATGGGAAAACAGGAAAAATCGTGCGGCGCGGCGATTTTCAGGGAAGACGGCGGCAGGAGGCTTTATCTTGTGCTGCATTACGGGGAAGGGCACTGGGACCTGCCAAAAGGGCATGTGGAAACCGGGGAGGGAGAGGAGGAAACCGCCAGGCGAGAAATATTCGAGGAAACCGGGATTTGCGAGCTTGAGTTTTTCAGCGGTTTTAGGCACACCATATCATACTGCTTTGTTAGAAGGGGGGAGAGGATACCAAAAGAAGTGGTTTTCTTCCTGGCAAAGACTGCCCAGAAAAGTGTGACTCTCTCGGATGAGCACGTTGGTTATTTGTGGCTGCCTTTCAGGCTTGCTTGCGCGAAAATGAGCTTCAAGAATGCTTGTGAAGTCCTGGAAAAGTCCGAGAATTTCTTGTCCGAACAGCAAAAACGAGGCACTGCCCCCGCCGGAAAAATTTAGCTGGGCGAAAGCAGCACAGGCTTGCGAAACCTTTTTCCCGCTCCCTTGGATTTTTTGGATGACCTGCCCTTATCAGCCCAGCAGTTGCCTGCTTTTTTTTCAGAATTTTTTTTCTTGCCATAGATGAGGCGCGCAGCAAGTCTGCAAAAGCCTGAAGACCGGTAATTTTTGAAAACCACGCTTGCCTTGCCTCGCAGCGTGGCGGAAGGCAGTGTGGTGGAAAGGGCGATGCAGCCCATGCCTGCCGATGCGGCTGCCCGCACCCCTGAAAGGGAGTCTTCCACCACTATGCACTCGGAAGGCTTGATGCCCAGCCTCCTTGCCGCAAGCAGGAATACTTCGGGGCTGGGCTTGGGGTGCCGGACATCCTCCAGCCCGACAAAGTCCATCGAAGGCAAGCCTATTGAATTAAGCGAGGCTGCGATGTGCTGCCTGTGCCCGCCCGAGGCGATTATGGACTTCACCTTGTGATGACTGATGAATGAGTAAAACTCCTTGAAACCCTCTATCTGAGGAAGGCCTTTTTGCTCCAGATGCTGCTGGTAGGCTTTTGCCCGCTTTTGCACAAGCTCCTTTGCGCTCCCCTTAATGCCGTTTTTCTTGAAAACATCTTCCATTATCCGCACCGAGCCTATTCCCGTGTAATTGAGCCCCCATTCCTTGGAACTTATATTGATACCCAAGGGGCGAAGCACCTTGTTGAAGGTTGCCAGGTGCGCCTTCTCGCTGTCCACCACCACCCCGTCCAAGTCAAATATGACCGCCCTTATTTTCGAGATGCTGGACAGGGGCACGCATTTCACTGCTATTGAGTTGCCGGAAAGCTTGGGAGGGATGGCTTGCAGCCGCCTTTTCTGAAAGCGCGCAGCTGGGCTGGTTGAAGAAGCCCCCTGCATTGCGCTTGAAATTGATTTGGGAGAATCTTGCGTTTCCCCTATTCCCCCCTCAAGCGCAATTGCGCCAGGAAAGGCATTTGCTTGGCCGCAAGGCAGAAGCGGCGATTCGCCTGCGCCCTGAGGCAAGCAGGAATTTGAAAACATCCGCTCTTGCAATGGCTGCATGCCAAACTGCCGCATCGAGGCCCTGCGCTCGCTTTCCTTTGGAGAGAAAACAGGGGCAGGCAAAAAGAGTTCTGGCTGCTGCAGCTCGCGCGGCCTCTTTTTCCAACCCCCGAAATTGCGCATGCTCATAAGCAGGTAGAAGCGGAAGTGGTCTATCGCAGGGACTTGGCGCGCCTGCTCTGAAACCAGGGGGCTTTGGACCCAAAGTTTGTATTTTGGCGGGATTGCCGCTTGCGCTGGAAGGGATTCCAGCTCGAAAGTTTCTGTCCGAAGCTTCGGCCGGGCATCCACCACCGAGCCTGCAAAATCGCACGAAACCGAAACCAGCTCGAGGACTATATGGGCGCCAGAGAGCATTTGCGGGGTTGCCCAGATATGATAAAGGGAGATGTAGAGCTTTTTGCCGGTTTGCGGGTCGATTATCCAGGGCACCTGCCCGTTTATCGTGAAGTGCACCCCGGCCTGTTCAGACTTCGTGATGCCCCCTATCGATATTATTTCCAGGCCATATTTCTTGTCAAACAGGAATTTCATGTCTGAAAACTCGCGCCTGATTGCGGCAACAAGGTTCTGTTTTGAGGAAAAACTGATGGTTTTTGTCTGGCAGCTGCCATTATTCCCCTTGACAGTCACTTGCGCTTCGAACCTAGCCATCCACACACCACAAAAGCAGGGTTTAGATGAATGATGAAGCTTTAAATTGCCTAGTAGTCCACGCCAGAACGGGAAAGCACGCCCTTGTCGAAGGGATGTTTTATCTTGCCGACATAAGATACATAATCGGCTGCTTTTTCCACTTCAGGGGTGGCGCCCCGCCCGGTAAGGACCAGTTCGCAGGAGGGGTGCCTGCCTGCAATAAGCGCCAGGAGCTGCTCATTGGTCACCAGATTCTCGATAACCGCCCAGAATATCTCGTCAAGGATGAGGAGGTCGTATTTTCCTGATGATGAGAACTCCTTTGACTTCTCAAAAGCTTCCGCACAAAGCCCCCTGTCCCTATCATTTGTATTGAAGCAGCCTTTGCAAAAAATGATGAATCCTTTTTCAGCCAGCTGCTTCTCATGCTGGGCTGCGTTGGGGCAGCTTTTCGTTTTTGAAATCACCCTCACGCCAAGCTTCTCAAGCGATGCAAGCTCCCCTGAGAAGCCCCCTTTGAGGAACTGGACAAACGCCACTTTCAAGCCCCTTCCTGCCGCCCGCGCGGCTATTCCCACTGCAGAGGTGGTCTTGCCATTGCCATCGCCCGTAAGGACGTGCACCAAGCCTTCCTTTCTTTGCATGATATAGGCTTTGGCAAAAGCATATTTACTCCTTTCCCCAAAATCCCTTTTATGAGGGAGGCCGAGCTTTACCGCAAGATGCCAGGCAAGGCGGTTTCCTGCACGCTGTGCCAGAGGCGGTGCTATCTGAAAGACGGTGAAACCGGCTTTTGCCGCGTTCGGAAGAACGATGCTGGGACGCTGTATGCGCTCAATTTCGGCAAATGCGCATCATACGCCGTGGACCCGATTGAGAAAAAGCCCTTTTACCATTTCATGCCCGGATCGCCGGTTTTCTCCTTTGCCGCGTCTGGTTGCAACTATTCTTGTCTCCACTGCCAGAACCATGAGATATCGCAGCCCGCAGAAATAATGGGGCAGGACATTCCGCCCGAAAAAATTGTGGAGCTTGCGCTTCGCACGCGCTCGGAAGGCATTGCTTACACCTATACCGAGCCGACAATATTCTACGAATATGCAAAAGACACCGCGGTGCTTGCGAGAAAGAGCGGGCTATACAATGTGTTTGTCAGCAACGGCTACATGACCCCAGAGACAATCAAGGAGATGGGATGGTTGGATGCTGCAAGGATAGACCTAAAGGCGTTTGACGACAAGTTCTACAAGGAAATATGCGGCGGGGCGCACCTGGAGCCTGTGCTGCAGTCCATAAAGCTTTTGCACAGGAGAATGCACGTTGAGATAATCACGCTTCTTATACCGACGCTGAACGATTCAGATGAGGAGATACGCGCACTTTCAAAATGGGTGAGGGAACTTGACCCGCATATTCCGCTGCACTTCACCGGCTACTACCCCGCCAACCGCATGGCCCTTCCCCCAACCCCTGTGGAAACCCTTTCTCGGGCGAGGAAAATTGCCCTTGAAGAGGGGCTGAAATACGTTTATACGGGCAACCGACCAAATGAGCCTGGGGAGAACACCTATTGCCCTGCGTGCGGCGAGAAAGTGATTGAACGGGCTGGCATGTCCATGCTTCAAAACAGGCTGGTGAAAGGAAATCAGTGCCCCTCGTGCAAACACAGGCTGCCGATTGTTTTTGACTGGAAGAAAAACAAGAAAATCTAAATCGCATCCAGTTTTTTCAGATGGTCAACCCGCATCTGTAAAAGCGCGTCCGTGCCGATATCCTTGCGGTGCCATACCTTGCCTGATATTGCCCCGCAGGCTTTTTCTGCTATTTTTTCCGCCGCCGAAATAGTGCTGGCAATGCCCACCAGACCGATTGAGCGCGAAGACTGCGTATAGATAGTGCCGTCTTTCTCATAGACTGAGGCGTAAAACAGGTTGGCGCCGCAGGAAGCAATCGCAGCGTAATCTATTTTTAGGGGCTGGTCTGTAATGGACTTGCCAGGATAGCCCTCTGGCACCAAATACTTGCAGACAGTGGCTTTCTTTTCGAAATTTGGGGCCCGCTTGATTTTGCCTTGCGACATCTGCTGCAGCAATCCGAACAAGTCGCTTTTCAGGACGCTCAGTATGTTCATTGCCTCCGGGTCGCCGAAGCGGCAGTTGTATTCGATGAGCTTTACGCCTTGCGCGGTTATCATGAAGCCCCCGTAAAGCACCCCTATGTAGGGCTTGCCTGTTTTCTTCCTGAATGCCTCTATTGTCTGCTGCATTATTAACATCGCAGAATCGTAGTGCTGCTGCTTTGCGAATGGAAGAATGTTGCCTGCGCCAGAGTAGGAGCCCATGCCGCCCGTGTTTGGCCCGATGTCGCCTGTGTACGCCCGTTTGTGGTCCTGCACCATAGGCATGCCATACACTTTTTCTCCGTCGGAAAAAGCCTGCAGCGAGAACTCCTCGCCTTCCAGCTTTTCCTCAATCACTATGGTGGGGAGCCCGGAAAGCTTTGTGGAAAGGAGCTCGGAGGCGTACTTTTTCGCCTCTGCACCGTCTTTCAGCTGGTAGCCGGTGACCTTTACCCCTTTGCCCCCAGTCAGGCCAGAGGGCTTTACCGCCACCTGCCCGCCAAGGGAATCTATGAATGAGTGCGCCTCGCGCTCAGTGTCAAATATGCCGAACTTTGGCTGGCCTTGCACTTTGTAGTCCTTGAGAAGCTCCCTGCAATATGACTTGTCCCATTCGAGGCGCGAAGCCTCCTTTGTGGGCGCAGCGCAGGGAATGCCGCTTGCAAGAAGCGCATCCACAACACCTGCTGCCAGAACAGCATCAGGAGAGGGGAATGCCAGCTCGATTCCATGCTGCCTTGCGAATGCCGCCACTGCTGGCGGGGAGTGGATGTCGCCAATTGCTGACTGCCCGCCTGATTTTTTGCAAAGCGAGGCAATGCCCGGGTGGTTGGCGGACATGAACGCAAAGAGCTTCACCGCGCTGTTTCTGCAGACGCTCTTTGCTATCGCGTGCTCGCGCGCCCCGTTGCCCACAAGGAGAAAATTTGCCATGCCCACACCTCGACTGATGACGTAATGTGCCCCTCAGCATTTATAACGTTTTTAGCCTGAATTTTGAAGCGTGGGTGGTTAAATGGCAAAAGTGCTTATTATCGGCGCAGTCGGGCAGATAGGGACCGAGCTTACCATGTCGATGCGGAAGAAATATGGCAATGACAATGTGGTTGCAACCACAAGGAAATCCGAGTTCCCAAAATTCATGCTGGAATCCGGTCCATGTGAGAAATGGGATGTGACCAGCAAAGATGCCATAAAAAAATCAGTAAAGGAAAACGGCATTGACACCATATGCCAGCTGGCTTCCCTGCTTTCTGCGACAGGGGAGAAAAATCCCGACGCAGCCTTTGAAATCAACCTTATCGGGCTGAAAAACACCCTGGATGTGGCGCGAGAGTGCGGGGTGAAGAAAATTTTCTGGCCAAGCTCGATAGCTGCCTTTGGCCCTACCACTCCGAGGGACAACACCCCTCAGAGAACAGTGCTTGAGCCGACCACCATGTATGGCGTAACAAAAGTGGCTGGGGAGAATCTCCTGAGCTACTACAACACCCACTATGAAAGATACGGATTGGACATACGCTCTGTGCGCTATCCCGGGCTGATTTCCTGGAAAGCCGAGCCTGGGGGGGGCACCACCGATTATGCAGTGGCCATTTTCTACGAGGCGCTGCGAACGGGCAGCTACCAGTGCTTTGTAGGGCCGCAAACCAAATTGCCCATGATGTACATGCCAGATGCCATCAGGGGCACGATAGAACTGATGGAAGTTCCCCGGGAAAAGCTGACTGTGAGAAACAGCTACAATTTCGCAGCAATAAGCTTCACAGCCAAAGAGCTTGCGGATGAGGTGGCGCGGCTGGTGCCGGGCTTCACCTGTTCCTATGCCCCCGACCAGCGCCAGAAAATAGCGGACTCCTGGCCAATGTCAATAGACGACTCGCAGGCCCGCGAGGATTGGGGCTGGAAGCACGAATACGACTTGCACAAGATGTCTGCGGACATGATTGAGAATCTGAAGAAAAAGCTGGTCGCTTGAAAAAATAGGTGAAAAAACATAAAGAGGCGGGCAAAAAAAGCCCGCCTTTGGCTCAAATTATTCAGGCCCAGCCAAGCGCCGCTGCCACGCTTTGGGGCGAGAGCACTGACGCCATGCCGACAACCGCGCCTTTTATGACAAAGGAGACGGCGAAGAGAACTGACGCCATTATGATGGCGATTGCCACGTTGCCGCGGCGCAGCTCGCGAAACTCGTCTATCCCCACAGTTATCTTGTCAAGCACGCTTATTGCGATGTATATTGCGAATATCGCCAGTATCACCCCGATTACCAAGTTCACCAGCCCTATGACAAGGGCTGCAAAAACCTGCACCATGGAAAGCCCAGGCACCACGGTTTGAGTGAGATTGGAAACTCCGCCCTCCACTATGTTTGCGATAGAAAAGATGATTGCGCCCAGAAGGATGGCTATTGCCACGTTCCCCTTTTTCAGCTCAGCCATCTCGTCAGTCCCCTCTGTGAGCTTGTCAAACATCTTCAAGCCAAGGTAAACCGAGCCCATTGCAAGAACCAGCCCGACAATAAGCTGTCCCAGGGCGATTCCTAAGCCCATAACCAGATTCTCTACACCCATCCTAACACCTCGCAAAGGCATCGCATGAAACGCTTAAAAACGTTTTTTACCAGGCTGCCGATTTGCATTGCTGCCAGCGATGATGGCACATACCCTGCGCCTTAAGCCCTTAAGCATTTAAATAGCCAAAGCGCCAAATCCACCCATGAAAACCTATTCCTCAGCCGGAGTGGATGTCAAGAAAGTCAGGGGCATGCACGCCGCCATAAACGACGCTATTTTCTCATCTATGCCTGATTTTGTGCTGCCCATAAAGGGGCACTATGCGGGCCTTTTCAGGGCGGGGGGCAGCACTCTTGCAATCCATTGCGATGGTGTGGGGAGCAAAATAATGGTGGCAGAGCAGGTTGGGAAGTATGACACGGTCGGGATAGACTGCGTTGCCATGAATGTAAACGATATCATCTGCCTTGGGGCAAAGCCCCTGGTGCTGGTGGACTATCTTGCGCTTGCTCACGAGGATGCTGACCTTGTATCCGAGGTGATGAAAGGGCTGCAGCAAGGTGCAAAAATGGCAGGCTGCGCGATAATCGGGGGCGAGACCGCCATATTGCCAGACATGATAGTTGGCGGGGAAAAGGCATTCGACCTTGCGGCAACCTGCGTTGGCATTGTGGAAGGCGAGCCTTTGACAGGGGCAAGAATGAGGGTTGGAGATGTTGTTGTCGGCTTGGAAAGCTCAGGGATACACTCCAACGGCTACACGCTTGCAAGAAAAATCCTGGATGCGAAGAAGTGGGGCAGGGAAATGCTGGAGCCCACGCGGATTTATGTCAAGCCTGTTTTGGAAATGCTTTCATCGTGCGAAATGCACGGGCTGGCGCACATCACAGGAGGGGCTTTTTCAAAACTCACAAGAATAGGGGAGTATGCAAAGGTCGGCTTCCTGCTTGAGGGCATGCCAAAAACACAGGGTGTCATGGCAGAGCTTGAAAAACAGATGGGCTCGGACTACGAGTTTTACAGGACGTTCAACGCTGGGGTGGGCATGTGCGCAGTCTGCCCGAAAAACGAAGCCACCAGAGTGATGGCCATCTCGAAAAAGCACGGCATCAAAGCTTCGCTAATCGGCACCATAACCGAAGGCTCGGACGTGGTGCTGCAAAAAAACGGCAGGAAAATCTCGCTTCTTTGAGACTCTAATCGACCTGGTCTATCCGCCAATAACCGTCAGGCTTGAGATTTTTCATTTTCTCGCGCTTGCCCTTTTGCCATTCGCAAAGCGCGGTGTAGGCTATCATTGCCCCGTTGTCTGCGTTGTATTCCGGCGCAACCACGCCAAATCTCGCGCCTTGCCCTTGGCAGACCTTTGAAAGCATGCCGCAGAACATTTGGTTTTGCGCCACACCCCCGCACACCGTCATCTCGTTCTTCCCAGTCAGGCAAAGCCCCCTCTCGGCTGCCTCGCATATTTCAGCGAACGAGGTTTCCAGAAGCGAGCGGCAGATGTCCTGTGTCTTTTGCTTGCCTATTGCCCTTACTGCAGAGGTGAGCAAGCCTGCGAATGCGAAATTCATGCCCTTCACAGTGTAAGGGAGCGGAAAATACTCGCCATCTTGCGCCAGCCTTGCAACCTCAGAACCGTGTGGGTGCGGGAATTTTGCCTCGCGCGCGAATACGTCGAACAGGTTGCCCAGGCCCATGTCCAGAGTTTCGCCAAGCACCAAAAAACGCGCATCGCCCTTTTTGCGCCTGGAATTCCCAGTTATCAGCTGTGTGTTAGCGCCGCTGACATAGACATAAAGCGGGTCTCGCATGCTTAGCAGCCCCTTTGATATTTCCAGGTGCGCCTGGCAGTGGTTTATCCCGAGTATGGGCTTGCCGTATTTGGAGGCGAGGAATTTCGCCCCGCAGCATGAAACCCGCAGGCATTGCCCGATTCCAGGGCCGCGGGAGAAGGAAAACAGGTCAACCTCGCGCAGAGAAATTCCAGCAGAGGCAAGAGCCTCCCCAAGAACAGGCTTTAGAAACAAGGCGTGGTGGTCTGCAGCCACCCGAGGGATTATGCCGGTGCCTTGCGGGGGCCTGTGCATGTGCCGGGCGTTTGCAAGAACTGAAATTCTGCCTCTCTTTCCAAGGCTGCATATGCCAACGCCCAGCGTGTGCGCGGTGGACTCTATCCCCAGGCAGATTCCCATAGCGCTTACCTTGGTGTGAGAGGCTTAAAATGGGCACCCGAAATTGCTGCAGAGTATGCCCAGACCAACGGAAAGGAAATTGAAACCGGAATGCGCAATCACCGCCGGAATTAGCGACTTGGTCTTGTGGGTGACGGCGCATAATAGCATGCCGATTGAAAAGGCCACTATTATCTCCGCCGCAGACCCGTAAGAAAAGTGCAGAAGGGCAAAGAACAGCGAGGAGATGAGCGCACTGAATACAACGGATGAGCCAGGGAACGAAAATGAGGGCACGCTAAAAGATGGCCTGACCCCCGCAAGAGACTTCCTGAGCCTAAGGCCGCCCAGCCTGGCGCTGCCTTGCCCTTGCCTGTAGGATGGCTCGCCAAGTTTTCTGAAAAGGTAGCCCCTGAAAAGCGCCTCCTCGCCAAGCGGGGCGAGAGTGAAGGAGGAAATCAGCGCGATTAAGGGCAGCGAGAGTATTTTTTCTTTCACCGGGGCTGTATCCAGAATCCCAAAAGAATAAAGAATTCCAGATAGAAACAAGGTGAGGGCGCCGCAGCAGAAAAGCGCCAGCAGCCCCCAAGCCAGAAGGGGGAATATTCGCCTTTTCTCAGGCATCAGTCGCAGGTAATCCAGCCAGGAGGAAAGCCCTTTTTCCCTGGATGAGAGGAAAATCGCTATTGAGAGAAACGCAAGAGGGGTGTAAATAGCGCCTGCCCCTTTTGAGCCGGGCGGGTAAAGAAAAACGAGCAGCGCTGCCAAACAGATTAAAACAAGGAAGCCCGCCTTTTTCACAGGCTCACTTCTTCTCAAAATATCCGCACTTGCCGCAGGCGCGCCTGTTCTTGTGCTCAGCAAGCCTAACGCCAGATCCGCATTTCGGGCATGCTTTTGTGGGTGAATACGCCTTGAATTTTTTCGCTGGTTTTGCCTTTGGGTCGGCCATTGGAATCACCTTACTTCTTGGCAGGAGCTGCTTTTTTTGCGTTTTTCTTGCTCTTTTCGGCAAGCCCGTCGCGCACCAGAAGATGGCGTCGCTCCACAGCCATAGCCTCTTTGCTCTTGTAGGCATGAGCGCTTACAAAAGCCTTCTGAGTGCCAAACCCGCTGGTGGCTGAAACTATGACTAGAAGATTGGGGTCTGCCCCGATTGCAGCCACTATGGCCTCGCGCAGCTCTTTGCGGGAAGGCACTGCCTTCTCGAAAGAGACCGTGCAGGAAAGCTCGGTGCGCCCAAGCGCTTTGTTTTCTCTTTTGTCAACTATTGCAAGTTCCATCGTATCACATCTTTTAGTGTATCCTTGTTATTGCTTTCTTTTCCATTGCGAACATTATTTCCGCTTCCTTGCCGGCCGCGGCATCCCCGACCAGCTCTGGCGGCAGCGTAAGCTCGAAGACCTCGTAGGTGGTGGTGTCCATAAGCTGCACCGTGTTTCCATTCACAGAAACTATCTGCGCGGTCTGCCGCTCTATTATAGGGACCTCAACGTCGGCATCTGATGGCGCCAGAAGCTGCTTTTTCTGCCCATCAAATATGCCAATGCCAGTCACACGCATCTTGGCTGCGCCATGCTTGCCGGGCTTTGAGGAATCGATGTTGACTATGCGGCAGGGTATGTCCTCTATGATTACGTATTTGCCCTCCTTGAGTTCCTTTGCTGAAGAGAATATCTTGCTCACATGACCACCTTTCGGAAAAATGGTTAGACCGGCTCTTAATTGCCCCGAATTGTTTATAAACCATCCAGCAGACGCAGACACAAAGAGCATATATCTTATTTTTCCTTATTTAACCACTATATTTAAATACTGTTTGTCTAATAATGGAGAAACATGGAAATAAACGGCGAGGGCGAAAAAAGCCTGGCATTTGAGAGGCGGGGCAACCGGCTAAAGGTAATACTGGAGGACGCGGTGCCCACAGTCAGGCTCAGCGGAGAGACCTACTTCATCACAGAGGCGCCCTCGGTCACTGTGGGCGGAAGAAAGCACTTTGTCGAGGAAATCTGCTGAAAGGGGCATAGCCAAAAAGCCTTAAACACAGCACACCATACCTTAGCCGTGGCAGCGCAGAAATTCGACATCGCACCTGTTGACACCGCGTTCAGGAAGCTTAGCTCCATACTTTTCGGGCGCGAGGTCGGCTCCCTCCTCGAATTCGAGCCTTACCTCAAAGAGGGAATGCTGCCCTATTCGATAATGGGCGAGAAGAAAGATGCTGGAAAGATTTTCCTTGCCGGCCCTTATTACCCCAAAGGCGCGCGCTTTGTCTCGCCAAACAGCATCCCCGCAGCGCCAGCCAAGCCCTTTTCGGTAAACGACATAAAGGACATTGACTCGCTTTTCCGCGCTGCCAGCGAGAGTTTCGCCTACTGCGGAAACAAAACATTCGGGAAAAACCAAAACCTGGACATGGTAGATAATGCGATAGACTGCATAGATGTCTATTGGGCGCACAATGTGAAAAACGTCAAGAGAGGCGCCTACATATCAATGGTGCGCGAATCTGAATATGTTTTTGGCATACCTGCTTTTCCCAAGATAAACTACTCCATGCGCTGCATTGAGGGAATAACCGCCAACCGGATGTTCGAAACATATTACAGCAGCTTCTGCTCCGACATGTACTACTCGTTCAACTGCCACAGCTGCAGAGACGTGATTTTCGGCTTCAATTTGCGGGGCAAGCGCCAGGTGATAGGCAATGTGCAGCTTGGCAAGGAAAAATACGCAGAGCTGAAAGCGAAGCTTGCCGGGGAGATGGCTGCCCTGCTTTCCAAAAACAAGAGGATTTTCTCCATTTCCGACCTTGCAAGAATGGGCGTGAAGGAGAGCGCAGAGGATGAGGTTCGGCTCATACCAACTGTGCCTGCGCCCCATTCTGTGGAAAAGGCTTTTGCCGAAACGGCAAAAATAGTGCTTGGCAATGAAAGAAGGGGGATTTCGCATTATGTGCCTTATTTGCAGTCCCGCGCCCTCCCAGTTGCCTGCTTGAAAGGAAAGTTTGGCACGCTAACTTACAGGCCTGAGCTTCCGGTGGTGCGCAAGCTCCCTGGCAGCTGCCTTTGCACCAGGGAAGAGGCGGTTTCGCAGAACCGGCCCCTGGTTTCCGAGGGCAATCTTGCCTTCCCTTTGCAAAAGCTTGCCGCAGAAGTTGCAAAAAAAGCCTGCATGACAATGGAGATGGTGGAGGGGGAGAGCCGCGAGGTGCCGGAGGTGACGCAGGCGATAGACTCCACAGAATCCTGGTCCGAGTGGGATGCGACCAATTCCAGCCGCTCAGCCTGCTCCACAGGAGTGATACAGTCCAAGTACATTTTCGGGGGCTATTTCAGGATACTTGACTCTGAGTTTTGCGTCAATTGCTATGACGTATTCAAAGCCCGGCGCTGCTTCGAGGTGGACAGCTCAAGTGAGTGCACCGGCTGCTACTTTTGCCACAATGTCGAGGCGTGCGAGGAGTGCATACTCTGCTTCAACGTGAAGGGCAAGCGCTATGCCGTGCTGAACCATGAGGTGGGAAAGGAGGATTACTTGCGCGTCAAGAAAATGCTGCTTGACTACCTGAATGCTGAGCTGGACAGGAAAAACTCGGTTTCCAAGTCGATATTTTCCCTCTGAGAATAACCCTCTTAAACCCCTTCTTCAAATAGGTTTGCATGGCGCAGCTACAGTTCGCATTGCAGGATTTGCAGGAGCTTGTCAGCGTGGAGAAGGAGCAGGCGATGGACATGCTCACCATGCTGGGCTTCCCCACCGAGCTTACGGCTGATGGGCTGCTTAACGTCGAAGTGACGCCAAACAGGCCGGACTGCCTCTGCGTGGAGGGGCTGGCAAGGACGCTTAGGTGCTACCTCCAGGAAAAGCCGAGTGCCTACCACATAGCCCCTGCGCGGATACAGGTATCCAAAGACGCCTCGGTCTCCTCAGTCCGCCCCGCGTTCGGCTGCGCGGTGGTGCGCGGCATCCGCATGACAGACTCGCTTCTTCGCTCGCTTTTGCAGGTGCAGGAAAAGCTGCACGAAACGCTGGGCCGCAAGCGCAGGAAGGTGGCAATTGGCATACACGACTTGGGCAAGGTGGCTCCGCCTTTCAGGTATTTTGCCTGCGGGAAGGAAGATGTCTCTTTTGTGCCGCTGGACAAGGGGGAGAAGATGACGCCCCTTGAGATACTGGCCAGGCACGAAAAAGGGATGGCATACTCGCACCTTGTGGGGGAAAAATGCCCCATGATAACCGACAGCAGCGGGCAGGTGCTCTCTTTTCCGCCCATAATAAACGGCGAGCTTACCCGCTTAAGCGGGGCAACAATGGAGGTATTCATAGAATGCACCGGCATCAGCGAGCAGGCTGTGAAATCAGCGGTGAACATCATCTGCGCAGCGCTTGCCGAGCGGGGCGGGAAACTGGAGGAGGTGCTGCTGGAGGGCAAACCCTATCCTCTTTTGCAGGAGACAAAATGGGCGCTTCCGGTTAAGGAATCCGAGCGGCTGCTTGGGATGAAGCTTTCTGACAAGCAGGTATCAGACCTTCTTGTGAAAATGGGGCATCGTGTGGAGGGAAACTCCGTTTATGTGCCAGGCTACCGGATAGATGTGATGAATGAGGTTGACCTGATAGAGGATGTTGCGATAGCTTATGGGTTCAACAATTTCGAGCCAAAGCTTCCCCAAGCCGCAACTGTGGGCCACGCAGACCCAGAACCGCCTTACCACGAGCTTTTGATAGGGCTTGGTTATGATGAGGCGATAACTTGGCTGCTTTCCAACGCAAATCTTTCTGAAAAGGCATTGCTGCCCGCGGGGCAGGCGGTTGGGATAGAAAATCCGCTTTCAGAGGATTGCACTATGTTCCGCCGGGCCATATTGCCCAATCTTCTTGCAGCTCTTTCGGGGAGCAAGAATGAGAAGCTGCCAATAAGGATTTATGAGATAGGTCCTGTTGCAAGTCCTCAGCTCGAAGACCGTCTTGCAATCGCTTCAATGCACCCCAAAGCGTCTTTTTCCGAAATAAAGGGCTTGGTGTTCTCGCTTGCGAAAAAAGTTGGCAAAAAAGCGGATGTTGTTGCTGAGGAATTCGGCCCTTTTTTGAAAGGCAGGTGTGCAGCCCTTTATCTGGATGGGAAGAAATCTGGCTATTTGGGGGAGATTGCGCCCCAGGCACTTTCAAACTTCGATTTGGAGCAGCCAGTGTGTGCTGCCGAAATAAGGATTTAGCTTTTTCAGGGCGGAAATTAGCCATTGCCTTTGAAGCCGGAGAGAAGAAGGTCCACAATGCCCTTGGAACTGACAGCTGACCCGCACGTCCTCTTGCCCAGGACCAGCTTCTTCTTTTTCCTGTCGTAGAAGTAGCCCAGCTCCAGCATGCACTTCTTCGCATCCATGTTCTTTTTCCTGGCTTCTGCCAGCAGGCGCTGGGAAAGGGCGAAACTCCCGATGCGCGCAAGCCAGTATGCGAGGCGCTCCTGCAAAAACTCAGCATCCCCTTCCTGATCCGCAGATATGCCAAGCACAGCTGCCAAGGCGGATGAGTAATCCCGTGGGTGCGCCTGGAAGTAATAAAGGAGCATTTCACGCACCGATGCCAGCCGCACATCCGCAGACTCTTTGGCAATTTCCCGCATTTTTGGAGGCAGGCCGGATGAGCGCACCCCCGCGCCCGAGCCTTTGGCAGCGCCTATGCTGCCCTCTTCCCCAGACCAGATTTCGTCCTCAATAACCAAAAGCAGCACTGCCATCAGGTCGTCTGCCTTGTAATCCTTCGAGCTTAGGCTGGATTGGAAATTGGAGAGCACGGCAGATGCCTTTGCCTCGTCTCCCCTCGCATAATCGTCCAGAACAAGGGCGAGTTTTTCTGCTGCCAAGGAAACTTCCATGGACTTTGGGCCGAAAACCAGGCTGTTTTGCGAGACTTCCACCGCGCCTGTGCCTGTCCCTTGGAGCCGGCTGGCCCCATCCTGCCCGGATTTTTTGCCTTCCTTTTTCCAAAAAAGGGCGCGGGCTTGCGCTTTTTGCCGCTCGGATTCAGACTTCAAAGCCGCAATGCCCGCCACACAGGAAGAAATGGCTGCTGCGCCTTTCCCCGTGAGCCCCAAGGCCTCCAGCCTTTTTGCATTTTCCACCCTGGAAATGTGAAGCATGCGGAAAATGGACTCGAAGAAAAACTGCCTCTGGAACGATGAAAGGTCGGCAATAGGGTTGCCCACCGGGTCGAGTGTCAAGAAATTCAGGAATTGAAGGTGTCCGCTTTGCTCCTTTTTCCCCCCTAAATTAGGAGCCAGCATGAAAACAGGGGCTGCCACGCACAATATTCCCGCCGCAGGTTAAAATATGTATATGGGCCAAGGCTGCTTCTTGCAAAGCCTCAGTTCATTATTTCCCACGCTATCTTGTGCGGCTCGAACGGGATGAGGTCCTCGTAGCCCTGCCCAACCCCAAGGTAAATGATGGGTATGCCAGTTGCTTTTGCAATGGAAATGGCAGTGCCTCCTTTTGCGTCGCAGTCCAGTTTGGTAAGTATGGCTCCATCCACGCCTATTGCCTCGTGGAAAGCCCGTATCTGGCCTATAAGCGCATTGCCCCCTATGCTCTCCCCAACGTAGATTTTCAGGTCCGGCTGCGCCACACGGTTGATTTTTTTCAGCTCTGAGAGCAGGTTGGCATTGGTGTCCTGCCTCCCGGCAGAATCGATGAGCACAGCGTCTATCCCGTGCGAACGGGCAAAATTTATGGCATCAAATGCGACTGACGCTGGGTCTGCGCCGTATTTGCTTTTTATCACCTTGACGCCCAGCCTCTCGCCGTGCACCTCAGTCTGCTCTATTGCCGCAGCCCTGAAAGTGTCCGATGCAGAAAAAACTGAGGACAGCCCGGCGCCCCGAAGCTTTTGCGCCACCTTTGCCATGGTGGTGGTTTTCCCCGCCCCATTGGGGCCGACAAATAGTATTTTGGCTGGCTTGGGCAGGCTGCGCACGCGTTCGAGAAAATCAAACTTGCGCTCGGATGCCATTACTGATTCGAGCACTTGGGAAATTGCCTCCTTCGTTCTTTTTGCCACCTCGTCCCTGGGCACTTTCATGCCGACCAGCCTGCTGCGAAGCTGCGAGACGACCTCGATTGAGACTTCGTATTCCACATCAGCCTCCAAAAGCGAGAGCTCCAGCTCCTCGGCCAGGTCGGAGACTTCAGATTCCCCTATGGTTATTTCATTTGAGAAGAAAGACTTTATCGTGGCCCCTAGGCCGATTTTTGGGGACATTTCGCGCTTTTCCGAGCTTGCCTTGCGGCTCAGCCCTGAGAGGTCATGGTGAGCCCCAATGGTTTTTTCCTGGGCCAAGTTTGGCTGGGACTGTTGATTTCCAGAAGCGGCTGCCGGGATTTTTTCGGGCTGGCGCCCAACCGCTTGCGAATCTGCATCCGGCTTTGCCCTCAAGGGTTGCCCGACCGGAAGCGATGCGCTCGGAGCCACCTGCTGAGATTTTTTGTGGGGGGTTTTGGCAGGAGGTTCCTGCGCCGGAGTCTTTTGAGCATCTTTTGAAGAGTTTGAGTCTGGTTTTTGCTGTTCAGCGTTTTTTCCCAAAGCTTCTTCCCCTGGGTTTTTCGCCCTTGCGCCATTTGCAAGAGAAGGAATCGCGGGGGCCTGGGACGTTTTAACGCCTGGCTTCTTTTCATTTTTTTCCCCATCAGAATGAAGGAGCTTTGCAGCTGTCTCATCCTTTTTTTCTTCAGGCAATGGTGACTTGGAAGTAGGCGCTTCTTTTTTTTCCTCCCTGCCGGTCAGCCCGTTGATGAAGCCGGCTATCTTATTCTTTAGAAGACCGAACATCCCTGTTCTCCTCTGCTGCAAGCACGCTGGCTTTTTGAGTCAGCGACTCTATGGATTGGATGACCCGCCCCATATCCTGCTGCGCAATCCCCATGGCATCGGATATTTTCTTCTGCCTCTCCTCGAGCATCTTCACAGCTTCTTCAGGCGATTTTTGGACCATCAGGTTTGCCCCTATGGAAATCACGACTTTTTCAGGATTTGGCTTCGGGCAGGATATGAACGTGCCTGAGCCAAGAGGGATCAAGGTGTCTCCTTTCATCTTCTTGAGGTTTTTCACAGCCTCTATTGCCGATCCGATTTCAATTATGTTGGATTGCATAGCCTGTATCTGCTGGCGGATTGCCTCACCGTTGGACTGCTGAACCTGAAGCTCGTAAGAAAGACGCTGAAGTTCCTCTTCGTCTGCCATGCTCGCACCCCCTCAGATTTTCTCGACTGAGCTTATGGAAATGGCGGACCTTTTAATCCCTCCGTTGCTGCCAAGGAGAGAATATGCGGTCTCGCGCGCAAGCTTTTCGCTTTGCGCCTCCACCTGCTTTTCGAAAGGCCGTGAAGTCTTGCCCTGCCCGAATTTTCCGCATACCAGATACTTTGCCATAAAATCACCATCAATTATGCCAAGCCAAGCGCTTCGGCCACTCGCCCAACTTCAAAACCTGTGCTCTCTTCCCCAAAAATCGCCCCGTGCGAATTTGCGACTGCGCAAAGAGAAACGAAAGCCACTCCGGTGTTCAGCGTGCAGTTCTGCCCCGGCACCCGCAGTATTGAATGGAGCTCTTTTAACTCTTCTGCGGAGGCGCGGTTGTGCGCGGCAAAACCCTTGTTGGTGGCAAGCACCGAACTTCCAGATGTCATATAGCCAGCCACGCCCATGGGAACTGCTTCCACCCCAAGGCAGTCGGAAATTTTGCGCAGCTCCTTTTTGGGAAGAAACGGGTTTGCCACTGCCCCGAAATCATTCGTGGCGATGTTGTTGCCCGACGCTGAAAACGCGCCTGTCATCACCCCAACGTTCATTCCCTTTTTCTTGAAAACCGCCGCCTCCTCCTTGGTGCAGGAGGGCGGAACCATTATCCCATTTGAATTCATTGCTGAAAAAATGCCCGCCAAGCCCGAGCCTCCGAACGTTGCCGGGAGCACTTCCACCCCAAGCTGGGAAAGGCCGGAGAGGAGCTTTGGCGATGCTGAAATGTCGACCACTGCCATTTTTTCCGATGCCCTGGCAAAAAGCCCGAGGTGTGGGTTGCCGAAATTGGTTGTTTTCAAAAACGGCATAAAAACACGCCTGTTTCAGTTCGAAATTGGCATCCCGCTCATTTCTTCGCTTGCAATGGCGTTGCCGGCTGCACAGGCGCCTTTTTCGCACCCTGGTCTTGCTGCGGCTTTGCCTGAGGGGCTTGTGAGGGCTTTGCTGTAGAAGGCTGCGCTTGCGGCGCAGGCTTTGCCTGTTGGGCACCAGGGGCGGCTTTTGGCGCGGGCTGGGAAGCATCTTTTGCCCCCTCCTCCTTTTTCTGCGCCTCCTTCTTTTTCGCCTCCTCTGCCCTCTTTTCATCTTCCTTTTTGCGGTTTTCCTCAGCTTTCTTCTTGTCCAAAACCGCTTTTAGCCGCTCTTCCTCGCCTATCAGCCAAACTTTGACTATTCCATCCTCACCTTTTACCAGGCGGACTTTTATCCTGCGAGGGGGCTTTTGCATGCCGTCGCGGAAAACCAAGGAGTTGGTCCCTTCTGAAATCTTGACATCCTCGGCTTTCATGTGACGCAGCGCGAATGCTTGCACAAACGCGATTGCCCTCTTGGCGCGCTTGTTTCGCACGCGAAGATACGCGTCGCCAAGCGGAATGGTGTAAATGCGTTCAAGGTTTGCCATCGATATCACCTAATTAAGCCTGTGGCGCTTCTGCGAGCGCATCTTCAGCTTCTGGCTGCGCCAGGCGCGCCTCTCGCGGTTCTGAACCACCTTGCGGTTGGTTTTTGCAATGACAAAAAGAGGAATGCGCCTGTTGCGCTTTATCATCTTGCCAAGCGTTGCCTTTGCCCTTTCTGTTTTGATTTTGCTCATGAGCTCACCCAATGTAGCTTTGCTGCGCCTCTTTATCGCTGTGCTCGCGGCGCTTCTTCTTCTCCTGCACTTCGCGGTACTCCTGCCACATCCTCTCTGCGGCCTTTCCCTTGAGTATCTTCACTATTGTGTTGCTTGGAACCGGCACCGAAAGCCCTTTGGAGGGCCTGTAGTCGCAAAGCACTATGTCCCCCTCGCGCAATCTTCCCGCTATCTTGGGCGCCACTTCCATCGTCAGCACATTCTCATCCCACATGCGCATGGTGGCCTGCACGCTTTTGTCAGCAGAAATAACGCCCTTGTCCTTTGGGGACAGGACTGCGATTACTTTTCCAGGGTGAAACATGTCAACCACTCCGTTCATTTCGATTTGAATTCGATAGATGTTTCCCGCTTCTGCGTCATCTTGCGAAGCAGGCTGTAGATTTGCTCGTCTGAAATCCTGACCATCCTTTGCCCAGACTGCGCGACATACGCCAGTGAGGCGACAACTTTTTCATAAAGCTCAGGGCTGGATAGGCGCACGTTCATCATGCGCTCATACGCCTCTTCCGAGAGCATCTTGCGCAGCAGCCCTTTCTTGTGCATCTCCGCCTGCGCTTGCTGCAGCCTCTTTTGGTAGGCAGCGCGCAGCTGTTCCTGTTGCGGCGCTTCATCCTCTTGGACCATGAATATCCCGAAGTCTTGCGCCACCGCAGGCAGATTTGCCAATGCGGTTCGCGCAGGTTTTCCCTCCATCCTTAAGAGGACACTTCCTTCGCGGCAGCGTCCAGGAGCTTCTTTCCAGCAGCGGTTATTTCCCGCCCTTTCTTCTTTTTTGCCATCAGGCCGGCAGCCTCAAGGGCCTGCAGGCCCTTGCGGATGATTGCCCCACCCGCCTTCCTCTTCTTCTCGGGGCGCACCCCGCGCATCTTTCGCGCCCCGTAGTGCGAGCGCAGCGAGGAAACCCCGACACTGCCGTGCACGTAAGCGTTGCGCAAAAGAGAGGCAAGGCGCCTATACCAGAAGTCTTTTTGCTGGGGCAGCCGCTGTGTGTGCGAGCCCGACTTCACCGTGCCTATCCAGGCAGGGGCGGCGATGCCCATTCCCTTGATTTTTTCTGCGACCTTGTCCACCAGCTTGTTTGGCGTAACATCGTAAACTGTCACCATTCGAACACCTCTTTGGGACTGATGATTCTGCCCGGAAAGACGGCTGAAACCCTAAAGCCAATCAATACCGGCTTCGGGATATGCTGTGATACTGGTATATAATGGTTTCGGAAGGAGGGACTTTGCGCTAGAGGTGGCGTTCAGCAGAGGATTTGCCTGTAAAAAAAATTAGGCAGACCCGCCCTTGTGCTCCCTGCCCTTCTTCTTCTGGCGGTTCTGCTCGTCCTCGAATTGAATGAAAAGCGAACGGCCCAGGCTTTGCGTGTCAGCGGTTACGCTAGACCCGGCAATGAAACCTATTTGCGGCGGAGAAGTGATTTGCTCCAGCTTTAAGTAATTGGAGTACTCCTTGCCCATCCTGAGCACGAGATTTTCAAAGCGCTCGCCTGTGCCTTTGCCGCCTGCCATGTCAAAAGTGTCCTTGACCTGGTCCTCTGTCTTGCCGGCAAATACAAAGCCGCCCTGCTGGTAGCCCTTCCATTCATCAGCGCCCTGCTTTTCCTTGCCAGATTTTGGCTGCTCGAACTTGTCGCCGATGTCTTTCATTGCCCCCTTGAACAAATCCGCCATTAAGATGTCGCCCATCGATACAGTGGCAATGGCAAGGGTGATATGCCCGTCTGATGAAAATTCAACCCCGCTTTTTTCCAGGTCTAGCTCCTCAGAGCGCATGTTGCGCGCAAGCATAGCTGCAAAAAGCGAAACGTGGTTTATGATACCGGTCACCACGCGTTCCAGCTTCTCAGCTTCTGGAGAAGATTTCCTGCTTATCTTGTCAAGGGTTTCCTTCGGGAGCTTATTGACTGCAGAAAGCAATTTTTCGTAATCGAAGTTGCAGTCTTTCCAGAGCTTCCCGAAATCATTGCCAAGAACTGATTTTATCTTGTGTATGTTTGTCGCCATTGCGCGGTAATCTGAGCGAACCTGCTCGTTGTCCATGATTTTGTAGAACCTCTGGTACAGCTCGGCGCACCATTGGTCGAGGTTGAGCCTGCCCCTCCCTTCATCATCAAATGAAGTTGAGAGGTAGAGGAAGTCGTTCTTCCCTGCGACATAGCCTTTTGGAAGCTCGTTTGGGTCTGGCGCCTGGAGATAGATGCTTGGGGCTTGGTTGCGGAAAAAATACAGCATATTGTTACCTGCTTTGAGCAGGTCTGACATGTCCCCTGGAAAAAACCTCTGCAGCCGGGAAAGCTGCTTGAAGCTCTCGAGGCAAAGCTGCTCAGTCTGCTTTGCAGAAGCGCTGTTTCCGCCTTTGTTGCTGAGGTCCTCTTTCGAAACAAGCACGCCGTAAACAAACATTTTCCCGCCCCCGAGTTATTGTGTCTGATTATGAATAAATCAGTATTTAAATCTCCTTGTTTCCCCGCAGCTGCAGAGATATTCCGCGCTTTTTGTGCGCTTTCTTAAGCGGACTGTGGCGTTCAGCCCCGGGACAAGAGGCAGATTGCAGCCCTTGCAGAACCTCATCCTCTGCCGCGCGGAAAGCCGGCAGTTGTAGCGCGTGGAGAGCTTGCGCGCGAGGAAAACGTACCTTTTTGCGTGCCGCTCGTCTTTTTGCCTCAGCGCGTCGGATGCGAATGACAGCAGCCGGTCTATTCGCTCGTAAACTATTTCACGCACCGGAAAGCCTCCCTTTGCCATGCAAAGGATTGAAAAAACAACTGATAAATAGGTATGGATGCTATGGAATGGAAAGAGGAGGCTGCACACCTGCTTTTGAAGTGGCATCACCACGGGCTTAAGGTCTCAGGGGCATGCGGCCTTGTCGCGCCAGTTGCCGCATTTGCCTGCATCGCGCTTGCCATCCTGGCTTACCCCTCATTTTCCTGGGAGAACAACGCCCTTTCAGACCTGGGGGTCGCAAAAGATGCGCATGTTTTTTTCAACAACGGGTTGATAATTGCCGGGATAATAAGCGCTGTTTTTGCAACCGGATTTCTTTTGCTCCTCAAGAAAAGCTGGATTGCATATGCGACTTTTGCCGCGTTCTTGCTGGCCTGCCTCGCCCTGGCAGCCATAGGGGTTTTCCCAAGCAGCATCCGACCAATGCACTACTACGCCTCGGTTGCATTCTTCGCTCTTTTCCCAATATCAGGAGCACTTATGTCCTGGTCGCTTTGGCACAGCGGGCAGAAGAGGCTGGCGGCCATAAGCGCTGCCGCTTCGGGAACCGCCGTATTGGCATGGGTTGCGCATGCCCTGTTTTCCCCCTTCCCAAATGTGGCAATCCCAGAAGCAGCTGCTGCCTGTTCGGCGGGAATTTGGGTCGCTGCCTGCGGGCTGGAAATGCTCAAGTCTGCAAGCGAATAGTGTCTTTTCTTGAAAAAACAGAAAGAATGGGCCCGACGAGATTCGAACTCGTGACCTACAGCTGTCCAAGACACTTATGCAAGAGCGTGTCATATAAGACCTGCGAGAGCGCAGCCTCGAATGGGGCTGCTGCCTTGCCGCTCTAACCAGCTGAGCTACGGGCCCGTATCTCTTCGGGCAAAAAAGGATTTAAAGCGGTTGCCCTGCCGCCCAGGGGATTTAGCGCAGTTTCCTATAGAGCGACATGTTGGCAAGCGCTATGAATGGCAGATAGAACAAGAAGGCATAGGCCAGAGAGAATAGAGCCCCCAGCGCCAAAAGGGAGTTTACCAAAATATCCTGCTTCACCACCATGCTGGCGGCCACTGGAATGCCCATCGCCAAAATCATTGGAAAAGACAATAGTGCACCGATTAGCATGTATATGGCGGTTGGCAGCATGTTGCGCCCAACGCGAGAAAAGGTGTTTGAGACTGCCCCAACCGCCCCTTTGTTATCCAGGACCACTGATGCCACCAAAAACACGGTGAAAAACCCGATTATTGCGGAATAGATGTTTGCGATGCCAAGCGAGGAGAACCACAACGCCTCGTTTCCTGCCCCTGCAACCGAGGCGGCTATTAGAATTGCGGAAACGGGCAGCGCAATTATCAGCCATTGCATGAACTGCGCAAGGAGGAGGGGGATGGCTTTTTTCGGGATGCTTGTGAAAAACCCAGCAAGGGATTGCTTTTTACCAGAAAGGATGGAATACAGCGAGTCATAGTAGGATGCCACCAGCCCCGAAAGCAGCCAGGATATTGTGGCTATGCCCAAAAACAGTGCCAGAAGCGAGCCGCTCAAAAGCGCAAGGGCGGAAATGTTGCCTGAAAGAGCCACGCTGGCATTGCCCCCGACCGCAAGCAGGCTGAACACGAAAACAAGCGCCAGCAGCAGCATCATGGAAACTCCAACGCAGAAACCAAAAATTATTGTGCGCAAAAGGCAGCCTGGCAAGTTCTTCGCAAAAGCCGCAAAAGCCTCCTTGAATGCAGAAAAAACATCTACCATTCTCACACCCCTGACGATATTGCCCGCCATTGGAAGACAGGCAAGCAATTTAACTTTATTGATATGAAGGAAAACATGCGGGAAATTTTGCAGGAACACTTCATCAATCCGATTTTCGAGCGGACCGGCTACAATGCGATAAACACGCTCGCATACGCCGCAATTGCCCTGATTTGCCTCTACTTCATCTGGAGGCTCCTGCGAAATGCAAGCTTCGATTTTTCTTCGAGGGATTTCCTGCTTTCAGTAGGGGCGTTCGTGCTTTTCGGCTCGACCTGCCGGGTGCTGACCGACCTTTCTGATTCTGGCGCCCTTGCCTCCGCAGCATTGTGGGGCGGGATTTTCGGGCAGGCTTATTCCGCCATCAGCGCATCGGGCATTTTCACATATGGGTACCTGACAGTTACACCCGGCATTTACCTTGTGACAGCCGCGCTGTTCTTCTCCAGCCTGGCAATCGGGATTGTGATGCATAAACCGTTGTTTTCCGCCTATTTTGGGGGTGCCCTCTGGATTGTGTGCCTGCTTTTGCTCCTGCCATTTGCCAGCCACTGGCTGCATCTTGCGATTGTCTTTTTGATTGCTGGCACCGGCTCCGCCTTTAGCCTTTTTCTGCTGAGGAAAGCCCGGGGGATTGGGATTGGGCTGCATGAAAAGCTCGCAGTGGCTGGGCAGGCCCTCGACGGCGCAGCCACCTTCGTGGTTATCGACATCTTCTCCAAGGAAAATGGCACGCGCTATTTCGAGCAGCACGTGCTTTCCGCAGGAATAGGGACTGCCACCCCGCTTGGCTTCTTCCTTTTCTTCCTGGTGAAGCTTTCGCTTGCAACCGCAATAGTTTATTTTCTGGCAAAGGAGAAGATTGCGGCAAAGGACAGGGCATTTATTCTTCTCATCGTTGCTGTGATGGGCTTTGCCCCTGGAATCCGGGACGTGCTTCGCATGCTTTGCGGAACCTGAAGCCGGGCCGTGCGCCAAAATCAGAGCCCGAACCCCTTTCGTATGTATTCGACAGCGAATGCCGCCAGAAGCACGCCCATCACACGGGAAAGTATCTCCAGCCCGCTTGGCCTTATCAGTTTCTGCAATCGGCCAGACAGGCGCAGTATAGCGTAGCTTACCGCGCAGGCTGCAAGCGAGGCTATCACAACCGGTTGCATCCCTAGGGATTCGGAAAGCAGCATTGTGGTCAGTATAACTCCCGGGCCTGCCAGCATGGGCACCCCGATTATAACCGCCTCGATTGGGGTTTTCTGCCTGTTGCCAAAATCAATGCCCAGCGCGAAGGAAACCGCTATAAGGAGCATAAGCACCCCTCCAGCTATCTGGAAAGACTCCATGCGTATCCCCATTACCCCCAAAAGATAGGGTCCGATTAGAAGGAAGCCCAGCGTCACTCCGATTGCAACCAGGGCGGCTATGATTGCGGCCTCGTCCTTTTTCTTCTGGGAGTAGTTGCGGGTTAGCGACATGAACACCGGCACTGAAGAAAACGGGTCCATCACTATGAACAGCGCCACGAAAGCATTGACCAGCACTGGTATTGAAAAATCCATCAAAGCCGCCTTAGATTTATGAAACGGCAGACTTTTTAACTTCTTGCAGCAGTAATGCAAACGGGCTCCCATCGTTCAGCCCGGTCAAGGACGCTGGCCTTTCAAGCCGGTAACACGGGTTCAAATGCCACCCCAAGGGGGCGCTGCCCCCTTAGTGCGGCTCCCCCCAAACCCCCGCGGTTTGGCGTGAAAATCCCGTTGGGAGCATATTTCTTTTTCTAATTTTTTGACATTTTACTGAAGATAAAGGCTTTAGTGAGGGCGAACCCTGAGGGGGCGGAAGCCCCCTAGGGCCCGCAGTTGGGAGCACTACTTTTTTCCTCTTCTTTTACTGGGGAGCAGCCCGAGATTGAAACTATCAGAAGCTCGGCGAACTCAGAAAGTGCGTTTTGTATGTCTCCCATGCTCCCACTTATTTGGCCTTGAATCGAAAAAACAAAAAAGGAAAAAATCAGGCTGGCGGCGGTGGCGGGGGCTCCCCGCCTGGAGAGCCGCCTGTCGCGTTCCCAGCAGGGCCTCCGCTCCCACCAGTTGGGGGGCTTGGGAGTGCAGAAGGCGAGCCGCCTGCGGCAGGGGCGGACTGGTTTGCCCCAACCACGCCCACATGCGAGCCGTCTGGTGGCATGGGCGGGCTGTTGTCATCCTGCGGCTGCTGGCTTTGCAGGCAGCCTGACGACAATACTAAAAGCACCGCAATGATTGCCCAGATATTCTGCACCACACATCACCTTTTATGCCCTCAAATTGCCATCTGTCCATCACTGCGGGGGCGCGGGTGGCTGGTCCTCATATGAAAAGCCAAGCTTGCACGCGCCACCCACCTTTACCCAATATGCCTTGCCTGGCTGCAGGGAAGAGGAGTATTCGTATTGCTTTTGTTCGGTGTTGTAGTGCCAGGGGCCAGAGGAAACGCTGCATCCGCTTGAAAGGTCGGAAAATTGGGCTGCCGTTCCAAGCGAGCCTATCAGGTTCCAGCCGGCATTAAGCGGCTCCAAAGAACGGACGCGGCTTTCCCCCTTCACTTCATATTTGCAGTCTTTTGTGCCTTTTACCCAGTAGCCGTAACCAGGCACCAGCGTGTCTTCTTTCACATATCCGCTTTCAGCAAGGCGCCAGGCCTGGCTGGCTGTGCCGCATGCGCCGGCAACCTCTACCATAGATATTTTGGAGTTCACCGGAACTGAAACCATGTTCCAGCCGCTTCTCAGGGCAATCGTGCCGTATGGTTTGTCCTGCGGCGGTTGGGGGGGCGCTTCCCTATTCACGTTGACTTTTGCAGATGCCTGGGCAACCTGCTTTTCCACAAGTTTGCAGGCCTGATCGATATATGGGTTGATGGGGCAGGATGCCTCCTGGGAATAGACCGTTATTCGGGCAAGCTTGGTGCCCGGAGTCTGCGCCGTGAAATAAGCTGAAACCTCCGCCGTTTCTCCAGGGGAAAGAACGATATAGTCTATCCTTTCCTGGGAATTGGCAGATTGGTTTGACGCTGCCACCGAAGAGACCGAGGCAGCCACTTCCTTTGCATTATCAGACGCACGGTATGCCTTGCTTTCCTGCTTGTTTGCCTCAGCCTGCTGTGCAACAATCTGAGAATTGGGCTGCTGCCCTGCCTTTTTTGCCGCCTGCCCATTGTCCTGTTGGCCCTTGCTCGAGAATATGCCAAAAATCGTGTCAACAACGCTTGGGCTTGAGGCGAGCGATATCTTGCCTTTTTTTGCGGAAAGCGACGCATAATCATAGTCGCTGTAGCTTGTCACAACCTTGAATTTTTTCTGGTTGGAAACGGAATCCGCAGCCGGGTTTGGATGCGAGTCATAGAAAACTTTGCCATAGACCTGGAATGAGCCGTACAAATCGACCTGCTGCGGCTGCACGGATATTGACACGGCCACATCGCTGTCCATTATGGCTTCCCTGCATCCGTATATTGCGCAGCCATTGGAATCGTAGTGGGAAAAGTACACCTCATACTCTGCAATGCAGGTCGGAATCGACATACAGCCTGCCCGCGCGCCAGTCGGGTCAACAGCGCTTTGGGCAGATGCAACCCCAACTTGCAGCATCAATACAAGCGCAAATGCAATCGCACCAATTTTTCCGATTTCCATTTTCACACCCCTTTTTGAATAATGCGCGCAAAGTGCAAAAGCGCCTTGCAATCGCTTTCCAGCCGGACGCAAGACAACCTGCGCCTTCCAGTTGGACTGCTCCGGTCTTTGCTTAAAAGGAGGCTGCGAAACGAATCCGGGCCCCATATATAAACCTTTCGCGGTCCGATGGCTTTCCCACGACGGCAAAGCCTTGGCTGGCTGGGGCGCAACTAATTGAAAATCGAGTCTTGTATTTCAGCCAGCAGGTTCCTGCCAAAGGGGATGAGCTTGACGATGTTCTTGCGCTCCAGGCTGCGCAGGTTGCGAAGCAGGCTGGTCTTTGGTATGAGAAGCTTGTGCTGCATCTGAGAGCGCAATGCCTTGCCGTTGCATTTGAAGAGGAACTTCACTATTTCCCGCTCGCGCTCGGAAAGTGTGGCAAGAACTGCGGCTGCTTTGGGGTTTGAGGCGTTGAATTTCTCCTCTTCAGGCTGGGCGTCCGCTTTGCGGTAGGGCGCTTGCTTGGCTGGCGCCACAGCGCCTTCTTCAACCCTTTTTCGGGCAGATTTCCTGGGCTTTGCTTTCTGCGCTCCTGATGCCCCCTGTGCTGCGCCACCCCTTTTTTTGGAATAGAGCCAGATGGCGGCCAGAGCCAACGCGCCAACGCAGACAATAAGAATTGGCAGCCAGCCTATGCCTTCAGGCTCTGCTTTTCTCTCCACCTCAACCGAAGCCGAGGAAACCTGCCCTGGTGAAACCTGCACTTCAGAAGAGCCCGCAAGCTGCCCGGCCGAAGAGGAAATCACGCAGGTGCCTGCAGGGAGGGCGCGGAACAGGAAATCCCCAGCCTCACCTGCCAAGGCGCTATCCCCTCCGTTTATCCTCGAATAATCAAATGCAGAGAAGGGGCAGGAGACCCTAACGCTGGCGCCAGAGACAGGGGAGCCGGAAAATATGATCTTCCCTGCGACGCTGCCAGAGGGGTAGAAGATGAGCGTGGCATTTTCATCGGATGGCACAGCAAGCGAGGCCGTGGAGGCAAAATCAACACCTGGCGTTGAAGGGTTGTCCAGAAGGGAGTCTATCTCATAGCTGCCTTTTTTTAGGGATAGAATGACCCCGCCGGATTGGTCTGTGAATAATCTGTAAACAGTATCTGATTCATTGGTGCGGGCGAGGATTACAATCGGAGCACCCACAACTGCGGACCCGTTCGAGTAAACCGCCTTGGCAAATACCACCGTTGAGACTTCAGGGGTATTTGGGGGGGATTCGCTATTCTGGTTTGAGATGTTTGAAGCCCAGGCTATGGAAGTTAGAAAGAAAAAAAACAGGAGCGGCGCAAAACGCATGCGCCGCTTATGCTCTGCAGACTTTAAAATCGTGCTTATTTTTCACGTCACTTGGCTTCGTCCTTCACGATGAACTTGACCACCAGGAAGATGACGAAGGCGACTATGACAAAGTCGATAAGCGCGCCTGCGAAGTCCCCGATGAGGAGCTTCACCGGCCCAAGCTGCAGGGCAAACGTCCTCCAGTCCCCGCCAGGTATGAGCACTGCGATGATTGGCATTATTATGTCATTCACAAGAGCCGAGACCAGCTTTGCCGCGGCTGCGCCTATGATGAAGGCGACCGCCAGCCCCACCACCTTGTGCTTGTTCAGAAATTCCATGAATTCGTCTACGAAGCTCATTGCTTCACCTCGCACTTGAATGAAGAGGAAAAGAATAAAAACGTGCCTCAGTTCCTTCTCCCGAAGTAGGAGTGCCCGCGCTTGGACTGGTACTCGCGAGGCTCGCCTGTGTGCACCTGGCGCTCGCGCCCGCCCCTGCCCCCAGGGCTGCGCCTGTTTCCAAAGCCCCCAGACCTGGAGTGCCCGCCTGCGCCTGATGAGCCTTCACCGCCGCTTCTGAAGCCCTGGTGGCTTCTGCCGCTGCGGGTGCCTTCCCGCCCGCCCCGATGCGAGCCATAGCCTCCTCGCCGCTCGCCCCCCCGCCCTTCGCTTTCACGAGGTGTGAAATGCACGCGTTTGGGAAGCTCTTCGGGCTTGAACTCAAGTTTCATCTGCTCCATCTTGCTGTCGGTCACCTTCTCTATAATCGAAATGATGCTGGTCTGGTCGAAGAAAACAAATGAGATTGCCACGCCTTCCTTGCCCATCCTGCCAGTCCTGCCTATCCTGTGCACATAAGTGTACGGGTCGTCGGTGGTGTCAAAGTTTATCACATGGGTGACATCGGTGACGTCCAGCCCGCGGCTGGCAAGGTCGGTTGCCACAAGTATGTTTATGTGCTGCTTGCGGAACGCATCCATCGACCGGTCTCGCTTGTTTTGGGACATGTCCCCATGAAGAGCCATGGAGTGGAAGCCACGGTCTTGCAGTATCTCATTAATCCGGTCTGCGGAGTGCTTGGTCCGCACAAAAATAAGGGCCAGCCCGGGCTTTTCCTTTTGCAGCAAGGCAAGAAGGTAGTTGAGCCTGTCGAATTTGGAAACCTCGATATAAAACTGCTTGATGTTCTTCACTGAAAGCGAATCCTCCGAAACGCGCACTTCCTGCGGGGATTTCATATAATGCTTGCCCAGTTCCAATATGTCAGTCGGAAGAGTTGCTGAGAAAAGAAGCGTCTGGCGGCTGTGCGGGGTTTTCTGCAGTATTTTCTCGATATCCTCGCGGAACCCCATGTCCAGCATGCGGTCCGCCTCATCAAGAACTGCCACTTCGACTTTGTCCAGCTTCAGCGTGCCCCGCTCCATGTGGTCCATCACCCGCCCAGGCGTGCCAACCACGATGTCCACCCCCGATGCGAGGGGCGAAATCTGCCTCTCAATGTCCTGCCCGCCATATATCGCCACCACGCGGGCGCCAGTGTACTTGCCTATCCTGCCTATTTCGCCAGCCACCTGCACCGCAAGCTCGCGGGTCGGGCACAATATGAACGCGTGCGGCCGGTTGGGCTCGACATATTTTCCTTTGCCTCCGGCAAACAGCCGTTCAAGTATGCAGATGCCGAATGCCGCAGTCTTGCCTGTGCCAGTCTGCGCCTGCCCGATTAGGTCTTCGCCCTGCATGAGAAGGGGTATGCCCTGCTCCTGAATGGGCGTGGGCTGCGAAAAGCCCATTTCCGTCAGTGCCTTAAGTATGGCGGGGTCAAGCCCCATCTTGCTGAATTCCACTCTCTCACTCCCTTGGCAGTGTCGTACGGCGCCAGAGGCGCCGCAACCCTTAAGCATAAACCCGCCAAGGGTTGTCGCACAAAATTAGCCAAGTAATTGTGAGGTGTTGGGAATGCAAGGGAATAATAATTGCACTGTTTGATTTTGGGGAGGCGGCTGTTTTGCAAAGCAGGGGCAGCCACGCGTTGCGCCCGGAAATTGGCCTTTCCATCGCCGTTTCCACGGGGTAAAAACCACTCCGTCGGGAAAAATCACCTATATAAGCGTTCGCGCGGTAGCCTTTTCCCGTATGCGCCTTAAGACCAGGAAATTCATTGTTGTCCTAGGCTCGCTGATGTCAGGCCTTGGCAAGGGGATTGTCACTTCTTCTATAGGCAAGATACTCCAGTCCAAGGGGCTGAAAGTCTCGCCAATAAAATTCGACGGTTACCTCAACGTGGACTGCGGGACAATGAACCCATTCAGGCACGGCGAGGTGTTCGTGCTGGAGGACGGCACCGAGTGCGACATGGATTTCGGGACTTACGAGCGGTTCCTGAATGTTGACCTGTCGGGAAAGAACAGCATAACTGGGGGCAAGCTGTTCAGGAACATAATAGACAAGGAGCGCAAGGGGGGCTTTCTCGGGAGGGACGTGCAAATCGTCCCCCACCTGACAGATGAGATAAAGGCGTGGGTGCGCAAAACTGGCGAGGAGCAAGATGCCGACGTGGTCATTGTTGAGGTTGGGGGAACGGTTGGAGACTTGGAAAACGGCTACTTTTTGGAGGCGATGCGCCAGCTTGCTTCCGAGGAAAAGGTGCTTTTTGTGCAGCTGACTTTGGTCCCTTCGCTCTCCGAGGGGGAGCTGAAAACAAAGCCTACGCAGCACGCCAACCGCCTGATACAGTCGCTTGGGATACACCCGCAGATAGTGATTTGCCGCCAGAACGAGCCTTTGAACCGTGAAGCCCGGGAAAAGATTTCGATGTTTTGCAATGTGCAGCCCGGCAATGTTTTCGACGACCCTAACATCGAGACCATTTATGAGCTGCCCATGATACTTGACAGGCAGAAGATGAGCGAGTTGCTGCTTTCCGAGCTTGGGGTGGAGGAGAAAAACGAGGATATGAAAGAGTGGCGGGCGCTTGTGGAAAAGATAAAAAATCCGAAAAAGGAAATAACTGTCGCAATAACCGGCAAATACACCGCAGTGAAAGATGCATACGTCTCTGTTAAAGAAGCCCTCGTGCACGCTGGCGCGCACCAGGCCGCCAAAGTGAACGTGAGGTGGGTGGAAACCTCGGAAATAGATGATGGAAAGGCAACTGCAGAGGAGCTTCTGTCCGGCTGCGACGGGATAATCGTGCCGGGCGGCTATGGGAGCAGGGGGACTGAGGGGAAGATAGCCTGCATAAAATACGCAAGGGAAAGCCACCTGCCCTTCCTCGGCTTGTGCTACGGGCTGCAGATGGCTGTGATTGAGTGGGCAAGGGACCGAGCGGGCATGGAAGGGGCGAACACGACCGAGATAGATGAGAGGACAAAATATCCTGTGATTGACTTTTTGCCAGAGCAGCGGGGCGTGAAGGACAAGGGCGCGAACCAGCGCCTGGGCGCCTGGCCTTGCAAGCTGAAAAAAGGCACCAGGGCGCATGCCGCATATGGGCAGGAGGCCATTTCCGAGCGGCACCGCCATCGCTATGAAGTGAACAACGATTATCGGGCAAAGCTTGAGGAGTCGGGGCTTGTAATCTCAGGCACCTCGCCGGATGGAAATATTGTGGAGATAATCGAGTGGCCGGATGGCTTTGGGGTGGGCACCCAGGCTCACCCGGAGCTGAAGAGCCGCCTTGAGCGGCCCGCGCCGCTTTTCATGGCGTTTGTGAAAGCGTGCACGGAATGGAAAAAATAGGCGCATGCTGCTTGTTTTGACTTAGGAGGAATTGCCCCAGGCCAGAGGGAACGGGGCTTGCATGAGGCGAGCGCGGAAATTGTCTTTGGAATCGAATGAGAGCGTCACCCGTTTTTGAGCATCCACTGTGAATTTTGCTGGCGCCTCCCCGCTGGCGCCAACCAGCACCTCAAACGCCTCCCTTCCTGCGATTTCTTTTTTTCCAAGCGAGTTGAAACGCGCTGGCATTTCTATAACCGCCCCGCCGGCAGATATTTCCGCGGTTACCTCCCAGGTGAAATTTTCCGATGCGGCCAGCATCCAGGGGGAAAAGAGAAGTATGGACTGGTTGCCCATGCCCCAGTTCACGTTACCATACCCATCTTGGGCCAAGTTGCCCGAGGGGAGCACGCACCTGGAGGTGGTTTCTGAAGGCAGCCGCTCAACCACCACCACCCCTGTGCAAGAGGGGGAATCGCGTATATCGTAATACACCGTGAAATCCCCTTCGGGCGAGAAGACACGGTATGAATACGATTCCCCGGGCTGCAGCTGCAAAAGCGCGTTTTTGCTGATTGCGAACTCGTAAAGCGAAAGCTGGGGCTCTATTTTTGGAATGGAGAGGAAAAGATACGCGGTGAAGGCGAGATATGCCGCGACTGATGCGTAAAGTATTGCGGAGGTCGACCTGTCAGCCAGGGGCAAGACCGGAAGGGCGAGGTAAAGCTGCCGAAGGGGCTGGAGAACATCGCATTCTGCCTGCCTGCTCGGCCCGGCAATGTCCTTGGGTTCCCCCGCAGGGAATTGCACTGCGGTTTTCTTTTCTTTCCCAGAAAAACCTGCTTTTGCCCGGGTTTTCATCCCTTTTCCCCCCTGCGGCCCTCCTCCTCCATGCGCCAGCGGCGCTTTTCAGTCTTGGTCAGGTTGCCCCATTCGCTCTCAGTTGCCGAGCGCCACATAAGGTATACCAGGATTACAAGCGCGGCGCACGAGCAGGCCGCAAGCAAGGTGGTTTCATCCATGAGCCTTTGGTGTGACTTGAAAGGTTAAATAACATGCTGAACCTAATTTTTGCATGCGTTTTTCATCCTCTGCGCCGTGCAAGGCGATACTTTTCGGCGAGCATTATGTTGTGTATGGCTCGCCTGCGCTAGCTCTGGCGATAGAGCCGAGAAATGCGGTTGAATTTTCCTCTTGGAAGGGAAACGGCATTGCGCTTAGGTCAGAGCTTGGCAATGGGGTGATAGCCCGGTCTGGAAGGTATGATGGCCCGGATGACCTTGCGATTTTTGCGGAGGTGGCGGGAAAAGTTCTCGAAAAGACGGATGGGGCTTTCCCCTCCTGCATTGCAAAATTCAAGCCCGCCTGGAGGCTCAAGGGGGTCGGCACCAGTGCCTCGCTTTGCGCCGCTTTTGCCGCAGGGCTCTTCAGGCTTGGCGGGAAGAAAGCCGGTGGGAAAATGATATTTGAGGCGGCCCAGGCAGGGGATACTGTTGCGCATGGGGGCAAGGCCTCCGGGATAGATGCGAAAACCGTGGCTTATGGCCGGCCCCTTGTTTTCCAAAGAAGCTTCCAGCCATTTGCATTCAACTCAAAGCCAGCGGCCTTTGCCATTCCAAAGGATGCTAGCCTTCTGCTGATTGATACTTTTGTGGGGAAAAAAGACGGCACTGGGAAAATGCTGCGCCTATTTGCCTCGCAGTTTGGAATTGCCGGAACCCCGGAGGGGGCATCGGAGGGGCAGCGCAAGAAAATACGCGAGGAGTACGCGCCTTTGTGGGAAAGAATAGCCCCAGCAATGAAAGGCGCCAGCGCCCGAGAGCTGGGTTCGCTGATGAGCCAGAACCATGCGCTTTTGAAAAGGAGGAAAATGTCCTCTGCTGGAATTGAGAGGGCGGTTTCTGCCGCACTTGCCGCAGGAGCATGGGGGGCGAAACTGACTGGGGGCGGGGGACGGGGCGGCGCAGTGCTTGCCCTTGTTGAAAAAAAAAGGTGGAGAGATGTGGCGGGCAGGGTCTTTTCTTTTACAGGATTTGCCAGCCACCCCCTGTCAATCGCAAAAACTGGCGCTCGCTGAGGAACAGAATTGTTTTTTTTTTGCAAGCCTTGCCAAATGGCCCAACGCCATTGGATTTCGCCCCAATCCCGGGGCTAAATCAGGATGCTTTCGACAACAGATATTTTTGAATGGGAAGTTAATCGAAGATGCAGTTTGGCCCAAGCTGGTTATTTTTCCAATGATAAAAGAGCTTCTTGCTCCAAGAAATGGAGCGCGGCTGGAATAAGCAGGATTGCAGGCTGGCCCGGGGAGCAGGAACTTGAAGCTGCCAATGCGCGAATCTGAAGGTAACTTTTCCTCATTTGGCTCCAGCCCACCCCTTGCAGAAGGACCAGCATAGTTTCCGGCAGCAGTATCCCCTTTCCGCCTGCTTTTTCCATATCCAGCAAAAGCCTGGCTGCTGCCTCTGGCGCCATTGGCCCGAGTTTTTCATCTATATCCAGAAGAAGAAGCGTGTGCAGCCCGCGCGCAAGATTTTCAGAGATTATGTCGTAAGCTGCCATTGGCTTGTAATTTTCACGCCAATAGGCGAGCGTCACTGTTTTCCCGAACTTATAGGCCTGTAAGCCCGACTCGCCGATTGCAGCCGAAAGTATCGAGGCGGCATGGATTATTTTCACGCGGATGCCGCTTTTTTTTGCCGCAAGAACAAGCGAGATGTGCGTGGTGGCGATCATCGGGTCGCCAGAGACGACAAGCGCGGTTTTGCACGAGGATGCCGCCTGCAGGATTGTTTTTTCCCCTTCAACCTGCTCCCTTGAGAGAAGGGCTATCGGCTTGCCAGCCAGCTTTTCCAGCCGCTCCAAAGTGCCTGGAGGGACTGCATTGGTGTAGCCTTCTGCGAATATCCTGTCCGAGGCGCGAAGCTCCTCAAGGCCGGCAAGAGATATGCCTTTTTCGTCAGATGTCCCTATGCCGACAAGCGAGAGCGAGCCTGCCGCAGCCGAAGGCAGGATGCCGCCGATTTGCCGGGTTTTCCCTGTCATTTTCGCACCAGTGGCAGATAGGCCGCAATTTTCTTATAAATGGTCGTGTTGAAGTTTTTTTGTGGCTTCCCTTTGCAGCAGTTGCAGAAAAACAGGCAGGGTGTGGTGCCCGCACAACGCGGCGCTTCAGATACGCTCGAAACTTTCCGGCAGCCTCAAACAGGAGATGTTCGGGCCATCCCCGCCCAATATTTTTGTCGGGCACAATTTTTACCCAACAGTCTACTGGGGCCCCTTAGTATCGGCTGATGAGGAGCATGGCACTGAGGAGGACCCGTCGAAGATGTATGGCATGAGCCTGCAGCAGATAGTGGAGGCCCGCGCAGGGATGGTGCGGGGCATGAAACGCGACCGCGTGCAGGCGAGGGGCAGGATGCTGCAGGAGTCGCAGGAGGCGGTGATGAGCATAAAGCCAGTTGATGTGGAGGCGCGCTTTTCCAAGCCCCCTTCCTTCTCGCTAGAGTTCGATGCGGTTGCCCACCCTATAGGGGCATCTGCGCCCATCGAGAGGTTTCGCCTGGCCGGCAATCCGGAAATACCGAAAAAGGTGGATGAGCTTGCGGATGAGGGGATGAAAGCCCAGGCTGCGCTGCAGGAGCTTTTGCTTTCGGGTTTTGACGTGCACTACCTCTCCAAGCTCCTTGCTTCAGGCATATTGGGGGGCAAGGAGGCAAGGAAGCTTGTGCCGACCAAATGGGCGATAACAGCGACTGACGACATGGCTGGCAAGCGGCTCATGGAATCTGTGCGGGATTACCGGGAGCTTTCGGAGATACGGCTTTATTCGAACAAATACCTGGAGAACCATTTTGAGGTGCTGCTGCTGCCGGGAAGCTGGGAGTACGAGCAGTTTGAAACAGCGCTGACTCCTGAGATTGAAAGCCTGCAGAAAAAACGGCTGGAAAATTTCCAAACTGGGCGGAAAGACGAAAGATATGCGCTGCGTTATGTCCCTGCCGCGTGGGAGGACTGGAAGGCAGACGGGAGAATCAATATTTCGCAGGAGCATGAGCCTTTTTCAGGGAGGCGGGATTACGCGGACAGGCAAGGCGGGGGCTACTACGCAGCCAGGTTCGCAGTTGCCGAGGGGCTCTACAATATGAACCGGCAGGCGCGCGCAATAGTCTTTAGGGAAATTGGCACCGGCTACATGGTGCCGGTCGGCGTTTGGGAGGTTCGCGAAAACGTGAGGCATGCTTTTCTCAACCCCCCGGAAAAGTTCGATGACCTCGGGCAGGCGCTCTCTTACCTGTCCGATAAGCTCGCCGTGCCCATGAGGGAATACGCAAGGCGCAGCCTTGTGCTTTCGCAGAGAAAACTCACGGAATTCTGACTGTTTTCGCTTGCTCGAGATTTTGGTTGCTTTCCGGAATTTGGCGCACGCCAAAAACCGCATTCGATTTTAATCCTTGTCCGGCAAAGCCCATCATGCGCGGGGGAAACTTGGTTGATGAGGTGGCATCCACTGTCCGGGCGGCGGCCGGCGGGCAGACCGTGGTGATGATACGCCTGTCTGTGGGCAAGCAGGTAAGCATGCCAAAATCAGGAATTGCCGCAAGGCTCCATCAGCTTTTTCCGCAGGCAAGCATAGATATGGCGGAGGGCGCAATAGCCGATTCGGTCGTGGTCCGCGACATAGAAGTGGAATGAAGATACCTATTTAATCCTTAGATTGGAAACCATTCTGCCAATTATTTGGATGGCGAAAAGCGCGTGCAGGGCTTTCTGGCGGCGATTTCTTATGATAATCGGGATTGACGAGGCTGGGCGCGGGTGCATCATAGGTCCGATGGTGATTTGCGCGGCTGCAATAAACCCCTTGGAAGAATACAAGCTCAAGGAGCTGGGGGTGAAAGACAGCAAAAAACTCAGCCCAAACCAGCGCGAGGGGCTTTATGGGAAGGTCGGCAGGCTCTGCAAGTACACCACCGTGAAAGTGACTGCGCAGGAGCTCAATGTTTTGATGGACAAGCACAACCTCAATGAAATAGAGGCCATGAAAATCGCCCAGGCAATAGACCAGCTTGCCATCAGGGACGCAACCGTGTACGTTGATTCTCCAGACAATGTGCCTGCGAAGTTCGCGCGCAGGATTGCAAAATACGTCAAAACGCGGGTGAAGGTGGTTTGCGCGAACAAGGCGGACGATACCTATGTGATAGTCGGCGCAGCCTCAATAATCGCAAAGGTGGTTCGGGACAGGGAAATTGAGAGGATAAAACATGAGATAGGGGTTGAATTCAATTCTGGATACACCTCAGACCCAAAGACGCAGGCGGTCATCGCAAGGCGCAGGGAATACCCGGCGCTTGAGCCTTATCTTAGGACAAAATGGTCCACGCTGCGCGTGGAAAAACAGAAGAAGCTTTTGGATTTTGAGCCCCCGCAGTAAAAGAGCCTCCTGGGGGTTTCTTTTTTTGGGCAAGGCGGCAGTTGACCTGAGTCACTTTTTGGTTTGCCGCCCCTTCACTGGCGCATCACAACGAGCGGGATTATCCCCGACTCGAGCTCCGCCTTGGCAACATCTATCGAGCTTTGCCCTGGCTTGACCTCAAGAAGCGGGGGGGCGCCGAAAGAGAGCTGGAGCGCCCTTGCCCCCAATATGCGGGCAAGCTCGAACTTTGAGAGTGTATGCGATGCCATCAAAACCACCTTATTAAGCCAGATTCCCTTTTCTGCTGCTACTGGCTTTTAACCTTTACTCATGGCTGCGCCGCCCTCGCAGTTTGCTTACTGCTCGGCGAAATCCTCGTATTCCTTGTCGTTGAAAGCGTAGAGGGGCTTGCCTTTCATGGCAAGGCGGGCCTCCTGTTCCGAGGTTTTTTCCTGCAACTGGTCAAGCGAGTGGTCTGCGAGGAAGAACTTGCCCGAAAAACTGAAAAGCACATAGGAATTGCGGCTGTCCGTGACTTCGACTTTCGCATCCTCAGAGCCCAAGCTTCGCAGAAGCGAGCAGAGAAGTATGGACTTGTCTATCTCATCTCCGGCAAGCAGCGCCTGCATATCTGAGAAGGAAAGCCAGAAGGAAACCGGGATTGGAAGCGTGCGGAAGGTGCAGACATGGGCAAACGCCATTTTTGCCGCCTGGACAAAGTGCTCTGAAAAAACATACGGATGAAAATCAGAGGTGAGCGTTTCGCGCAGCTCCTCTATTTTAGCATCATGGGGCAGCACCATGCCCTTTAAATCGGAAACCGACCTGGCTTCGTATTCCTCTATCTTGTCGCGGTAACGGTCAATTATGAGACGATAAAGCCTCAGCTTGAGCTCGGAATCCGCAGATGGCTCAACCGGCGATTGCTGGCTTTTTGCCAGCCCATCCGGCTTTTTCATGAAGGGCAGATTCAGAATGGATGGCATGATATGGTTGGCAAGAGAATTCTCTTAAAGATTTGTGGTATTTTGAGGGTTAGGCATGAGAAAAAGGCCCCTAGCCTTGTTTGAAGCGGCTTATTGCCAATGCTCAAACAAAGTCTGCGCAGGTGAGCTGGGTGACTATCTTGCAATAGTATTGCCCGTCTTTCTTATTGTTGGCATAAGTCGTTTCATACTGGTTGCGGTTGACATTTGCCTCCGCCGTAAATGTATTCCAGCCAGCCTGTGCGCATGTGCATTCGAAATCGAAATGGGTGAACGACTCGCCGACATCAAGGGGCTTGAGGGACTTGTCCTGCTGAGAGGGGACGCAATTGGCGCCAGTAATCCGGGTGCTGGTCCAGTTGGTGGCATTCACATTCCCGATGTTCTGAACCTCGACATCTATCTTTACCTTTTGCCCGACCAGGACGTTTTTCGGATTGGTGTTTATGTCGGTGAGATTGTAGTCCGTCCCGATGTCATTCACGCTTATGCCAATGGCTGCGCGGCACATCAGCCCTGGTATGAGCGGATTGCTGCTGACCGCGTCTATCAGCCCGTTTTGGTTTATGGGCGCATCGGGCGAGACTGAGAAATTGGTGGTTGGGCGCAACATTGCCTGCGTTGGGTTGGGGTTGAAACTGCCCCCAATTATCGGCTGGTTCCGTGTGAGCCAGGACAGCGCAGGGCAGGCGGTCACCTGACTTTGCGCATCAGTGCAGTTTGCCTGCACAAGCGCCCAGTCACCAGGGGCGAACAGGCTGCTGTGGTTCAGAAGGGAGCAGTCCATCCTCACAGGTATTTTGGAGACGTTCACCCCTGCGCTGCAGGTGTTGATGCATTGGGCGGCATTCTCGCATTGGACCAGTATGGCGCCAGACTGTGGGGCAGTCGCGCTGTAGGCAACTGAAACCAGGCTTCGGTGGGGCTCGGATGCGGTGCGGGACGGAGCCAGCGTCACTTGATAAAGATCTTGAGTGCTCCAAAGAAGCACTGGGCATGGAACCCTGGTTGCCCCGCTGTAGCAAGTCGCATTCGCCCAAGCCGACTCGCCCGGGAAGAAAACCGGGCTGTGCCCAAGTTCAAGCCCGCAGGAGATGCGCAGGTTGCTTGGGAGCACCCTGACTGGCAGGCGGCAGGAAAAACTGGCGGCTGATGCGTTCACCCAGCCAGATTGCGGGGAAGGCGCGTTTTGCGGTATTGACAGGTTGCTGCGCGGCGAGGCCTGCGATGGTGTTGATGGCGCAACCATGGAGCCGCCAGTGACATTGGTTAACCATGAAAGAGATGGGCAGGAGGCAATCTGCCCGGTCTGGTCGCGGCATCTTGCCTGGAAAGTCCAGTTAGCCCCAGTAGTGACATTGCCATCGTGCCCGACATAGGCAAGCTCGCAGCTGGATGCCGGCAGTATGGGGGCTGTGATGTTGAACTTCGCGGGGTTGCAGACAAGGGTGATTGCAGGCTCTGATGAGCTGGCGCGCACCTCGCGGTCAAGCTGCGTTGAAACCCCAGAGCTGATGGTGAGCGTGCTTTGCGGGCTGAATGCCCTTGGTGTGGACGTTGGGTTGAGCTGCACGTTGCCCGCCGCTGTGTGCGACCAGGCAAGCGCAGGGCAGAAAACGCTGCTGCCAAGATAGGTGCAGGCTGCTGAAAAAATTCCGGAATCCGGAGTTCCGAAGTTGGCGTTGCCCCCCGCCACAGAAATGACGCATGAATCTGGTTTCGGACTGCAGTAAAGGGACGCGGATGCGTTGTTGTTGCTCTCGCTTGACTCGGTTATGACCCCATCGGCATCAGCATAGGCAAGAAGGGTGTACGCCCCTGCTGTTGAGGGGCAGGAAAATGAGGCTGCGCTTGAAGAGCTGGATGGCATCTGCGGCGGAGGGCACAGCGGAAGGACGGAAAGGCGCGCTGTGCTTCCACTAGGGTAAGGGAAGGTGGCATTCGTAAATGAATTGGCTTGCGCGCAAGCCCCGCCGATGTTGCGGGTGGTTATCTGAGATTGGAACTGCTCGCCAACGTAGACCAGCGGCAAGGGGGCTATTGAGGGTGTATAATCCGGCTGTGGTGCAGGCGGCTGCACCGTTATGCTTATCACCTGCGTTTCAGCCATTGGGCAGTTTGGCTGACCCCCTGCGCAGTCCGCGCTGGTGGGGCGGTAAACTATGTCCATTTTGATGGATTTTGCCCCGGTTGTCAAAGGCACTTTCAGAGTGCCTGTGAAGTCCTTGTAGTTTGTGCCTGTTGCAGGTATGTTAGACGGAACTGGAACTATGGCGCCCACAAGGGAAAAGCCCTGCGATACGCTTGATGGGGAAAGCGTAATGCCGGTCACCTGTATTTCCCTGTCCAGATTGTTGGTGAGCCTGAAGCCGAAATTCACATTCGAGCCTGCCGCTGGATTGGAATTGCTCACGAATTGGTTGGAAATTGGCAGCAGGGCGCAGACAAAGGGATTTTCAACGCTGAGGGTTTGCTGCCCACCTTGGATTGAAAGCTGGGACTGGGTCGACTGCACTATGACATATTGGTGGACCGAGTTGCTGTATGTGCGTATTGCAGCCTGGCAGCGGGGCAAGTCGAGCTGGCTGGTGATTGTGTATTGCCCGGCAGGAAGGCCGCTAACTGGGGCGGATAATTGCGCGCCGGAGTATTCCTGGTCGACTTTCACTGCGCCGTTGAATTTTACCACCGCCCTTGCATTGCAGAACAAGCCGACTTTCGCCTTGTAGGTGCCCCAGTAGGTGCTGGACGTGGTGCTCTTGTACTTGGCCCCGTATTCATATTCCGGGTAGCCAGCCAGGCCTTGGGCGGATAGGAAATTCTCCCACATCGCATCCGTGCCCGAGCCGCCGTAATAGAAGGACCTGCCAATCGGAATTGTGGGGGAATTGAGGCTGTTGTAAAGCGAATCTGACTGAGACCCGGTGATAAATCGGACTGCAAACGGCCCGGGTGAGTTTGCATAAGTTGAGTAGAGCTGCCCTGTGTTGACTGCGCCATGTGATGTGGCTGCATCAACCGAGTTGAGCGTGTTCCAAGTTGTGGGTGCGTTGAAAGAAACCTGCACCGAGCCGCCCGCGCATATTCTGCTTGAGCTGAGGGAGATTGCTGGAGATGACTGGATATCGCTTTTCAGGTAAGAGGTCGCCCTGTCCTCAACAGTACAAGTGCCTCCTGGCTGGGTGGTGCAGCGGACCGGATACCATTTTGTCTCGAAATCCAGGGCAAATGCCGCATTGAGCATAAGAACAAGGAAAAAGACGGCTAAGGATGCGCGATTGCCCTTCCCTTTTTTTGGAAATTTCATGCTGACACCTTCTTATCTCCGTTCGTAATCATAACCACCCTTGAGCTTGGTGGAGCCGAACAGGGCTGAGGGGCTGATAAAGAGTTCCCCGCTGAAACCGAGGCTTGGCTTGGCTCCTTGCGTGAACCTGACTGTTGGACCGATGTTGGCGCCCAGCGTTGGCACGCCGAACATATTCCTGAATCCGACATTGGGCTTAAGCAGAATATCGCGCTTTACGCTCAGCGGGGTGACGCCAAGCGCCAAATCAGGCTGGTCTGATGATAGAACCTGTATCTGGCTGAGCCGAGAGTTGAAGCCGACATCCATATTCTGGCTCAGCTGGTATTTCAGGTTCAGGTTAAGCGAGAAGGTGTCGCTGCGCTGGCTTGCCTTATTGTCCAGGAAGCGATCCCATCCGACCTCGGTAAGCAGCTTTATTGCAGACTCATCGGAAAGGTCCCATTTCAGCATGGCGCCAATTGAGGTGTTGAAGCCCCAGTATGTCCTGTCGCTTGGCATGAAATTGAAGACCGAGCCTGAGCGTATGCTTGCAAATGAAAGCCCGGCAGTGCCAAATAGGCTTGCGTGGAACTTGTCCAGCTGCTCGGGGAGGAGACTGTTCACCCCCTCATCGACTTCCACCTGCTTGTCGCCCTTCAGGTTAAACGCCTGCAAAACCGTGACATTGCCGGCGTGCATTGACAAGGACTGCGCGCCTTGTCCGCCTGTGAGATAGAAGCGGGCATCCACCTTGTTGTAGACCAGATAGACCTTGGTCTGGGCGTAGTCTGACTTGAACAGGTCCAAATCCAGCCCGAGCTTGATTGTTCCTTTCTGGTGCTCGAATGCCTTGAACATCTCGTTTATGTCCTTGAAGCTGGTCATTGAGTTGGTAAACCTGAACTGGCAGTTGGCAAGCGGGCTGTTCTGGTCCACCAGCTTGAGGGCGTCCTCAGCCTGCCCGGAAGCCGCAAGCGAAAAGAATTTCTTCATTTTTTCTTCGCTGCCGAAAGCGTTTATCCAGGCCTGCTTGTATGCAGAGCCTCCATTGGGGCCGGTGTCATAAATCCAGCTGAAAAGGGAATTGATGTTCGCAGTCCTTTCAAAAGCGTTGCTGCCCTCAGAAAGGAGCCTCAGCTTGTCGTAACCGCCATAGCCCCCTATTGTGAACTCGTCTGCCTCCAGCCCCCCGAAGTAAGAGCCTATGTTTCCAGTTAGGACCGGGTTGAATTGGATATCCCTGTCCATCTCCATCGTTGGCGGCGCAAGCAGCACCTTGGTCTTCGGCACCTTCTCAGGCACCTTTTCCACGTTCATTGTGGAAACCACCCGGCCGCTGAAGAATTTCTCGTCGTGATGCACATAGTAGGCAAGGAAGCTGTAGTCTCCCGGCTTTGTTGGCGTGAAAACCGCGCTGTAAATTCCGTTGCCCTCGCTTGTTGCGACAAGCTCGGTCTGCTCGCCGCCGATGTCGACTTTTATCACCATCTTGCCCCCTTCAGGCACTTTGCCGTTCTGGCTGGCTTTCACCCTAAAGACATATTCCTTGCCAAGCTCCATTTTTTCCTTGCTCGGCAATATCTCCACACCCAAGGTCTCCCCTTCGCCGACAGCGAATCCAAGCGCCCGGTTGTAAGTTGTGCCCTGGCTGGGCTGGATGCCGTAAAGCCCTGCCCTGAATTTTCCAAAGTCCCCCATCTGCAGCATCTGGTCAAAATAGCTGCTCTGGCCGGTCTGCTTGTCAGTCACCCAGCGCAAGGTCCTGCGCGCAAGGCTGATGCAGATATTCAGGTCCGCCGCGTCCTTTATGGAAACATCCGTGACTATTCCGTTGGCATCAACCTTGAAATCCAGCGCCTTCTTGAGCCGCTCGTATGCGTATGTCGCGCTGTTCTTGTCTTTGATTTTGGTCTTATACTCGCTTTTCTCAATCTCCGCATCATGATAGATGGTGGCGAATATGTTGTACCGGTTCTCCTTCACCCTCGCGTCCGAGTAGCGGTTTGACAGGAAATCCTTAAGCTCAGGGGAGGACTTTGGGTCTGCGAGCCATTTTTCCCGTATTTTCGGGGGTATTTCCTGCAGAAGGGCCAAATCAGGAACTATTGGGAGCTGCACTGCCTTGAAGAGGTCTTCCTTGCCGTTTTTCTTATAAGCCTCGAAAAGGATGCTGTTGAAGTATGAGTTGAGCTCTTCGCCGTATTTCAGCGCCACGCTCTTGAGGTTCCTCTCAAGCTCGGCTTTCACCTCATTCCAGCCGATGTTGCTCCCGTATACTTTTTCCACCGTTGCCGTGGACCATATCTTCATCTTGCTGTCCTTAACAGAAGCGACGAATTTTTCAAGATTTTCCCAGTTGGAAAGGAAATCCTGGACTGCCTGGCTGCCGGTGAACCCCATCTGGGCCGCTATCTGCAATAGTGCTGTGTTGAGTGCCTCCTTCATTTTCTCAATATTGGTCTGCCCGTGCACATAGTGCTCAGCCAGATAGCGGTCGACCATGAAGGGTACGTCCACGGTGCGCTGGTTGCTTTCCTTTTCCACGCCGGAAAGGCGGTTCTCGCCAACAAAGTGTATGTCCTCGTTTTCCACATCGTCTCCAAGCATCCTGCCGGATTGGGAAACGACCGTGACTTTGGTCCTGTCTTTTTGCCTTGTTCTTACAACCTCGGTTTCAATCTTTTTTTCCGGCTCGTTGAATTGGTAATCTTTTGGCAGGTAGACCTTTGTCTTTCTCCCCCCGGCTAATTCAAGGCTGGTTTTGGCAACGAATTTTCCCTGTTCTTCCACGACATCGGAAACTGACTTCATGCCTGGGAGTTTGCTGCACAGCGCGGCAAACAGCTCGGCGTCTTCCCTGTTGTTGTAAGTGACATTGAGGTATTTTTTGAAGCTGCCGACCACGAACTCGTCCTCGCGATTTTCAAATGAATTTTTGTAGATGTCGTCCATTATCCTCGTCATTGTTCGGACGCCCCCATCGCTGAAGAAAAACCTGCCTTCGATTGAGGAATTCGCAAGAACCGAAAAATAGTTGGCATAGTGCTGCAGTTCTGCCTGCGCCCCCTCGGGCGCCCTTATCCACTCCTTTCCCGCCCCCAGCTTCTCGAAAACCTGGTAGCAGAATGCCTGCCCGTTTTTTTCACTTTTATCGTTTTTTATAGTCTCGTAATATGCCCGCACTTCTGATAGGAACTTGACTTTTGCGTTTTCATCGTTAAGCTTGTTTTCCCGGTATAGGGCGATTAGATTCGATTCTAGCTTGTTGAGGGTCTTTTGGCTTTGAGAAAGCTCTGGCGCGCCTTCGTAAACATATCTGAAAATGAACATCGGACCACCGGGGATTATCTGGTTTCTTTTATTTATAAATCTGCCACCGGAAAAAGAGGCGTGGAGATGTCTTTCCTTGCTTTAGTGAAAGACAGGGCTCCGAATCCAGAATGAGCTGGAAAGGCGTGCCCGCCTTGATTCAGCCCAGTATTTTTACGCCTGGAAGCTCGTCGCCTGAGAGGTATTCGATGAGCGCCTTGCCAGCAAGGGAGACATATCCTATTTTCCGCCTGTCTATCTTGAATTTTGCAAGCGCTGAAAGAGTGTGCCCCCCACCCATCACCGAAAAGGCGCTGGAAGACTCCACCGCCCGAAGAAGCGACTTGGTGCCGTATGCGAACTGGGGCTTTTCATAAACGCCGGCCGGGCCGTTGACCATGACTGTTTTTGCCGATGCGATTTCCTTTTCATACAGTTTGGCGGTCTTCTTGCCTATGTCAAGTATGCCGCAGCCCGAGGGCAGGGCAGAGGCAGGCAGCTCCTTGCGCTTGCCCCCCTCATCCACAGCAACATCATGTGGAAACAGTATCCTGCCCTTGTATTTCGAAAGCATCTCCTTTGCCTGGGGGAGGTAATCTATCGCCTTGCTCTTCTTGAGAAACTGGAGAGTAGCGCCAAGCTCGACCCCAGAGGCAAGCAGGAAAAGCTCGCCTGGCACCCCTGCAGTCAGGGCGCGGTCCAGCTTCCCTTCTGAGAGCCAGTGGTCCATTATGCCTATGGAATCGCTCGCCTTCGCCCCGCCGAATATGAATACGGATGGGTGGGATGGATTTTTGAGTTTTGAGAGCGCATCCAGCTCGCGCTGCATAACCCTGCCCGCCACCACAGGCTTTTTGCAAAAGCCGACAATAGAGGCCTGCGCGCGGTGGGCTGCGGAAAACGCGTCCATGACAAACACGTCGCAAAGCGGGGAAAGGGAGCGCACTATTTCCGCCTTTTCATTCTCCTCTATTGTCTTGTATGCGGTTTCATCGGCAAGGAAACGGACATTGTCAAGCAGAAGAATTTCTCCCAGCTCAAGAGAGCGGATTGCCTTCTTTGCCTTCTCCCCGCGCACATCATCTGCGAATCTCACCATCTTGCCGCACGAGTCGCCAAGAAGCAGGGCGTGTTGGGAAAGCGAGATGCAGTCAGGGTCGCCCCGCCTCCCCTGGTGCGCCAGCACCACTACCTTCGCCCCCTTGTCGGAAAGCTCCCGCACAGTCAACGCGTGCCCGGCTATGCGCTCGGATGGCTCCACTTTTTTCGTCTTCTCATCCACAGGGCAGTTGAGGTCCACGCGCACAAAGGCTGTTTTCCCGGAGAATTGGTAAGTGTCCAAAGTCTGCATAAAAGCACCTCTTGTTGGCTGGCTCAAGCAAACATTATAACTTTTGGCTGCGATTTTTCCCTCGTGGAAGGTGAAAACCGGCTATACACGGTCCTTGCGCTTGCCGGCGGGTTTTTCTCTCTTTCAGCTTCCCTTTTTTTCGGCTCCGCGCCCGCCGCAGCCTTTGCAGCAGCTTGCTTCTTATCGGCGTTGACCATTTGGAAATATGGTTATGCGCTAATGCCAATGCTTTTTAAGAACTCCAAGGTGGTTGAGATTGGCCGGAATTTCGAAATTCCCCCTTCGCAGGATGTTGTGGTTGGGAAATCTGGCTGGAATTTCCTTGCCACAGCCTTTTTGGCAGCCCGCTTGTACGAGTCTGCCAGCGAAAAGGATGCGCAGGGGAAGGTGGCGATGGGCGAGATGTTTGAACGGGCGATATCTTCGGCTGGCTTTCCATTCAAGGTCTGCTGCCTGGTTTGCCCGCTTGGCCTGCAAAACGAACTGGAAGAAGCCAGGTCCAGAAGAAGCCTGGCTGAAAGCAAGCTGGCAAACCTTGGGGCATCCAACAAGCAAAGCTCGGAGCAGGCGCGGTTGAGGCGGGAGATTGCGATGTGGGAACGCCAGATTGAAAAGCTGACGGCAGGGGAAATGCCGCTGGAAGTCGTCTTCTACCTGTCCACCACAAGTTCAGGCATGACAAAGGAGGAAGCGATTGCCAGGGTGAATGCGCAATCGGATGAGCTGTCAGTTGTGATTGGCGGAGCCCTTGCCTGCGAAGTAGTCCGCCTGAAAGGCGAGGAGATGAAGCGCTGCTTCTGGTGGGACTTCTTCGGACCTTCAGACAGGGACGAGCTTGCAGATGAGATGTTTTGACTGCGGGTTGCCCAAAAGATAATGGATGCGCCCGCCTTATTGCGAAGAATCGCCAATTCCACTAGCGCCTTGCGCGGCCAGCCCAGCCCTTAATCATAAAATTCGTTCTTTTGCTTATTAAGCTCTTGAAGAACTTTTTTTGGCAGCTGGTCTATTACTTTCGCAGCAGTCTGGAATGCTTTCTTGAAGCGGTCTTCGTAGTTGCTCGGCCCTATTTTGTGTTTTATCTGGCCGATAATGTCGGAATAATTTTGTTTTGTCAGGTAGCATTTGTCCCCTTCGACAAAAAGCGCCCCATTTTTCACCATATTGATAAGGTCTGCGACGAGCAGCGGGGAGTTTTTTGGGTGGACCTCCCCTTTTACTCTTTCCATGGAAGCAAGAATGCCGTACAAAACACCGCCGTCAAAAACAATATAGTCTTTCTGCTTTTGAGGCGCAACTTGCTTTTTCAACATGGATTGCTGGAACAAAAACATGACGCCACCTTTCTTTTTTCAGCTCTTGGCTTCTTCCCCTTTGGCGTAAAATTTGCAGAGATTTGCGTCTTCGGATGATTTGAGGGCAGAGCATGATTCGATATCCTTGGTCTTGCGGGCGACATCGGAGATGCAGGACTGGCGGGCTGAAGCCGTTGGGATTTGGTCGCATGTCGATATTTTCAGGGTGGAAATTGCCTCTGCCTTGAAGCAGGCGTCACGCTCGGCCCCGGCCTTTGCGCCACAGCCTTGCTGAGGCGCGGCTGGCGGCCGGCTAGGAGGGGATTGCGAGTAATCTTGCGGCGGGGGCTGCGCAGAGATAAAGATTGACTTTTGCTCCTCAGGTGAAGCGCGCTGCAGCGCGGTCCTCATTGTTGGGGAGGAGGCGTCCTGCATGCAGGTCTTGCGCTGCTCCAGATTTTCAATCGAATAGCAGTAATATGGGTTTTGCTCAAGCACGGAATTGACATAAACGCAATTTGCCAAAGCCCCCTGTGAAACCGATTGGCAGGCATTCGGGACTGCCCGGCTGGCGCAACCACAGAGCAGCAGGAAAAGGAAAACTGAAAGGATTATTTCGAACTTCATGCGAGAATTTCGCTGCAACACTTTAAATTGGTTTACAGGCAAACCGCCACCATGTTCCAAGAACTGTTCTACCCCAGGCAGACCGTGCTGGTTGTTGCAGCCTCAAGCGAAAAATCCAACCTCACTGCGGTGGAGTGGCTGACCCCTGTTTCCGAAAAGCCCCCTATGATAGCGATATCCCTTGCGAATAACTCACTCACACTTGACTTGATTTGCACATCAATGGAATTTGTTGTCGCCCTACCGACCGATAAGCTGCGCGATGCGGTGCTGCTGTGCGGCTCCACCTCGGGAAAGTTCATAGACAAATTCGAGGAGACCGGGCTGACCCAGGTGAAGGCGAGCAGGGTTTCAGCCCCCCTGATACTGGAGGCGGCGGCAAACGTCGAATGCAAGGTTCTATCATACACAAGCGCTGGAGACCATTCGATAGTTGTGGGTGAGGTGGTGGAAATGCACCTTCCGAAAGACGATGGCGCGTTCGAGTCGGTTCTTTTCAACAGGGGCGGCAAAAAGCTCTTCAGCCTCAAGCTGGAGTGAACTAGCCATAGTAGCCGCATTCGAAAGAATCATACAGCCTGCTGAATTCAAACGAAGCGTCGTTGTAGCAGCACGGTATGAAGTCGCAGGCGTATGGGAAATCTATCGGCACCACATAATCCTGTTTTGGCTTCTCGTTGCTGCACTGGGTCCCGTAAAATTCACGATAATGGACCCGATAGAGGGCGGCGTTCCTTTCCTGGCAGAATTTGGAGGGGGGAAAGCCTTCGCTTGACTGGAATTGCGAGTAGCGGGAAAAAACCTGAAGCGAACCTGATTGGCTGGTGTTCTGCGGGGCAACCGGATTTGGCTGTGAGATGTTCGATGTTGAGGATGCATTGGCCGCTGGATTTGTGGAATTTGTGGAGGGCGAAGTGACGTTTTGTTTTGGCAGCGTGGCGTTTGAAACCGGATTTTTCTTTGTTGCGTTGACAGGGATGGGTGTGTTGTTTTTTGGGGGTTGGGTGACCACCACTGGCTTTTTGGTGGCGTTCTGCACAGGTTTGGTTGCGTTGTCCTTGCCAGACCCCTGTTGGGATATGTTTATGTGCGGGCCGTCCACGGCAGGGAGGTCGGAGGGCCGCATCTGGAAGAAATAGTAGCCAGCCGCAAGCACCAGCAACGCGACAACTAGCGCCACAGGGATTATTTTCTTTTGGCCAGCTGCTGAGGATGCGGCGGCAGCCAGATTGGAAAACGCCGGGTTTTTTGTGTGCGGCTCTTGCTTTGCCAGCACATCTGCCGAAACATTGGCTTGCTGGGCGCCCCCTATTGTGAAAGTGGTGGTGGGGGGCATAATCCCTCCGGCAGAATATGCTGCCTGTTGCGGGGGTGATGACTGTTGGAGAGGCGCTTGCTGCCCCCCAACCGGCTGTTGTGTTGAAGGCGAGATTGCCGCCGCTTGCTGCTGCGGTTGAGGCGCCGTTGCGGCGACCGGTGGGGCAGCTATCGAAGCTGGCTGTTGAAGCGGGGGGGCGGGCTGCTGCGGTTGAACGGGCTCTGCCTGCTGATGCTGCTGCCCAAAGGAAGGCGGTTTTTTTCCAAACAGCTGCGGAAATGAGAAGAGCGGCTTTTTTTGGGGTGGGATGCCGCTTGCGGCTGCGGGGCCAGCTGCTTGCGGAAAGGCTGCAGGAGCGCTTTGCATTTGCGGATTTGTCTTTGGCGGCTGTTGCTGTTTCTGCTGAAAGCTGTCCGGAGACGGCTTTGCTTGGGTGGGGGGTTGCGAAGCTTGCGGCTGCGCAGACTGCCAGGACCGCGCATTGTCGAGCTTTTGGAATGCAGCCTCGACCTTGTCCTTTTTCCAGCCTACTGAGTAAAGCGCCCTGACTATTTGCTCTTTGTTCCTTCCTTTCTCGCGTGAGCGCAGAATGTAGTTTATCAGCTCCTCGTCGCCCATCGCATCACACTGCCAATTCTCAATTCTTCCTTATAAACGTATTTTATTTGCTTGGTGCGTTAATGCCCCTATGCGCCCCTTGGTGGTAATTTCATCGGAGAATCAGGCAAGCCAGAATATCAAGGGCGCCCTTCTTTCGCTTGAGAGATTCGAGCAGAAAGAAAACCAATTCTGGTCCTGCCCGGATTTTGACATGGCCGAGATGGGAGGGAGCATTGTTGAGATTGTGCCTAGGCATGACGCCCCATATTACATTTTCGCAAGCACCCACAAAAGCGAGTCCGGCAAGGAGTGCTTCACAGTCCATACCCCAGGGAACTGGGGGGACGCGGGGCTTGGGGGCAGGGCGCAGACCCTTAATGTCTCCATGCCTTCCAGGCTCAAATCTGCGGCGCAGAAAATGCAGGAGCTTTCAGCCTTATCGCTCAAGTGGCCCGTTTCTGTGGAAGTGGACCATCATGGCCCAACGCTTTCCAAGCCAGTGATGTTTGCGGAGATTGGCAGTTCGCAGGAACAGTGGGGGGTGCCAAAAGCCGGCAATGTTGTCGCGCAGGCCATAATTGCCGCCATAAGAAACGAGATGAGCTGGCCATCATATGTCGGCTTTGGCGGCACGCACTATGCCCCGAAATTCACCCCGAAGATAGTTGGCGGGGAATCCGCGTTTGGGCACTTGATTTCAGGCTATGCCCTGGAAAAATATGGATTGGACGGGGGCAGGCTGATGCAGGCGATGAGCAAGAACTCTGAGAAAATAGAGATGGCGCTCGTTGACTGGAAGGGGATAAAGGGGGATAGCAGAAAATCGCTGGTGTCCCTCTTGGACCAGATGGGGATAATGTGGAAAAAAGCCTGACCGCTACATTTCCCGGAGCTTTTTTATCCTCTCATCGATAGGGGGGTGAGTCGAAATGATTTGCCCGGCTGAGAGGGGGTTTGCAAAATAAAGCGAGGCAGTCGCGTCGGTCGCCTTTTGCACCACAGAACCCGCCTTTTTTATTTTTTCTAATGCCGAGGCCAGCCCTTCAGGATAGCGGGTGAGCTGCGCGCCTGATGCGTCTGCAAGGTACTCGCGCTGTCGTGAGAGCGCAAGGCGGATGAGATGCGCAGCTATGGGCGCCAGGATGATTATCACCAGCCCGGCCAGCATCAGAAGCCCGCCGCCCTTGCCCCTGTCGCCGCCACCGCGCCTGCCCCAGAACATCGAGCGCAGCCCTATGTCAGAAAGGATTGCGATGACCCCCACCATCACCACCACCAATGTCGCAAGGCGGCTGTCCAGGTTCTTTATGTGCGAGATTTCATGCGCAGCGACTCCTTCCAGCTCAGAGCGGTTCATGGTGTTGAGAAGGCCTGTTGTGAACACGACTGATGCCTTTTCTGGGGAGGTGCCTGACGCAAATGCGTTGAGGGCCGGATCGTCAATAACGTAAATTTTTGGGGCAGGAACCCCAGCAGCGATGGAAAGCCCCTCCACCACGTTGACAAGATAGGGGAATTCGTCCTTCTTCGCCTCCCGGGCGCCCGAAAGCGAAAGCACTATCTGGCTTGAGAAAGAGTATGTGACCAAGATATAGGCTGCGGATATTAAGATGCTGAGGAAAAGGCCTATTTCATTCCCTTCAAAAAGAATTAGCGAGAAGCCATACAGCACAGCAAACGCCAGGGCGAACACCAGGAAAACCAGAAGATAGGAGTTGCGCCTGTTGTTCTCTATCTGCTCGTAAAAGGATGCCATAGGACGACCCTACGCGTTCGCGGGGATTGAATTGCCCGCCAGGAACCAGGCATATCCGCTTTGCAGACAAGCCCTCAGCTTTTGCAAGCCTTAGAATTTCACCTTGACATTCTCCCGCTCTGCGCCCTCTGCCTTGAAAAACTGCCTGGGGGTGAAACCAAACATGCCAGCTACGATGTTGGTGGGCACGGTCTGAATGGAGGTGTTGTAGGAAAGCACGGTGTCGTTGTAGAACTGGCGGGCGTAGGCAATCTTGCTTTCTATCCCCGCCAGTTCCTCCTGGAGCATCTTGAAATTCTCGTTTGCGCGAAGCTGCGGGTAGTTTTCAGCGACCGCAAACAGCGACTTGAGCGTGCCTGCCAGCGCATTGTCAGCTTTTGCCTTCTGCTCAAGCGTGCCTGCGGATGCCATCGCCGCGCGAGCTTTGGTGACATCTGTTAGAAGCTCCTTTTCGTGCTTTGCGTACCCCTTGACAGTCTCGACCAGGTTTGGCACAAGGTCGAAGCGGCGCTTGAGCTGCACGTCTATTTGCGACCAGGAGTTGTCGATTCGGGCGCGCAAAGTCACCAATGAATTGTAGATGAGCAAGAAGGCAAGGGCAGAAAGCGCCACGATTGCGCCAAGCGAAAGCAGCAGCATTTCCACAAGAGCCATGATTACCCCCCTCGCAATAACCTAGACTGGAAAATTAAATGGAAAGATGCTAAGCGGCTAGCCTATTGTTTTCTTGTCCACGATGATGTGGTCTGACGCCGCAAGCACCGAAGAGTAGGGCACCACCAGAAGGCCGTCTTCCTTGTTGATGCGCCTGGCGGTCGGGTTGTCCAGATTGGGCTCCAAAAGCAGGTTCTCAATCTTTCCTGAAGACTCGGAAACTTCCAGATCAATCAGGCGCCCCAGCTCCTCGCCATCGTTCGTGATTATTTTCTTGCCCGCAAGTTGTTTTGCAATTACGATTTTTACCATGAGCTCACCTTCTCTGTGCTTGTGGCATTAGTATCCTGTTCAAATTTAAAAAGCTTTAGCCAGCTTCGAGATGGAAGGCGGGCAAACGCCGGCCCAGATGTTTGGGCCAGGCGGCGCATTTTTAATCTTCAACCCCCAACTGTTGCTCAAGGAGTGCGAGGTGGCAAGGCGCTGTTTCTGCCTTGTGCCTTTTTAATGAGGTGTTTTTATGAGGGCAAAGGAAACGCACTTGGGCAAGATTGTGAAAAACGGCCGTGTGCTGATACTGGCGATGGACCAGGGCATGGAGCACGGGCCGGCTGACTTCAACGCCAAAAACATCAACCCAGAATACGTCTGCGACATTGCCTGCAAGGGCGGCTTCACCGGTTTTGCGATACAGAAGGGGATTGCGAAGCACTACAAGGAGAACTACTCCGGCAATGTGCCCCTGGTGCTCAAGCTGAACGGCAGGACCAACATTGTCCCGAAAGACGAATGCTATTCCTCACCTGTGGCAAGCGTGAAGGAGGCGGTTGACCTTGGCGCTGATGCCGTTGGCTACACGCTTTACGTGGGCTCGCCCTCAGAGGCGCAGATGTTCCGCGAGTTTGGCGCAATCGAGAGGGAGGCGCACGACTACGGGCTTGCCTGCGTTGTCTGGTCCTACCCCCGCGGGAAATACGTGAAGGAGGAGAAGTCCAAGGAGATGGTGGCATACGCCGCGCGCGTTGCCCTGGAGCTTGGCGCTGATGTGGTGAAGATAAACTACCCTGGCTCTGTTGAGGCGATGAGATGGGTGGTTGCCTCTGCGGGCAGGTGCCGCGTAATATCGGCAGGCGGAAGCAAGCAGCCAGATGCTGAGTTTTTGCGGAAGGTGGGCGACATAATGGCTGGTGGAGGAAGCGGGATGGCTGTTGGCAGGAACATCTGGCAGCATGAAAACCCGCTGAAGATGGCTGAGGAGATGAAAAAAATAATATTCAAGTGAGAGGATGGAAGAAAAACTCGTGACGTTGGCAGACCACCTGGAAAAATCAGGGGTGGAAACGCAACTGCGCCGCCTGATAGACTCGTTTGCCTACATTTCGCTGGACGCGCAGCACCAGTTCCCAAAATACCTGAGAGGAACAATGGGGAACAAGAACAAGTACGGGGAGGCTGTAGCGCGGCTAGACGAGTGGGTGAATGGTTACCTGTGCGACAATTTGGTCAAGACCGGCCTGGTGCGGAAAATTTACTCTGAGGAGCTGAAAACGCCGCTGGTGGCAACTGCGAACAAGGACGCGCCATTTGTGGTGACGCTGGACCCGCTGGACGGGTCGTCCAATATTGTGACCAACAACGCGTTCGGCTCAATTGTGGGCGTTTATAGTGAGGATTTGCCGCAGAAAGGGCGGAAATTGGTTGCTGCATTCTACAAGCTTTACGGGCCGGTCAACACGTTCGTCTATACTGTCGGCAAGGGAACGCACGAGTTTGTCAAGCACTATGACTCGGAAGGCAAGGCGAGCTTTTTGCTGCTTGCGGAGAATATGAAGGTGCCTGAGCCTGGAGAGGTGTTCGGGCTGGGCGGCGACCCGCTGGACTGGAGCCCGCAATTTTTGAAGTTCGCAAAGGGTTTGTTCAGGGAGGAAAAGCTCAAGGTAAGGTATTCGGGAACTTTTGTTGCGGATTTTTCACAGATACTGCATCGGGGCGGGATATTCGCATATCCCTCCTCTAAGAAAAGCGAGCGGGGCAAGCTGCGGCTGGTCTATGAGGCGCAGCCCATGGCTTTCATTTGGGAGCAGGCAGGGGGAGCAAGCTGGTCGGGGAAGGGCTCGCTTTTGGATGTTGAGGAAAAGGATGTGGACGCGCGCGTGCCCCTTTATCTTGGGAACAGATGCCTCATTGAAAAGCTGGAACGCCTTTGAAGCCCGTGGTTTTTTCAGGGTTGCTCCCACTCTATCTCGTAGTATTCGTACTTTGAGCCAGGCACCTCTATCCTCTTCACCGCGTAATAGGTTACCGACGTCTCCCTGTCGCAAATCGCAAGGAGAAGCTCAAGCCCTATGCGCTTGCACTGCTCGATTGCGCCCGCGAGCTCTTCGCCGCCGATGTATTCCTCTTCCGAAAGCGAGAACATCAGATACTTGGGCTTGCCCGTCTTGGGATTTTCTATCCCGCCGTGCTGCCGGTGGTAGAGCAGGAAGTCGAGAGTCGTGTGAAAAGGATTTTCCTTTTTCTTCGCCTTCCTCTTCTTCGCCTTCCCAGGTATTGCCAGCACGAATGTTTTTTTCACAGAGTGGGCGACCCGGATTGCGCGGGCCCACTCGGAAATCAGGAGCTTGGAGGCGCGCGGGAAGCAATGTATCACGTGCTTGGAGTGTATCCATTCGCTGTTTGTCCGCACTGGCGAGGCGCCCGGAAAATACAGGCGGAAGTGCGTGCCAAACTTGAAGCCTGTCTTGAGGACAAAGCCGTTGAGGCGCCAGTCCTCGTAAACCTCATAAAGCTCGGTGAAGAATTTGTGGCGCTTCTTCGCAGCCTTGACTACCGATTCTTCCGTTGCGTTTTGGAGGCGCATGCCCGCATGGCGCGAAAGGAACAGCGTTTCATACGCGTCCAGCTTGGAAAGCTTGCCGCGCTGCTCTGCCTTGTATGAGCCGAACTGCCCGAACCAATAGCGATCGTAAATCTCCTTGCCAACAGCCTCGTCGTCTATTATTGACCATAGGTCATCAGGGTAGAAGCGCCCCTGCAGCGAGTAGCGGTCCAGATTCAGCTTGCCGCCAGGGTATTTTTTCGAGTTGTTCCTGCCGTATTTTTCGCATATCTCCGAAACCTGCCGGGCAATCAGCCCGCGGTCGCGCCAGTCCTTGTAGGTGAAGTAGCGGGCCATCTGCTTCTTCCCCCCAAAGTGGCGAGCCACCTCGTTGAATTTGTACTCGTTGAGGGAATTGTCCAGGCAGCGCGCATTTCTTATGTCCATGAGGTAAAGCGCTTCCTCCAAAAAGAGGTGTATGGTCCCTTTCTTCATGTAACCGTAGTGCCCGTTGACAAGAGATGAAACCGATTCTGGCTGGGAAACAGTGAGGGATTTTTTCTTTGCTGCGAACTCTATTTGTACTGCCATTGTTACCACCCATTCGAGAGCATCTCAAAAACCGCGCTCGAAAAGTCATTGGTTGCGGAAAAATGGTGCGTGCGACAGTTTAAATAACGAGAGGAGAAGAAGATTTCATGGCAAGGAGCAGGAAGCCAGCGCAGCGCAGGAAATATTACGAGCGCATCCGGAAGGAGAATCGCATCATTCCGGATTTGCTCCTCCAGCTTCTTATCAGGCAGAAATACCACCTGGCAGGGCAGCACTCTGCCGCGAAGCTTTGCCATTGGGCCGATTCTTCGCTCAAGGGGGGCGAAAGCTGCTACAAGCACAAGTTCTACGGGATTGCGTCGCACCGCTGCCTGCAGTGCACCCCAGTGCTGCTTTTCTGCAACCATGCCTGCGTTTTCTGCTGGAGGATAATGCCTGAAAAAAGCCTGAAATTCGATGATATGCCATGCAAGAAGTTCAAATGGGACGAGCCGGAAAAGATAGCCGGCTGGCTTGTGAAAGCGCAGGAGGACATTGTTTCAGGCTATGGGGGCAACAAGAAAGTTGGGAAGAAAACTTATGAGGAGGCGAGGTCCCCGCGCCATGTTGCGCTGTCCCTTACCGGAGAGCCGACCATGTACCCGCATTTGGAGGGGCTGCTGCGTGAATTTCATGCAAGGGGCATGACCACATTCCTTGTGACAAACGGCACTTTCCCAGAAAGGGTGGAGAGGTGGGAAACGCTGCCCACGCAGTTTTACGTCTCAATGGTGGCGCCAAACGAAGAGGTTTACTTGAAGGCTATCCGCCCGAAGAGCGCCTCGCTTTGGAAAAAATACCTCAAAACGCTGGAGCTGATGCCAGATATCGGAAAGAAAACTAGAACAGTGCTGCGCATGACGCTTTGCCGCGGGGTGAATGATTCCGACCTGGAAGGCTACGCAGCGCAGATTCTGAAGGCAAAGCCGCACTATGTCGAGGTGAAAAGCATGGTGTTTGTCGGGGGCGCAAGGCAGCCTGAAAGGAAGCTATCGCAAGAGAGCATGCTTGGGATGGGGGAGATAGAAGCGATTGGGAACGCGCTTGCTAGGATGACTGGCTATGTGGCAAGCGAGGCGCATATTCCTTCCAGAATCCTGCTTTTATGCAGGGACAAGGAAGCTGAAAAAAACAGGATGATTGCATGGGGATGAGCAGGCTCGGCAAAGAAGGTCGGGGCGGCCATGGGCAGGGTGGCGCCGCAGAGAATTCTTGCCCCCCGCAAATGAAGGCAATAATTTTCGACATTGACGGGGTTCTTGCCGATTCCCGCGAAGCGGTGGTGCACAACACAGCGTGCCTGATGAAAGAATTCGGCTTCAGGGTGCCCAAGCGCAAGATTGAAGAAATGTCTTCCGCGCACAGCGCAGAGACTGTGTTGGTTTCACTTGCCCCCAGCCTTTCAGGCGACACACGGCTCCTTAGGCGCATGCTAAAACGGCTGTCCGAGCTCACAGCTGAGAACATGGGGCTGATAAAGCCCCTTCCGCTTGCGGCAGCCCTTTGGAGGCTCTCAAGAAGATACCGGTTGGCCGCCGCAACAAATAGGAAACGCAGCGCAATGATGGTGCTGGCAAGGCTTGGCATTGCAAAATATTTCTCAACGGTGATGACTAGCGCCGATGCCCCGCCCAAGCCTGAGCCCATGATGCTTTTGATGGCGGTAAAAAAACTGGGCGTGCGAAAAGAGGGGGCGCTTTTTATCGGAGACAACAGGGAAGACAGGCTGGCTGCGGACAGGGCAGGGGTGCGTTTTGCGCTGATTGATGGCGCAAACGCGCGCGCATGCGAAAGGCTTCTGAAAAAGTTGCTCGCCTAAGCCCGCCGCTCGGCGGCTAGCTGGTTTATGAGACCTGTATTTTCCCCCCAAAGTTTTCTATTTTAAAGCTTGTTGAAGGCCCGCCTTGGAGCACCATTATTTCACAGGTGGAGTTTGCTTGCGCCAAAAACGCCCCCGCAGAAAAAGAATAGCCGCCTTCTTTTTGGGAAACTGTCGCCGGCTGGCCCCGTATCTTGACCAGGCGCACATTGCCTTCCCCCAATGAGCATGCTTCGGATACTAGCGCTGAGAACTCTGCAAATGAGCTTTTGGCAAGAGCAGCATTGGCTGCAAACTGCGTGGAGGAGCCCAGGCGGCTTGCTGCGGAATATGATATGCCGAATATCGTGATGAAAAGCAGGAAGATGACCAGTGTTTCGAGGGATAACTGCCCGCGGCTGCGTTCAAAAGCTGCCCGGCCGCCAGAAACCTTGCCGTGTTTGCAGGAGGGCGCGGCTGGAATTCTGGCTTGCCCCCGCATCCGCGCAGAGCTTGCCATACGGACCATCAGTAGCATTTTTTCAGGTAGCTGTCGCACCTGCCGCTTGCGCAGTCTGAATCGGACACGCAGTAACCCCCATCGCCGCCCTTTGCCAGCTGGGAATCTGACGCACCCAAGACTGCGTCTGTCTTCTGGTCTATTTTTTCAGCTGCCTTGTTGGCTGAGCGGAGCATCACAGAGGCGACCAGCACCGCGACCCCCAGGATGACTACCAGGACAATCAGCATTTCAGCAGAGAGCTGACCTCGCATATCCCCACCCCATGCAATTTCGCGCCCGAGCGTTAAAAGGCTTGCGCAAAATTGTGCGGCTTTATTAAACAGTTAGGAAAAAAGCCGATACATGAGGCTGGTTATCTGCGAGAAGCCCAACGCAGCCGAGAAAATTGCCGCGGCGATAGGAAATGGAAGCGCCGAGCGGAAAAATGCCGGTGGCGTGGGGTATTGGGAAACCAAGCGGGAAGGCGAGAAAGTAATCGTAGTTGCGGCAGTCGGGCACCTGTATGGCTTGCGCCAGAAAGAAAAGCGCTGGCACTACCCTGTTTTCGAGGTAGAGTGGGCGCCAAATTATGAAACAGACAAGGATGCTGCCTACCAGAAGCCATATCTCGATGCAATCAGCAAGCTTTCAGCCGATGCTGCCGAATACGTCTGCGCCTGCGACTTTGACACTGAGGGCAGCCTGATTGGGTACAATGTGCTGCGATTCGCATGCAAAAGCGAAAATGGCAGCAGGATGAAATTCTCGACGTTGACAAGCGAGGATTTGGAAAAAGCCTGGATAGAGCGGGGGGATTTGGACCTGGAAAACGCCCTGGCAGGAGAGGCGCGCCACATACTTGACTGGTACTATGGGATAAATCTCAGCCGCGCCCTTATGGCGTCCATAAGGAGCGCCGGGGCGAACCAGGTGATGAGCATCGGGCGCGTGCAGGGGCCTGCGCTTTCCATACTTGCCAAAAAGGAGAAGGAGATTGCTTCATTTGTATCGCAGCCCTACTGGGAACTTTCCTGTTTCGGAAAGGGGCTGCGTTTTGAAAATGCGCATGGCAGGTTTACGAGAGAGGAGGATGCGAAAGCCGCGCTTGCAAACTCATCCAGCCCAGGGATGGTGCAGAAGCTGGAGCGCAAGCAGTACTCCCAGCCCCCGGCCCCGCCTTTTGATCTGACCTCGCTTCAGGTGGAAGCGCATCGGGCCCTTAATTTTGACCCCAAAGCCACTTTGGAGATGGCGCAGAAACTTTATGAAAACGCGCTAATTTCTTACCCGAGAACCAGCTCGCAAAAGCTTCCCTCCAAACTGAACCTGAAGAAAATAATCGATTCCCTTTCCAATCGGCAGGAATATTCAGCCCACGCGAAAAAGCTTTTGGCTGAAGGCAGGATTGTGCCGTTTGAAGGGAAGAAAGACGACCCGGCTCACCCGGCGATACACCCGACAGGGCAGGGCGGGGCTGCAGGAGAGCGGGAAATGAGGCTTTATGACCTGATTGTGCGCAGGTTCCTCGCTTGCTTTGCAGAGTCTGCGGTGCGCGAATCGCAGAAAGTGATTATCGGGGCGGGCAAGGAAAAATATGCCGCCTCTGGCAATCGGACGGTCAAGCCCGGCTGGTTTGAAATCTACGCCCCCTATGTGAAACTGGAGGAAGTCACCCTGCCAGCATTTTCAGAAGGGGAGGCGGTTTTGCTGAGTGGATTTAATGTGGAGGAGAAAAAAACCCAGCCACCAAAACGCTACACCGCCGCATCAATAATCTCAGAGCTTGAGAAGCGGGGGCTTGGGACAAAAGCCACCCGGGCAGCTATTGTAGACACGCTTTTCAAAAGAGGCTATGTTGATGGCAAGAGCATTGCCGCCACTCCTTTCGGGATTGCGGTTTACGACTTATTGTCCAAGGAAGCGCCCGAGATACTTGATGACAAGCTGACGCGCGAGATTGAAGGTGAGATGGAAAAGATACGGGATGGGGAGAATGAGAAGAAAGCGATTGCGAAGGGCAAGGCTGTGCTGACGCAGATACTATCCAAATTCAACGGGCGCGAGCGGGAAATAGGGTTGGGGCTGCTTGCCGGCTTGCGCAGCAAGGATTCGAAAGACAGCAGCATCGGGCCTTGCCCCAAGTGCAAAATAGGGCAGTTGAGGATAATCAGGATGAAAACCGGCAAGCAGTTCATTGGCTGCAGCGGCTATCCGCAGTGCACTGCCACCTACAACCTTCCGCAGGGAGTTGGGATAGCGCCTGCGAAAAAAATCTGCCAATATTGCGGCACCCCAATGATACGCGGATTTGGAAAGGGGGTTGCCTTTGAGATATGCCCTGAGCCGAAATGCAGAGGGGAGCAGCCCCCGCCATTGGCAAACACAAAACCAGTGCAAAAGGCAGGGATGGCTCCGGGTGCCTTGCAGCTATCCGCAACCACGCCCCCCGCCAACCCATCTGCCGCCAAACCAAATGGTGAGCAGCCAGTTGACGCGAAAGAAGTCATTGCTGCAAAACAATCTGCCCCGCCCGCAAACGCCCAGAAAAAGCCCAAGAAAAAAGCTGCTGGGGGAAGAGCTGGAAGGAAAGGTGTTGGAAAGTGACTGGAAAAACAATGATTCTCATCCCCGCTTACAATGAGGAAAGGACAATCGCGTCTGTTGTGCTTTTGGCAAAAAAATACGGGCGGGTTTGCGTTGTGGATGATGGCTCGACAGACCAGACTGCCGCCCTTGCTTCCCTTGTTGGAGCCGAAGTGGTGCGAAGGAAAAAAAGGGGCGGCTATGGGGCGGCTATGAAGACCGCGCTTGCGCAAGCAAGGCGGCAACCCGCGGACGCTTTTGTGTTTTTGGATGCGGATATGCAGCACGACCCGAATGAGATACCCAGTGTTGCTGCGCCTGTGCTTTTGGGCGAGGCAGATGTCTGCCTCGGTTCTCGGTTTTTGGGGAAAACCGTCAGGGCGCCTTTTGGAAGAATCGGGGGCGTGAAGCTGGTCAACCATCTGTCCGGCATGAGGGAGGGGGGGGAAGCCCTGGATTTTGAATGCGGCTTTCGCGCATTTTCAAAAAAAGCAATTGAAGCTATTGAGCCCGAACAGGATGGCTATGAGGCGTGCTCGGAGATGATTGTGCTGTGCCTCAGGCACGGCTTAAAAGTCGCTCAGATCCCAATCACCATCCGCTATTTCGAGGCTAAGAACGGCGCGCTTGCCCATGGGGCGGGGCTGATTTTCCATATCCTAAACGCCCTGGCAAAGCGCAAGCCCCTCTTCTTTTTTTCCGGAGGCGGGGCGGCGATGCTTCTGTGCTCAGCTCTTCTGGGGCTGTTTGTTGTTGAAACCTATTACAACACTGGCAACCTGGCCACAGGCTCCGCCATATTGACCATCTTTTGCGGAATTGTGGGGCTGATGCTGCTTTCACTAGGCATAAACATCTACACCCTTGAAACCCTGCTTGACCAGAAGAAAGAGGGGGATGCGTGAGTAAAAGGATTGCGCGGGCGAGCGCGAAGGGGGTATCATCTGGCGGGTCTTTGCCCGGCACCCCTGGCTGCATCCCTCCCATCAGCGCCTTTTTTTCAGCCGCAAAGGAGAATCTGCCATATTATTTCGTATTTTTGTGCTGCCTTGTTTTCGCAGTACAGCTCGGGATTTTAGAGCCGGAAATGCGCTACCAGAAATCATTCGAGTCAGTATCCGGCTGGGATTTGGGGGGCCATTTGTGGGCTTTTGCTAAAGGCGATATGCTGCTCATTTACCTGCCGCACGCCAACTCAACAATATCTGCAACCTTTGAGGGAAGCGGGGCTGCTGAAACACTGCGCATGCGGTTTTCAGAACCTATGCTGGAGGTGCCCCGGATTTCGATTAACGGGATGGAAATTTGCGCGCCATGCAACCAGAGGGATTATCGGATTTCGCCCGCCCAAAAAGGGGCCCTTGTTATTTCTGTTGAGGCGAATGAGTCGGAATTGGCTGCGCAGGATAGCGGCCTGCTCGCAAGCGCTTTTTTCCAGGAGGGTAGAGCCACTCACGCGATGGCGCCACTGCTGCTTTTTGTCGACGGGGGGTGGCAGGCGACACCCAGCCGGAGCATCCCATCCTCATTTTATGGGGAAGACGCGCCATTCCACATAAACCGTGTCGAGGTCCTCTCAGAGTATATCGCGGCAATGCATCTGCCCTGGGCGGATTACAGCTTTCTTTCCGTGTTCCCCGCGGCCGCCCTGAAAATGCTTGCGGGCGTGACCCCCCAATACGCGTACAAGGTATGCCAAATACTGCTTTTTTTCATACCGATAGCGATTTTCCACCTGTTTTCGAAGAAGCTGACAGTTGGGGGGCGCGCAGCCTTCCTTTTTGCGTCCCTTCTCTACCTGGCAACCCCAATGCGCGGTTATTTGACCGGGGGCGCGGCTGACCTTTTTGTCTATGGGATGACTGCGCACACCTTGGCGACGTATCTTTCGCTTTTTTGCTTTTACTTTGCCTATGAATATGTTTGGGAACGCAAGGGGCTCGCCCCCCCTGTCTTGTTTTTCATGCTCTCGGTGCTTTCCAACCAGCGGATAGTCTTCGTATTTGCGGCGATGTTTGGGGTGATGATGGCATCCGCGCTTGCAGGCAAAAAACTGCGCAGGTGCGCGCTTCTCGCAGTTGCTTGCGCAGCATCGGTTGCCTGGTTTTTGGTACCGCATATTTACCTGCAGAGCTTTGCGGGTTATTCCAGACTGGGCGGCATCACACAGGGGGATTTTGCCGAAGCGCTTGTCGGATTCCTTCAGCTCGGCTATCTTTTCCTGCCCCTGTTTTTCGCAGCAGGAATAGTGGTCGCCCATGCCAAGCGAGAATTCTTCGCCATCCTTCTTGGCTTTTGGGCGATTGCCTGCTTCTTAATTGCAACAGACCCCGGGCTTAACGCGGTTCTGCCCACCCTTGATGGGATGCGTTTGCTGCCCTCGTTTGCCCTTCCGGTGTTTTTCATTTCCGGGATAGGGGCGAGGGGGGTTTTTCTTTCCGGGCTGGAATTTTCAGAAAGGCTGCGCAAGAGGTTGGGGCAGGACCGCGAAACCTTCTCAGTGTGCGTGGCGTTTGCCTTGCTATTCCCGTTTTCGGTCCTTTATCTGAGCGGGGTGGTGATGGTTTGGGACCAGCTTGCTTTTCATGCAGAGCCGCTTTCTGTTGCATCCGAGTACGAAAGCCTTTCCCAGGCTGATGCGCTGGCAAGCGGAAGCAATGTCGCATTGCTGTGGAGGGGGGAAACCTCGCAGTATTCCGTCAAGAGCAGCATGGTTGGGAAAACGCCCCTTTATTATTTCAACAGCACAGCCCATCTTGCGCAGGAGATGGGCAGGCGGGGCGCGTCTTTGGTTGTTTTTGGAAATGAGAATGCTGTCCTTTCCCCAAAGGATGACCCTGGCAGCAAATGGCGCCAATACGCCGCACTGCGCGCAGACCCTGCTTTCGAGCAGCTTCCACTGGAGGGCAGCCTGCCGGTTTTCAGGCTAAAGTCAGCCCCCGCGCAGGGAGTTTTGCGGGGGGGCGGGATAACCACCCTGGAAGAGACTGCAACGCAAGATGCTGTTTGGGTTCGGGGCGAATGCGCCCTCCCAAATTGCAGCGCAAGCATCTTGGCCTGGGGGCTTCCAAGCTATTCCTTGTGCGAGGCAAGTTTTGCCAATTGCAGCGCGGATTTCAACCAAAATGACCTGCGGTTTGAAGTTGGCGGAATCCCGAGGGGGACTTTTTACATTGGGATTTCAGCGCAGCGCTTGCCTGTGCACTACTATGCACTGGCAGCCTCTGCCGCTGCCCTTTTGGTATGCGCGGGCGCCGCCAGGAGAATCTAGCCTGCTGGCACCCGCCGCATATGCAAGGCGAAGAACCCCCCCCAAAAGCCCATGCGGCCAGACACCACGGGCATTGGAAAAAGTTAGCGCTCTTTCGCCACTAGCCTCCCAATCGAATCAGCAGTTTGGAAAACCACCCGGTGGATTCTGCTTGCATTGACCTCAAACACCTGGGCAGGGGTTGATTTTTGATTTTGAAAGCCATTGCCGACTTTTCTGACTGCCCCTGATTTGAGCAGCATTTCCAACCCCTCTTCCGCGCGCGATGGCGGGATTTGATGCTGGTGCGAAAATGTGGTTGGCGAAAAAGACCCCTGGTGCGAATCAAGCCACTCCAGTATAAGCTCCTCTAAAGCCTTGTCTGAAACCGCTTCCAGCTTGGCAACCCGCTTGGAGAGGGCGTTTATCTGCCGCTCCCGTTCTATTGAGAGCGCAGCTTCTTCCTCACAGACACGCAGCAGCTTCCGGTTCCTCTCGGCAATCTCGTCTTGGGAAGTCTGCGCACGGCGCAGCTTCGAAAAAATCGAGGCATAATCTTCATCTGAAGCCAAAATTGAGGATTCCAGGGCTGGAAGAAGCGCCAGCGAGGCTCCGGCTGCGTCTATCTTTGCCCCCGGAAATATGGAAAGCACGCGCAGGAGGAGTATGCACGCTTTCAAGCGGCGCTGTTCGGTTGCGCCCTCATCCGGGACTGAATACCTCAGGAAAAGGGTGCCACCGCGGATTTCCAATTCTATGAAGAGATAGGGCGCTCCAAGAAGACTCCTGCTCTCTATTTTCTTGGCCAGCAGCCTATTTTTGGAGGAGGATGCCTGGTCAAACCCCAGGCCCATGAGAACCGAGGATGCCGCCGCTAGCCCAGGGGGTTGCGTGATTGCAAACGATTGCTCTATGACCTGCGGGGCGCTGTTTGGTTTTCTTGGTCGCGCGCCCTTTTTGGGAAAATCTGTTTCGCGCCCAATGCCCATTGCTTGCTCATGCGCTTTCATGCCAAAGCCGAATCTCGGAATCCTCATCCCCCCACCTTTTTTCCCCGCCTGGCTGCGTGCGGGCTATCCTGCAGCGAAAGCACTGCGCTTTGCCAGCCTGCGGAGTTTTTCTTTTTTTCAGATGATGAAAAAAGCGCGATCATTTCCTTCTCCCCAGCACCAAGCTCCCGCAATACAGAAACGGTAAACGCCCGACCATACCCGAATTTCTCGAGTAATGAGACGAACTGCTGGGCGGAAAGCGAATAGCTGTGGCGCTGGAACTCGGAAAGCACCGATGCGGCTTGCCCGTCTGAGAGCCCGGCGGATATTAGCTTGCGCAGCAGCTCCGCTTTTTCAAACTCGAGGTCCATGCCATCACCTTTTATGCTGGCTTCCACCAGCTGATCCTCGCCATCCACCCTGCTCAAAAGAAACGTGCCATCGCGCAGCTGGGGGGATGAAAATTCAAGATGGACAAGTGGCTGCCCGACTGCGAGCCGATGGGACTGCTGCTCGAAAAAATCAGAGTAGGAAAGGGAGGAGCGCAAATAATCGCGTTCCGATGAAAGGGTGAGCCTGAATGCGAGCACTGTGCCGGCGGAGGCGAATACGCTCTTGTGGACATCAGTCGGGTTTTGAGACGCCACTATTAGGGAAAAACCGTATTTCCTGCCTTCCCGGACGATTGACACCACGTCTGAGCGAGGGTCTGAGGCGATTTTCCAGGCCTCATCGCAAACCACAAACAGGCGCACTGCCCCAGCTGGCTGGCACGCTCCCTTGCGCATCTTTTCCTTCACGAATTGCAGTATCGAAAGCCCGGCCAGGCTGCGCAGCGATTCTGCGTGCAGGGAATGCAAATCCACACAGACCAGCCCTGAAAGAAGGCCCTCCAGGCTGATTGTTTGCGAGATGAATGATTTGCCGGATGACAAAATGAGGTTTTTTATACGGCGGGCAGCCTCGGAGCGCTCGCCTCCTTTGCCGGGGGATTTTTTTAGTATTGAATGTACGTCAAGCAGGGTTGGCAGCCTACGCCCTGCCCTGACAGGCTTGTGAAGGCTTATCCCCCGGCGGGCGTATGCTTTTTCTATCGCTTCCTCAGTCAGCCTGCGCTGATGCGGAAACGCCGATAAGTCAGTCAATATTTCCAACGACTCGACCACCTGGGCAGCCCGCTGGTGCGCGGTTGCCCCGCCCAAGTCCATCAGGTTCAGCCCCTGCTGGCCAAACCGGACTACCTTGCCGCCCGCCCCCTCCACCCAAGAAGAGTATTCCCCTGCCCAATCCAGGATAAGCACCGGGGCGGAAAATGCTGCGCTTGCCCGGGTGACAAACGATTTGACAAGATATGACTTTCCAGAGCCGGTTATTCCAACCACGCACATGTGGGGGTTGACTAACTTGTTTGGATTCCAGTAAAAAGGAACCCGCAAAAACTTGGTTTTGCCAACATAAACAGATTCGCCGGGGGGCGAAACCAGCATGCCCGGCGGGGGTTCGGGCGGGCGGGCAAGAAAGCACCTGCTGCCCATCTGCCCGGAAAGCACGCGCTTACAGACCAGATTCCCACACATGAGCAGAATTCTTGCGCAATTGAAATTCAAAACCGCCCGATTATGCTGCTTTTGAGTGTGTTGAGTATGTCTATTTTGGATGCTTCCGATGCTATTGTGTTGGAAGCGACTATTTCCTCTGCACCGGCGGCCTGCAGCTTGGTATACGAGTCCCCGAGGAACAGCCCGTGGGTGCAACCGCAGCAGACAGAACGCGCGCCTAGGGACAGAACCGCCCGGGTGGCCCGTATCATGGTGCCGCCGCCCGCAACCATGTCGTCGAGAATAACGACATCGCGCCCTTTCACATCAAAATCCGCGGCTATTGATTCCACCGGTCGGGCTGCCTGCTTCTTGTGATTCTTGTAGTCCCCCCGCCGCTTGACCATGCTCTTGCCCCCGATTTCATTGACAAGGTAGGCTGCGCCCTGGTCTGGGCTGATGAAAAGGGGGTCTGCGGTTTTTGATTTGAAGTATTGCACCAAATCCTCTGAGAGAGAAAAATTGCGTATGCGCAAACCGCCATAGACCGCCTCGCCCGGCTTTTTGAGGAAATGGCAGTCGAAGGTGGCGAGCGAAGAGAACCCGGATGCATAAAGGAGCTGGCAGACCGCTTCTGCCGAGAGCGCCTCGCCCGGTTTCCATATCTTGTCCTGGCGGGCGTATGGGAGATACGGGATTATCGCTTCCACCCTGGAGGCGACCTTGGAAAGCGCCTTGCCCACGAACATCAGCTGCAGAAGCGAACTGTCTTGCTTTGGGTAGCACCGATGGAGCACTTGCACATCAGCGCCCCGGCAGGCTTCCAGGTCGCGGACGAACACGTGGCTTTCCCTGTCAGGGAAGCTTTTCAGCTCGATATTTGCAGGGAAAAGATAGGAGCAGTTTTGGCTCACTAGAAGATGGGTCTTGCCACCGGCGCTGGGCGGCGCAGAAGGTGAGCTACTCCCTCCAACATAAGCGACCATAAGGTTATTTGGGAATGGAGTTTAAAACTAGTGGGTTCTTGGGTGAGACGCCCTGCGCTTGTTGTGTGAGTAGGGAGGTTGTATGGCGTGTGGCTCTTTGGGCATGAATTGGCATGATGGCACCCCAACCGCAAGCATGAGTATGTTGCTCTCGGAGCGCAGAGCGCCCTTGTCGCCGCGCGGCGTGTTGCCAACTAGACATGGCGACCCTCGCAGCATGGGCGTGTGGCGCTTTGGGCGCAGCAGCGCCCCTGCAGCTGCGCGGTGTGTTGCAATTTGGAAGAAACAGCGTCTTACCCCAGCATCGAACCGATTGCGTCCACAATGGAAGCAAGAGCCGTCCTTCCCTTTTCCGCCTGCGCCTTGGATGAGTCGCATCTTGCGCATATTGCCTTGCCGCCCGGAAGCAGCTTGAACCGGTCGGTCTGCTTGCCGCAGATTGAACAAAAAACCGAGGCATTGCCCCTTCTTGCTTTTGCGGCGCATTCGGAGTGGGCGGCCCCCCCGCCAGACAAGCGGGTTGACTGCTGGTAGCTTTCAATTTTCCTTGCGCAGATGGAACATTTTGGAAGGCGCTCGGCGCGGTCAATCTCGGACGCGCAATAGCCGCAATATATTGAGCCGCCCTTTCTGCGCGCTTCTTCAGACCTCACGCGGATGCCGCACCTGCCGCATGAAACAGACGAATCCGAACTTTTTCGCACATAGCAGGGAATGCACAGCATCCCCCGGGGGTAGTAGCCTGAATCGTATTCATCTATTCCAGCCCCGCAAGTCAGGCAGTTTGACATGGCATACGCACGCAGCGGAGGAATAAAAAGTGAGACTGCGCCTTTTTTTGGGCGAAAGACGCGCAACGCGCAAAGAATGCTTTTCTGAAAACCGGCTGCGATGCCCTTAGTCGTAGAGCTTTTAGAAATTGTACGCGGATATTTTGTAGAACTTGATTTCTTCGCCAGCCCCGCATGCCACTATAAGATCAAGCCTGGCCAGATGCGCCACTTTGATTTCTTGCGCAAGTGATTTTGGCGATGGCGTTTTCCCAGGGAGGAGGCATAACAGCTGGGAGGGGCGTTCTTCCTCCCTTCCCACGCCCGGAGCGTACACCCGGAAATATTTCATGCCAGCCATGAAGGGGCGTATCTGCCTGCCTGTTGCTCGGATTAGGCGATACACAGCAAGCGCAAATGGGAATAGCTTATCCTTTTTCGTTTGGTTGGAGATGAATTTGCCCAATGCGCCCGCGGACAGGGAGGACTTCCCCGTTTCCACCAGATACCCCACCTCAAGGGGGTGGAACCCCCGCATCCCTTCGCCCAAATCGAACCCGAAGCCTGCTTCCGAAAAGCTTGCCGCCTTCGAAGGCTCTGTTTCGCAGAACATTCCCTTGCCCTTTTTGCTTTCCGAAAACATATCATCACTCTTTTTTGCCTGCTCGGGCTGCTTTTCTGGCTCCGCCCTTGCCAGGCGCCTTTTCTTTTTTTGAGGCAGTTTTTGCCACGAACGCGATTTCATCTTCCTCAAATCTGAATTCCTCGGCCAATTGCGACGGATGGCTCTTTGCGAGGATTTCGAGCGGCTGCAAATAAGATTGAGCCTGCCCTGCGGAGCAGTGGCAGAGAGCAGATATTTTCTTGAGCACTGCTTTCCTTGTTGCCCTGCTGCCCTTGGTGGCCCCCATCTCCCTCAAGTAGTCTGGAAAGCCGAAATTGGAATATTTGCGGTACGGCTCCGCCTTGGCAAGCGCCACTCCGGCGGAGAGCAGGTCATTAGAATACCGCAAGTAACCATAGTGCTGCCCCCGCGAAATCCTTCCATCGAAAATGTCCGCCCGGGAAAGCGCCCCGTAAGCCTCCGCTATGTCAAACGGCTTTTCATATTCGATTGGGATGTTGTGCGCCACCCAAAGCTTAAGGGTTTCATGCTCCACATCGGAAGAAAAAGCCGCTTTTCTTGCCTCAGAGTATTTTTCAGATTTGAGTATGGCGCGCAGGACCTCGAACACGTTTTGTTGCGAGTCCCGGGAGGAAAACGCATTTTTGCCCTGCAGGTCGTTGAGGGCTGCGCGCACGTCGCCGCCCGCGCCAATGGCAATCCGTTCCAGCTGCTCCTGCGAAAGCGCGCTGCCCCCCACCTGCGCAAGATAGCGCAAAAGCTTGGTTATGCTTGCCTGATGCACGCGGCGCAGCGAGATATGCTGGCAGCGGGCGCGGATTGCCTGCAGCTTCTTATCATAATAGTCAAGCGCGGTTATGAGAACCGGCTGTTTGGCGGATTCGAGAACCGAGGAAATCGCGCCCGCCCCCCCGCGGTCGTTTTTGCCGGAAAGGGCATCCGCATCATCGATGAGAATCAGGCGGCGGTTGCCGAAAAGCGAACCGGATGAAGACGCGTTTGCCAAAAGGGAGGCAACCGCCCCCTCATCCCGCAAATCAGAGGCGTTGAACTCGAACAGCTCCCAGCCAAATTCGCTTGATAGCGCATAAGCCAGGGCGGTCTTGCCAATACCAGGCGGCCCGCAGGCAAGAAGGGGCGCTTGGGGCTTGCCCTGCTGCCAATCCTCAGCCCACTGCCTTGCTGCCGAAAATGCCTCGGCGTTGCCCAGCAGGTCAGATACCTTCGATGGCTTTTTATGAGATAGAATCATCGGTAAAATTGCTGTGTGAGAATTTAAGAGGCTGTTGATGGCAAGGAACGCGTGGAGCCGCAGCCTGTTTTGAATTGGCGGGCACCCATTTTAAACAAATAGCCCCTTTGTTAAACCATGCTTATCGGGGTGGTGGGGGCGCCCAACAAGGGCAAGAGCACTTTCTTTTCAGCAGCAACGCTGGTGGACGCGCAAATCGCCAATTACCCTTTCACCACAATCAACCCGAACAGGGGGGTCACCTATGTCCGCTGCCCCTGCCCGCACAAGGAGCTGGGATTGCCAAAATGCGACCCGAAAAACAGCAAATGCGTCGATGGCACCCGGCTGGTGCCCATAAATATGATAGATGTTGCGGGATTGGTCCCAGGCGCCCATGAAGGCAAGGGGCTGGGCAACAAATTCTTGGATAATTTGCGGGAGGCAGACGCGCTGATACAGGTGGTGGATGGGACCGGAAGAACCGACCTCCAGGGGAATCCTTGTGACGCGCAGGACCCGATGGCTGAACTTGCCTTTCTCAAAGATGAAATTGCCTGGTGGCTAACCGAGATAATGCTGCGCGGGGATGGGAAGGGCGGGGCGCATGAAATCGCCAAGCGCCTCAGCGGATTGAAGATAACTGAGTTGATGCTGCTGCATTCGGCGGAGGAGTGCGGGTTGGACATCACCAATGGCATGCCCGATAATGACGAGGCTGTGAGATTGGCACGCGCTGTGCTTGAGAGGCGCATGCCGATTGTTGTGGCGTTCAACAAGATAGACGCCCCTGAAGCGCAGGGGAGATACGAGCAAGCAAGGGCAGTCGCAGGCAGGATGGCTGGAGAAATCTTCCCATGCAGCGCCGCAGTGGAGCTTGCCTTGCGCAAGGCAGCCGAGCATAAATTGATAAATTACTCCCCTGGCGCAAAGAAATTTGACGTTGTTGGTTCGCCAGACGAACGGCAGGCGGAAGCTCTTGGCAAGATGGGAAGGCTTCTTTCCGGCAATGGCGGAAGCGGTGTGCAGGAGATAATCGACTATGTGGTTTATCAGAAGCTTAGGGGTATAGTGGTTTACCCTGTTGAGGATGAGCACAAATTTTCCAACCACAATGGGGAGGTGCTGCCAGACGCTTTCCTGGTGCCATCAGGCACCACTGCGATGCAGCTTGCTGGGATGGTTCACACAGACCTCGCCCACAGGTTCATTGGCGCTCTGGACGCCAAGCGGCGCAGGCGCATTGGGGCGGACCACCAGGTGGAGAATGGAGATGTAATAAAAATAGTCGCGGGGAGATAACCGAACGATAGAATTGCTGTTAAAAACTTGACGCATGCAGAAACAGGAGGGTGAGAAGATGGATGAGGCGCCAAAGGGAAACAAATCTGATGTGAAACTTGTCGTTCTTACAGCGGCAGTAGTCCTATTGGCGTTGGTTGGCGCAGCTTATTACATGGGATATTTTGGGGGGCAGCCCCAACAGCCCGCGAAGCCAGCAACCGGGCAGGAAGCGACCCGGATTTTCCTTCTGGCTATGGACAAGGAATCCCAGTTGGGGGGCGCCCACCTTCAATACACTGATTTTGAAAATGGATTTTCCACCAGATATGAGCTTCGGACCGCCCAGAACAGCAGTTGGGTGGCAGAGACTGGGGATTATGGCTCTTTGGAGGCTTTCTTTGGGCAAAACAACTCCACTGATGCGATTTGCCTGACTTACCTGAATAAGACCAAATGCGCCAATGTTGGGGAAAGTGAATCTGTTGCCCAGATAGCCAGCAGGTTGAAGACACGGCTGCCCAGCGTAGAGGCAGCGGTTGCAAACAAGCGCCTGGTGGAAAGACTCATCGGCGCCGGCGCCATAAAGTTTTCAGATGACATTGCAAGCGAGCGGCTGGGCTCTTTCGAAACCAAGAGGGTTGTTTACAACCTAGACTACCGCAACCTCACCGTTCAGACGCTGATTTCAATTGGCATTTCCCCAAATGACCCGACCATTTACTCAATCACGAACTGGACCGTCACAAATTGGATAGATGAGAGGAGCGGCAGGCTTGTGAAGAGCGAAACCTGGTACAGCCAAAATGGGGCGCCATATTCATTCAGCAGGGTTTTCTCAGTCCTTGAGGAACCGGGGGGTGATATTCCGGCTGCGCCGCAAACCATGCTGTCTGCAAGCGCATTTTCCGCATTTTACCAAAGCGCTGAGGAGGATTATATGAAAAAGCGGGCCTGCCTAAATGGCCCTGTGGGCGAGAAAAGCACTTGCCTTAAGAGCCTGGCTGTTGAAAACGGGGACCCATCCGCCTGCGACCTGATTGCGGATGTGAGAGAGGCGGGGCTGTGCTTTTTGGTGGTGGCGCAGACCACCAAGAATGCGACACTTTGCCAAAAGGCTGGCTCGCTGGTAGATGATTGCTATATTGCAGTCGCTAGTGAGACTGGCGATGGGGAACTTTGCAAGAAATTGGAAAATTCGAGCCTTATTGCGAACTGCTATGAGGCAAAGCTTGTTGGCGAATTGGCCGCGGCTGAAAAGAAGGCTGAAAAAGAACGCCTGCTCGCCGGGAGAAACTGCGAGGATGACAGCGGCTGCTATGTCGCAGGGGGCATGGGGCAGTATTGCGCGCCGAGCGCCAACAAAGGCCCGTTTGCAAACGAAACCGCGCTCCAATTCGCCTGCCTCAAAGGCGTGCCATGCGGCTGTGTTGACGGGTATTGCCGGTTTAAGACTTTTGAGAATGAAAACTACACCTCTTGTATGGAGGAGGTTGAAGACAAGCTGACTGAGGACTTCATAAGAAAGATTGCCCAGGATGCTGAGGCGGCGCGGAAGGCTGCGAACCAGACCAATAATTCAACTGCCGCCGGATAAGAAGGATGCGGGCCCAGTGGGATTCGAACCCACGACACGTGGATTGCTCCGCCCAGAAACCGTTGCGCAAGGCTCTGTTTAAGAGTCCACTGCTCTACCAAGCTGAGCTATGGGCCCGTGCTTTCTGCGTTATAGAGAGAAGGATATAAAAGTTCACCGCTCAAGGGAAACAAAGGTTGTGGGATGGCAAGCGAAATTGAGATTAAAATCGCCAAATTGAACGCGCCAGTCTGCGCGAGGCTGGGCCGCCTTTTTTCAGGAGGGAGGCGGCCGTTTGAGGTTTACGGCCTGCTTTCAGAATTCCTTTCCATAAAGGGGAAACTGCTCAGGCCTGCGCTTTGCCTGGCAGCCTGCCAGGCGGTCGGCGGGCGGAAGGAAGAGGCTGTGCCCGCGGCTGCCGCGATTGAGATGTTCCATAATTTCACGTTAATCCATGATGATATTGAGGATTGCTCACGGCTTCGCCGGGGCAAGCCCTGCATGCATATAAAGTATGGTTTGCCCCTGGCCCTTAATGCGGGTGATGGCTTGTTCATGATGGTCTGGCAGGAGACCTTGCGCATCCGCGGAAAAAACAGGCAGCTTGCCCAAGAGCGGTTGTTGTCCGCGTTCACCAAGGTTTTGGAGGGGCAGGCGATAGAGTTGGGCTGGTATTGGAAGGATGATTGGGATGTTAGCGAGGAGGAATATTACCAGGTTGTTGGCGGTAAAACTGGCGCCCTCATGGCTGGGGCTTGTGAGGTTGGTGGGATTGTTGGTGGGGCGGATGAGAAACAGCGCAGGTTGCTGTATGAATTTGGGATGGGAATGGGGATTGGATTCCAAATGATGGATGATGCTCTTAACATCATTGGGGATGAAAAAAAATATGGGAAGGAAATTGGAGGGGATATTTTAGAGGGCAAGCGGACGCTGATCACCATCCGCGCCTTGCGCCGCCTTGAGGGCGGGCGCAGGACCCAATTGTCCAACCTATTAAAAAAGAGCAAAAAAACCAATGCTGATGTGAAATGGGTTGTTGCGCTCCTTAAGGAATCCGGCGCGGTGGAGGATGTTGTTGTTGAAGCGCGCGGGCGCATATCAAAAGCGATAGGGCTGCTCGCACACCTGCGATTTGGGAAAACGCATGGTTTGCTGCTCGAGCTTGCGCATTACATAACTGAGCGCACCCGTTGAGGTAAGTTTTTTAAATTAAAACCGAGATAGTTGGGCAAGGCAGCCAAAAGGTGATGTTTGTGGTAGTAAAAGTATCGAAAATATATGGTATGGACATTTACACTGATGGGGGCAAGTTCCTTGGTCGGGTTCAGGAGATACTTCTCGACCTTGAGAAGGGGGAAATTGTGCGTTTGACAATGGAGCCCCTTAACTCTGTTTCCAAAGACGAGGCCAAGCGCATACTGCGGGATAAATCAGTCCTTTACAAGAGTGTGAAGTCTGTTGAGGATGTTGTGGTTGTCACTAGAGGGGCAGGCATGCCAGGCGGGCTTGAAGAGTAACTACACCCCCTTTCTTCCACTAATATAGCAACTCTTTTTTTATTTTACCTCTTTTTTAGTTTTTTTTATGTTTTATTTTTATATTATTTGTAACCATAGTTACATAACAACAACAAACAATAAATCAAAAAAATAATATAATAATAGTGGAAGTTAGGGGGTCTGGTGCAGGGCAGGCGCAAAAACAAAGCGGCTAAAATAGCGGGAAGTGGATTTGAACCACTGATCTCTGGGTTATGAGCCCAGCGGGCACTCCAAACTACCCTATCCCGCTTCAGTCGGAATATAAGAAGACGGACTTAAAAGGCTTACGACGGCTCAACTCCTCTTGCGTTCGAAAAAAGTCATGTTCTCGCCACAATTATGGCATTTGAACTGCCGCTCGCTGGCCTCTTCAAAGGCAATTGGTTTGTTTGGGGTGCAGTTTGGGCAAACATAGGCATCTCCTTCCACAACCAAAACAGTTTCACCAGGGGCGTCCTCTCCAAAATCCCCCACAAACTCCTTCAACTTCCCATCACAAAGCTTCCAAATGTATGTATACCAACCACTATCCTTGTCGCGTACCCTGGTGTAGGTGAAAAAACCCTGGCTGTGCAGCCTGTTTAGCACCACGCGCACATCACTGGCCTTAACAGAGGTTTTCCTCGCAAGGTCTTCATCTGACATATCCTGGTCAAATTCCCTAATAACATCAATCGTGTTTTCTCCGCCCATCTCAATCAGTTTTTGCCTTGCCCGTGCATTTGCCAGAACCGCATATCTCACAGCTTTCGAGTAGGTCGCCTTGCGCACCATGATGTCTGGGTTCCCACCTACCCTAATGGATTTTTTTTTCGCCCCAGTTTTTTTTCCGGCAAAACCCGCGCGGTTCCTTTTCCCAAAACAAGCTCTTTTTTTTGGTGATTTTCGGGTTTTTGAGCTAGGCATCCAAAATCACAGCATTTTTCTGACCGACAGCTTATATATCTCTTCAGTAACTTCCTACACGTTCAACAACCAAATAGCACTATTTTTCAAATACCCGGCCGTTTCCAATCACTTTTTTCCCGCATTTGGTTGGCGCAATGCGGAGCTTCCCGCAAAAATCAAGGCGAAGCTCCTTGCCCCTATAATACCGGTCTAAGAAAAGCGCCAGCGCCCCCACTTCCGAGTGGGGCTGGGTTGTGACCGACAAATTCCAATCCGCAAGCTCGTAAGCTTCCCGCGGCACTTTGCCCGCGCCAACAACCACAACGCAATTGTGCTTGGCAGCTTTTTTCGCGCCCTCCAAAAAATCCTCACCATACATTGTCAGATGGGCTATTTTCCAACCCATCCTCTTCCGCTCCTTGAGGAAACTCCGCCAATTCCCTTCGTATTTCAAATCAAATCTGCCCCCCCACAATTCCGACACGCGCCTCAAACCATCAATTACGGACAGGTCGCAGTCCCCGCACAAAATCCCCTCGCTCGCACCAAGCGCGCGGGCCACCAAAAAAACATGCGTGGTTATCCTCTGGTCCCGCCCCTGGCGGTGCCCCAACCGAAGCACACAGACTTTCCCCATAGCCACAACAGGTGCGCTAGCCTTTAAAATTCCCGCAGCAAAAAAGAGTTGTGAAAAAAATACTGGTGGACACGAACTTTTTGCTCATGCCCTACGAGTATGGTGTGGACCTGCCTGGGGAGCTTTTGCGCATAAGCAATGCGCCGTTTGCCTTGCAAATAGCCTCGGGCACGCTGCAGGAAATCCGCGCCCTTGCTGGCAAGACCGGCAGGAGGTCGGCCGCGGCCCGTTTCGTTCTGGGCAATTTGGGCAAAATCAAACAAAGGTTTGGCGTGGAGGAAATCCAGTCATCCGGGCCGGTCGACGATTGGATTATTAAATATTCTTCGGAAAACAAGGAAACCTGCGTCGCAACAAACGACATCCCTTTAAGGAAAAGGCTGCTGGCTTTGGGTGTGCCGGTGATTGCCATGAAAGGGAAATCCAAACTGGATTTTGTCTAGTGGCGCAATAAGTTGGGGTGGTGTTTTGGTCGCAGCAAACTTGCCGGTAGATGTGATGTTCGTTCCGGTGCTCCTTGCGCTGATTGGTATAGCATATGGCGCCTATGTCGCGCGTTCAATTTTCAGGAGAAGCGAGGGCACGGAGAAGATGAGGGAAATCTCCCTCGCCATCCGCGAAGGCGCAGACGCTTACCTCTCCCGGCAATTCAGGACAATCGCAATCTTCGGAGTCATACTGTTGATAGCAGTCTACCTGATTCTAGGGGTTCCGGTTGCTGCGGCGTTTCTCGTGGGCGCGGCTGCGTCGGGGCTGGTCGGCTACATTGGAATGTATCTGGCGGTCCGGGCAAACGCACGCGCAGCGCAGGCGTCTCTCACCTCCATGCAGGAGGCGCTGGCGGTCCCATTCCAAACAGGTGTTGTGAATGGCGCCCTGGTCTCAGGAATAGGATTGATTGGCGTTTCTGTGGTCTTCATAGGCGCGTATCTGGCATTTGGGCAAAACAGCGCCGCCCTGGGCGAGGCAGGCAAAGCCCTCATCGGCTTTGGTTTTGGGGCAAACTTGCTTGCGCTTTTCATGCGGGTTGGGGGCGGCATTTATACCAAGGCTGCTGATGTCGGGGCGGATCTGGTGGGCAAGGTCGAGAAAGGCATACCTGAGGACGACCCGCGCAATCCGGCAACGATTGCGGACAATGTTGGGGATAATGTCGGCGACTGCGCAGGCATGGGCGCTGACGTGTTCGAGTCTTACACAGTAACCATCATAGCCACCATGGTGTTAGGGTCGGTTGCGCTGGGGTTTGCAGGCGCGGTCTTCCCGCTTCTTGTGGCTGGCGGGGCAATGCTTTTGGGGCTAGCGAGCAGCTTGGCAGTGAAGGTGAAAAATGAGGGGGAATACCCATTTGAGCCGATGAAGCGGGGGTTCCTCATTTCCCTGGTGGCGCAGGCAATTTTTTTCCTGGCGATATCGGTTTATGTCCTCAACGACATCCGAGCATTTTTCGCGCTCACCCTCGGGCTGGTGGCCACGCAGGTGATAATGAATTTTACCGAGTATTACACCTCCACCAAGGCGAAGCCGGTGCGTGAAATCGCAGCCGCAGCCAAGTCCGGCGCAGGCACCAACCTTATAGCCGGGCTCGGTGTGGGCATGGAATCCGCGGTGGTTGGGATACTTGCGGTCGGGGCGGCAATAATGGTGGGCTATTATGGGGTGGGGCTCGGCTACTTCGGAATTGCGCTGGTCGGGCTCGGGATGCTCTCCACAACCGCGATGATAATGGCCATGGACACGTTCGGCCCCATTTCAGACAATGCAAACGGCATTGGCGAGATGTCCAATCTCGCCGCATCTGGCAGGAAAAGGATGGACAAGCTGGATGCTGTGGGCAACACCACCAAGGCGGTTACCAAGGGGTTTGCCATCAGCTCGGCGGCAATAGCCGCAGTGGCGCTTTTCTCAACATTTTTCGAGACCAGCGGGCTTTCAGCAATCAACGTCGCAGTGCCGGCGGTGTTTGTCGGTGTCCTGCTGGGTGGCGCGGTGCCATTCATCTTTTCCTCAATGACGATGAAAGCAGTGGGCGCCGCAGCCAATCTGGTGGTTGAAGAGGTGCGCAGGCAGTTTCGCGACCCGAGGATAATGAAAGGCACCATGAAGCCTGATTATGCCGCGTGCGTGGACATCTCCACCAAGGCAGCGATAAACTCCCTTTACCTGCCTGCCGCAATAGTGGTGCTCGCCCCCATAGTGGTGGGGTATGCCCCCTCTCTTGTTGGCGCGCCCGCCTCGCTTGGTCTGGAGGCGTTGGGAGGGTTTCTCGCTGGGGCCATACTGGTCAGCCAGCTGATGGCAATTTTCATGTCGAACGCAGGAGGCGCCTGGGACAATGCCAAAAAATACATTGAGGAGGGCAACTTTGGCGGAAAGGGCTCTGACGCGCACAAGGCGGCAATTGTCGGCGACACGGTGGGGGACCCTTTCAAGGACACATCAGGCCCTGCTCTCAACCCAATGATAAAAATCCTCAACATCGTATCCTTGATGGTTGCGGCAGTGATTGCTGGGAAGCAGGTCGGGGCAATCTGATTTTTTTATTTTCTTTTTGTTTTTCATTAGGGGTAGCCTGCCTGGGGTTCCTGAGAAGAAAGTCGCTACTCCCTCAATCTTTTCTGCACAGATGCGGACTCGAGTTCCCATCGCGCATTGCTGGCAATCCATTTCGCAGCCGGGCTGTCGACCTCCGCAATTCTGGCGCAGACCTCAATCGCCTCCCGGTTCAGCGTAAGGCTTCTCTTCCCAATCTGCCTAAGCGCCCAATTCACGGCTTTTTTCACATAGTTCCTCTCATCGCGGCATTCGCGCAAAATTATTGGGAAAAATTTCTCAAAAGCCCCCCGGCCTGACCTCTTATCGTGCACTGCCAGCGTTGCCATCAGAACAAAGCCGGCGCGCTTGACATATTCCTCCTTGCGGCTGCTCCACTCAACTGCTTTCTTGCTGGCAAAAGGCGTCTTGTCAAACAAATTTCCGCACACCTGGTCGCAAACATCCCAGGAATCAAAATCACGCACCCACTCCTCCATCTGCCGCTCTGTAACTCTGGCAGGGTCGTCTATGATGCCTGCCAATATCCTGGCCTCATGGACGCCGGTTTTCCACAAATCCAATGCTAAGAGGTGGTGCGGGCCGATGTGCCGGGCAAGCCTGCGAAGCTCAGGTATGGGGACTCCGCAGGCGTTTTCGGTGTTGATGCCGAATTTGGCCATGCTCTCCTTGTTGCGGTCGTTGCCCTTGTTCTTCAGGTGGGCGACCAGCTGCGTTGCCTTCATAGTCACAACTTCCATCAAAAGCTATAAAAGCGGGAGAGTGCACAAATGCAGCATGGCGTCCAACATCTACAGGGTTGAGGAGCGGCAACAAAGCTTCGAGGCGCTTCTCCCGAAAACCGGGCTGACCAGCAGGCAGAATATAGAGGAGGCTTTGGCGCTGATATCTGCCGCATATAGCTCATTTTCAAAATCTGGCGTGAAAAGCAGCCAAATGGAATCCACGCTAAAGCAGATGGAAAAAACCCCGGTCCTCAAGGCGACCTTCGGGGTCTATGGGGCGGCCAAGCAGCTGGCCTATGCGGTCATGCTTGAATCGGAAGATGAAAAAAGGATATTCACGCTCCGTGTCGGCAGCCACTTCACCGAGCTTTCACTTGACAAAAACGGGAAGCTTGAGATAATGCGCGAGGAAAAGAACCAAATAATATATGAAAAAATAGCCTGAGGCGTATGCATGGTTTCTGAAACTAAAATATTCGCGGCGGCCCCCTCCCTCATTCTCATACTGCAGGGGAGCTACGCCCAAATACCCAGGGAATTTGTGGCAGAGCCATCGGTCAGGGCCAGCGAAGCCAAGCAGAAAGTGCATCTGGGGCATTAAATGGCGTCCAAATTTCCCAATCTCCGCGACATTGCCTGGGGCAAGATACGGGAGGTGAAAGTCACCAGCGATTCCGAAAACGACAGCTATGGCTTTGAGTTCGAGCTTTATGGGCGGAAGCAGAGAATGACCATTTCAATCAGCCCTGGGTCGACTTCATACATGATTTCGGCCGAAGACGGCAGCCCGCTCCTATATGGCGTGCAAAAGGGGCAGGAATTCCGGGTGATTGACTTTTCATCCAAGCCAACATTGGGCGGGCAGCGCATGCAGCTGCGCAAAATGGGCAAGATTGCGAAGGCGAAATAGGGCGCTAACCACGGCTGGCGCCTAGCCCTGTTTTTTGATTATCGAGAATATGTCCCCTTCCTGCAGCACATGGGCAAGGCCTACTTTCTGCCCTGGGAATTTTGCCGATTTGCCCCAAACAAGAGCGTATTTGAAATCCCTGGCCAAATCCCGGTGCAGCCGGTCGCAGGCGTCCCGTATTGTGGCGCCAGTGCGCATCATCATCGGCTCTTTCAGGTCGGCAACATCCATGCGCGGCTTGGTGTATACTCTCATCAGGCGCAGACCTGCAAAAATGGCTTCCTTGAGCCCTTCGATGTTTTGCCCCTTCTCGGCAGAAACAGGCACATACTTGAAATCCAGCGCCTTGAGGTAGTCCTGGCTCACCATGTCCACTTTGTTAAGCACCACCAAGGAGTGGGTGTATTTCCGGCTGCCAACAAGAACGTCTATGAGCCGGTCCACGCTGGCGTCCTCCCGGAAAACCAACCCAGCGTTATGTATGCCGTATTCATTCAGCACGCCCACAATCATTTTTTCATTCAATTGGGTCAGCGGCACAGTGGAGTTTATCTCCACGCCGCCCCGCAGCTTCTTTGTAACGTAGATTTTTGGCGGCTCCTCATCCAAACGGATTCCGATGCCCGAGAGTTCCTCCAATATTTTCTGCAATATCCCTGGCTGGAAAACATCTAGGGTTATCAGCACCAAATCCGCGTTGCGCGCAACCGCCAGCACCTCCTTGCCCCTTCCCTTGCCCTCATGCGCGCCTATGATTATTCCAGGCAGGTCCAAAAGCTGTATTTTTGCGCCCTTGTATTCCATAACGCCAGGTATGCAGGTCAAGGTGGTGAATGCATATGAGGCAGTTTTGCTTTTCGCCCCGGTCAGGGCGTTGAGCAAGGTGGATTTCCCCACAGATGGCAAGCCAATGAACACAACGGTGGCGTCGCCGCTTTTTTTGACGTCAAAGCCGCCAGTCTTCACACCCGATTTTTTAGGGGCGACCTGTTCCCGGCGAAGCTTGGCTATCTTTGCCTTGAGCAGCCCGATATGGTACTCAGTAGCCTTGTTCTTCTGGGTGCGCGCCATCTCAGCTTCAAGCTCGCGCAGCTTCTCCTCAATGCCCATGTGCTTATCAGGGTGCGAAACCCTTTAAATCCTCGATTGCGTACATGAGGGCATGGCAAAAGCTAAAGAGGGCAAAAAAAGGGGCGCCAATCAAAAACTTGGAGGGCAGGCGGCAAACGGGCTATTTGGCAAAGCCGCCCCTGGAGACACGGTCAGGATTGCCCTCCAGGACGGTGAATACACAGGGGTGCTTCTCCCCCGCGCGCAAGAAGCAGGCCAGTTCACAACACTCAAGCTTTCTTCAGGCTACAACATCGGCATTTCGCTAAGCAGAGTCAAAGGCGTAGAGGTGCTGGAGCAGGGAGCTGCAAAGATTTTCGGTGCAACCGACAGGAAGCAGGCTGGGGGGAAGGATGCGCCTTGCGCTGGGAAAGTTTCGCTTCTGGCCTGCGGGGGCACAATAGTCAACAGGATAGATTATCGGACGGGCGCGGTTTATCCAGCGTCAACAACAGAGGAACTGGTTCTTGGGCTTCCAAAAGGCGCGGCAGAATCAATAAGGCCAAAAATGATGTTCCCTATCGCCTCTGAGGACATGTCCCCTGCCCACTGGGTGCGGCTTGCGGATGAGGCCGCAAAAGACATACGGGAAGGCGCGCAAGGGGTGGTGATAACCCACGGCACGGACATAATGCATTACACCTCGGCTGCGCTCTCTTTCATGTTGCAGAACCTTTCCTGCCCAATCATCATCACCGGGAGCCAACGGAGCTCTGACCGTGGGTCTTCGGATGCCGATTCAAACCTGCGCTGCGCACTTGCAGCGGCAAAAGCTGACCTTTCAGGGGTGTTCATCTGCATGCATGAAAACCTTTCCGATGATTTCTGCGCGCTTTTATCCGGTTCCAAGGCGCGCAAAATGCACACCACCCGCCGGGATGCGTTCCGGCCCATAAACGCGCAAATCGCCGCCCGCGTGAATTCTGAAAGCGGAAAGGTGGAAAAAGTCTCAGCCTCATGCCCATCCAGAAAGATGGGGGCGGGCGTTACGGTTGATACGCGCCTGAACACAAACGTTGCGATGCAATACATCTATCCAGGGATAAAGCCAACCGCGATATCCGCCCTTTCCGATTATGATGGGGTGGTGCTGGTTGGGATGGGGCTTGGGCACCTTCCCGTAAACTTGGGGCAAGACCCACGTTCAATTCCAATCCTTCAAGAAGCGTCTGAACTGGTGGAATCAGGAACGCACGTTTTCTTAGCGTCCCAATGCATATACGGGCGGGTGGACATGGACGTCTACACAAACGGCAGGGTCCTTCTTGAAAAAGGCATAATGGGCAATCAGTGCGACATGACCCCTGAGACGGCGTATGTGAAGCTCATGTGGGTTCTTGGGCAAGAAAAACGCAAGGAAAAAGTCAGGCAGATGATGGAAACGAACCTTGTCGGTGAAATATCTGGAAGAACAGAAATCACCCCCTATTAACGGCTTTAATATGAAATGCGGGATTGAGATACACCAGCGAATCGCAGGCAGGAAACTTTTCTGCAACTGCGTTCCCTCTGCGGATGCGGGGCAGCCCGGGCAAGACGGGTGCAGCCAGGTGGCGGGAAGCGGCGCCGCAGCCACCCCTGGGCAGGACGTTTTTTTCACACGCAGGCTGCACGCGGTGCTTTCCGAGCTTGGCGAGCTGGATTCCGCCGTGCGCCTCGAATCTGTTCGCCACCGTGCCATGCAATATTGCGCTCCGCGTTCCTCATCGTGCTTGGTGGAAGCTGATGAGGAGCCCCCCCACCGGATAAACCACGAAGCCCTCTGCGCAGTGCTTCTTTTCTGCCGTCTTATGGGCAGCAGCATAGTGGATGAAGTCCATGTGATGCGCAAAAATGTTATAGACGGCAGCAACACCTCGGGGTTCCAGCGGACTGCGGTCGTTGGCCTTGGCGGGGCGGTTGAAACCGCAGCCGGGCGGCTTGAAATACAAACAGTTTGCATAGAGGAGGAAAGCGCAGGCATAGTCGAAGGGGGGAAAGAGGCATCGGCAGATTTCGAGCTGTCCCGCCTGGGGATACCTCTGGTGGAAATAGCCACCGCGCCGGCCTTGAAAAGCGGGAGGGAGGCGCAGGAAGCAGCTCTGGCGATTGGGATGCTTCTGCGCAGGACCGGGCTGGTGCAGCGTGGGATAGGCACCATTCGGCAGGACCTGAACGTTTCCATCCCTGGGGGCGCGCGTGTCGAGATAAAAGGCGTTCAGGAGCTGCAAGCGATATCTGAAACTGTGGAGTTGGAAGTGCAGCGCCAGAAAAATCTTCTTGCCATTTCTTCTGATGTGCAAAAAAAGTTGTCTGGCGCACCGATAGAGGCAAAATTTGTGGACCTGACCGAAATATTCGCCACCACGAAATCGCAGCTGGTGGGCAAGATATTGCGCAATGGCGGGCGTTTGCTTGGCATGAGGCTTCCCGGGCATGAGGGTCTTTTGGGCAGGGAGGTTTCCCCTGGTAGGCGCTATGGCAGCGAGCTTGCCGATTACGCCCGCTCTGCTGGGGTGCGCGGGCTGGTGCACTCAGATGAGGACTTGGCAAAATACGGATTCTCAGAAGACGAGATTTCCGAAACAAGGGTGGCGCTCTCGATTTCCAGCGGGGATGCTTTTGTGCTGGCGGCGGGCGAGCAGAAAAAGGCGCAGGCAGCGCTTTGCGAGGTCTGCTGCCGTGCCTCGTTTTTTGGGGTGCCTGAGGAAACTCGCAAGGCCAATCCTGACGGCACCTCCAGTTATATGCGCCCGCTTCCCGGGAGGGCGCGCATGTATCCGGAAACCGACATCCCGCCAATCAAAATAACCCAGGAAATGCTCGACGAGGCAAAGCACGCAAAGCTTCGCATGGAAAAAGAGGAAGAAGTCAAATCAACGGCGCTTTCCACGCTAAACGATGAGCTTTCCTCGCAGCTTGCCGGCGCAAAGGGGCTGCTTTCCCACAACCCAAATTTCAAGTCCGAGCTGCAAACGCCTGAGCTGGCATCATTTGCCGAAGCCATCCGTGCGGGTGTGGACTCAAAATTTGCGGCCTCCATACTGACCAACACTCTCCAATCGCTCAAGCGCGAAGGCGCTGACACAAAGGCGCTTGACGAGCCCAGGCTGGTTTCGTTTTTGCTTGCCAACAAAAACGGTCTTTTCTCAAAGTCTGCGTCAGCAGATGTGTTGCGAGAACTGTGCAGAAACAGGCAAGAAACCCCTCAGGGCGCGGTGAGGAGGCTCGGGCTGGAAAAAATATCGGGCGCATCCCTTGAAAATCTCATAAAAAAAGAGAATCTGGATTTCAAGGGGCTGATGTCCAAATACCGTTTGCGAGTGGAGGCATCCGAGGCGCAAGAATTATTCGGGTCGAAAAAATAGGGGCTGCGCTATTTTTTTCCCAACGCTGGGCGCATGTAATCCTGGTTATCCTTATGCTTTTTTTCCCCATACCAAAGAATTTCCAACTTATTCCGGCTCATCCCCAAATAATCAATGTCTTTCGAATGGACCTCCAGGGTAATGGTTCCGTCGTAAAAAGACTTGATTTCATTCACCGCGAGCGGGATGTCTATCTTTCCCGCGCCCAGGGGCAGGTGCTGGTCCTCCCGCCGGTTATTGTCGTGAAGATGCACGTGCCGCACCCTTTTCTTGAACTGCTGCAAATAATTTTCCAACCCCTCCCCGCTTGCGGTTGAGGCGTGCCCGACATCCAGCGTCATTCCAACCCCTGTCTGTGAAAACAAGAGCTTGAAATCCTTTATTGAGAAAGAAGGATAGTTGAAATTCTCGACTAAAATCTCCAAGCCGATGTTTTCGGCTTTTTTTTGCAGTTTGCCAATCATATCGATAGTCTTTGATACCATCACCTGCCGGTCTTGCACCCCCGGTGGCATCCACTCGGTGTGCACAGTCACTTTTTTCGCCCCAAATTCCGCGGACGCTTCAAAAACCCTGACGAATTCTTCCTCAATAGCCCGTTGTATCCGCTCATATGGGTGCGCAACTGAAAAGTACCAGGGGCAGTGCGCCAGCACGCCGAAGTTGTAGGAGCGCAGGGCGTCAAGTATCTCCTTGCGGCTCTCAGACAATTTTTCAGGTGATGCAAGCGGGGGTTCCACAGTGAGCTCGAAAAAGTCAAAGCCCATCTCCCCAAACAGCCCGACCTGGCTGGCGACCGGTTTTTTCGGGTCGTTCATTGCTCCGATTATCATAACACCAACCCCTTTTTTCCCAACCATCGCTCTTGCGCCAGCATCAGGCGCAATTACCCTATCTGCAGCGCCTGCTCCATCCTTCTTATCCTGCAAAGGGCTGAAAGAGCAGCCAAAGCCGAGGTTTTCGGGTTCTCCCCCGAGGGCTCGTTTTCAAATTCGAAAACCATTCTCCCCGCAGAGGAAACAACAGTTATCCTGTGCTTGTTTTTGCTGGCTGACGGGTCGCTTATTATCCTGACCCTTGTCCTGTCAAAACCTACCCCGGCAAGGGCAAGGGTGGCAGAAACATTGATGTTTTTCGGGTAAATGCGGCATGCCTCCTTGGCGCTGCCATCGAAGACAACAGTTCGTTTCCTGTCTTTTCTGCCAAGCGCGTGCGGGGGCTTGGATGTTTCCAAAATCACCTGTTCTATGCCGCTTGAAACAGCCGAAATGGCGTCCAACCCGCCTATCGCCCCGGAGGGCAGGTAAATCTTCCTCCGATGCTTTTTTGCAGCGTTCACCAGGCTTTTGCAAAGTTTTTCATCCGCGAGGGCTCCAACCGACATCACCATGACATCACAGTGCCTCAAGCATCCGGCCAAAAGCGGCACGGCGCCCTGCTCGGCGGCTTCCACCACCAAATCCGCGCCGCCGCACTTGCTAGGGAGGCTGCCTAGCAAAGGGCAACGCAAGCCAGCAGTGCGCATTTCCCCATGTACATCTCGGCGGTCAACCACCCAGGCTATGCTGCGCGCCAAATTCTTTCCCAGATACCCCCCAATGCTCCCAAAGCCGATAAGGCCGATTCTCATGTTTCCACCCATCAACTCAATTTCCGCCAAAGTCCTTCAGATGGCTAAAACCTTGCCTCTGCAGCCAAAAGATCGTCCTTGCGCTTGCCCGCCAGCTCGCATTTCCTTTTCTGATAGATGCAATGCAGCTTTTCAACGCTGCGCCTGTCTATTTTTATCTTGCCTCCGTGGGGGCGCAACGCCCCTGAAAATGTCTTAGGGATGTGCATCAGCTCATGTATGAGGACCTTTTCCTTTTCCTGCTCTGGCAGCGAGTCGTAATGCTGGCTGAGCACCTCTATTATGTAAAAAGTGCCGACTGAAAGCGCCTTCTGCCAAATGTCCGGCAGGTTCCATATCCGCGCATAGGCATTTGCCGTGGCATTTTTCGAGCGCATGCAAATAAGCCTAAATTCGTTTATGTGCCCCATATGGTGCGCGCCCCCGGCTCTCATCATGTGGCCGACTGCCGCATGCCATTCGTTCTCCTCGTAAGATAGCACATCCACAATCTGTTTGACCTTTGCCTCGACATCAGGTGCCATCTCAACATCCATGTTTTGGTTTTGACGCGATGGCTTTTATACGTGCTTTGCGCATTTTGCGTGATGCAACAAGGGCAGTCCGCCTGGCGCCAAGTGGGGCATCCGGCGACTCGTCGCATCGGCATCGTGGGCTCTATGGGGAACGAGCAAGCATTCTTTGCAAGATGCGCCGAGGCTTTCCAAACAGCTTCGACCATGGATAATCCGCTGATTGTGCACCACTACGACTGTGATGGGATAACCTCGGGGTCCATCGTAGCCTATTGGTTCGAATCTTGCGGCAAGCCATATAGAATGAAAACCGTGCGTAAAGCGGACGAAGTCCTGGTTTCCTCGCTCAAGTCGGAGCCAAACCTGATTTTTGTCGACCTGGGCAGCGGCTTATCGGCGCTTGACCAGCTTGAAGGGCAGGTGGTGGTGATAGACCATCACCAGCCCCAATGCAAAGCGCACCTGCAGGCAAACCCCCACCTGTTCGGTTTTGACGGGGGCAGTGAACTGTCAGCATCTGGTTGCGCCTATTTCGTTTTCAAATGCTGCCCTGACCTGGGGGTTACTGGCGCAGTCGGGGACATACAATATCCTCTGCGCAGCCTCAACAAAAAGATGCTTGATAAGGCAATCGAACAAAAGCAAGTGGAGGTTTCAATCGATTTGCGGCTTTTCGGCAGGAACAGCCGCCCCCTGGTGCAGCTTCTTGGATATGCGGACGATCCATACCTGCCCGGTCTGACTGGCAACGAAAGCGCCTGCGCTGACCTGCTTGCGGACCTTGGGATTCCCGTCAATCAAGAAGAACGATGGCGCACCTACGGCGATCTTTCCCTAGCGGAAAAAACGAGATTGGTCTCCTCGCTTGCAGACCTATTATCCGCGCGCTTTTCCCCGGATGCGGCGCAAAGGCTTACCGGCGAAGTCTACACCCTGCTTTCTCGGCCGCCAAAAACCGAGCTTTCAGACGCTTCTGAGTTTTCCACGCTTCTCAACGCATGCGGCAGGAACGGAAGGCACGAACTAGGCGTGGCGGTCTGCCTGGGCCGTCAAGGCGCCTATGAGCAATCCAGGCTGCTCCTGGCCGAGCACCGGCGCAACCTGCGCGAGGGGATGTCCTTTGCGCAGCAACATGTGCAGGATTTGGGGAGGTTCCTTCTGGTGGACGGCAGAGGCGTAATACCCGACTCGATAATAGGCGTGGTTGCGGGCATGCTTTTCCCTGGAGGCAGGACCAAGCCGGTTCTGGCGCTTTCCACCGAAGAATCAGGCAGCATCAAGCTTTCCACGCGCGGCACCCGCAAGCTGGTCGAGGCAGGTCTCAATCTGGGGCAAATCCTCTCTGAATCATGCGCAGCGGTGGGCGGCACCGGCGGCGGGCACAACATAGCCGCGGGCGCGTCAATCCCCCCCAACAAGCTGGATGACTTCCTGAAGGAGTTCGCAAAACGGCTTTAAGCAAAAAAGTAGCCCAGTTCTCAATCAGTTTTTGCCTTTTTCTGCACCTTCTGCCTCTTCAGGGGCGGCTGGGCTTGCGGCTTGCTGCCATCCTCGCTCCCGCCAGAGCTGGTCTTTTCTGCATCAACAATAGTGTCTGCAAGCTCTTTTTCAACAAGCCCCCAAAATATCTTCTGCCACTTCCTGTCAGCTGCGCCCCAGTCCACTTCCCCCTCTTCAGCCTCCAGGCCCTTGAGCATATTGTTTGCGGCGGTATTGCATTTGAGGACAAAATCCAGCTCCAGGAAAGGCGGGTGGGCATGCGTCTTTGCCGCCTCGGTTATCTGGGAATATAGTTTGCCTTTGAAAAAGGCCTCCATGATGTACTGCTGCGGGGGGATTCCCGTCTCATCGCACCTGCGCACCAGCGCCGGTGGGGTGAATTTGAGTTTGAGGCTCTTTGCTATCCTGCCAAGGTCTGCATTGGAAAGGGAGACTGCCTCGGCCTCAGGCAAATCCAGAAAAAGGCATTTGAGTTTCGTTGCCTCTGCATCCGCTCCGCGTTCAAGGGCGAAAACTTGAACGAACTTGTGCTCGGTGAGCTCGGTTTCGTATTGCGAGCCGAGCATGCGGTATACCCTGCTCTTGCGCCCGAATCGCATTTTCTTCAGGAAAGAATACCTGTCGGTGGAATACATGGATGCGGCAGGAACTCCGAAAACAAGCTCGAGGCGGTCCTGCACGTCTTTTAGCGACTGCGCATGCAGGTTGTAGAGCAGGAAAATGCCAGGCTGGGTGTTAAGCATGTTGATCACGCCCTGTATCGCCAGGCGCGAGCGGATTTCGTTTATGATGACGCAGGCATCTCCCATCCGCAGCGCTGCGTTGGTCATGGATACCAAGTCCAGCTCATTGGTCTGCCCGACATCCTCCCTGTCCGAGGCTTGCACCTGCACCGCGCCTATGTGGAAGCCGCGCTTGCGGTAAGCCTTGGTGGGTATTTCCTCAATGTCCTGGATGGGCAATATCCTTTTCTTGGTGCCTATCGCCGCGATTTTCGCGGATGTGAATGCGGTTTTCCCCACCCCCTTAAGGCCCAAGACAGCCTCTGAGCAGCCAAGCGAGACCATCACGTCATCGTATCCGGCAAAGAATGGGCTCATGGAATTAAGCCGAAGGTACATCGGGTAGGTAAATGGCTGGTCGCGCATTATCCTGAGTGCGCCTTGCAATTCGCCAAACGTGGCTGGGGGGCGCTGCAAATGGCACCTCATCGCCAGCCGAGTGAGCACCACGTCCACAACAGGCGCGTTCTTGTCGAACTTCCGGGTGCCTTTCGATGTGGCCATTATGTTCTTGAATGCCTGCTCCAGCATTTCGCGGTTATACCTCCAAAGGGTGTGGCACAGCCCGAACTTGGCGTGCTCGATGTATATCGGGGAATTTTCAGAATCGATGTAAATGTCGGTGATGTTTTCCCGGTCAAGCGCCATGTTCTCTATGGGCGCCCCCAGGCCAACCACCCAAGCGGCGGCTTCCCTGCCCATGGCAAATGCCTCCTCCTGGGTTATTGGCGTTTTTTCCAGCGAAGCTCTGTCTATGAATTGCTGTGCAAACTCGCGGCTCCGGTCATCATAAATGGTTGTGTAATCTGTGGTCTGCCGGGTCTCCTTCAAGCCCTCTTGTATGGCGGCTTTAAGCATTTCCTGAAGCTGCGGGGCAAGCGCTTCGATTGTCGGCGATTCTATCGTGTAAAGTCTGGCCTCTCCGCCGGGCAATTCATAAATTCTGGTTTTCATGCCATATGGCAAATCATAGCCCGCGTCATGCCCTGCGAGTGCGACCGCCCCCTCGGGCACCGCCAGCATGAAGTTTTGCATGAAAAGCAGGCTGCGCAGCCCCAGCAGCGCCAGAAAAGCAGCCCGCAGATCCCCTGTTTTTTGGCAAAGAACATAAAGGGAAGACTTGGAATACGCGTCCAATATCCCGTTTATCCAAGCCTGGAATCCCCGGTAGCCTTCCACAAACACCGCTTTTTGGGGGTAAGGCTCATTGTAATCCTTGAGCACCTGCGCAGCAACCATGGGGCTCATGAACATGTATTCGTAGAAATCCTTGAGCGCCTTCTTGCGCTGCAGATAGTAGTCGTCTTCCGGCTTTCCGTAGGTTTTTGGATTCAGCATTATCGCTTCGACCTGGCGTATCAGCCCGTCGTACTCCGAGATTATCGCCGATTTTTCCTCATCCAGCTCAATCACTACTTCCTCCTCATAGCGCATGGTTTTCCAAAGCTTGGGCAGCGCGGAGGTCGCCCTCAGGTGTGAGTTTATGCACTGAGGGGTGGTCAGTCCAAGCCCGCACGTCGGGCAGTCCATTACGAGGCGGTTGCCCTGATAATCCGGTCTGCAGCCCATGCACCAGCATTCGCATTCGGGCTTTTAATCCCTATCGTAATGCGGCCAATTCTCTTCTGGCAAAAGCTGGCTGCAAATAAAAAAAACCACAACAGCCCGGTTGGCGAACCTGGGAAACCCCCAGCCCGCGCCTTTCGGAGCGGGTCCGGGCTGATGTCTCAAAAAGAAAAAAAAGTTTTCAGCACAATTCAAGCATTCTTCAACTTCGCCTTGTAGACGTAGCCGTCCTTCCCAAGGTAGTACATGAAGCCGCTCTGCTTGGCTATTTTCTCAGTTCCCACCTTGCCCTTGCGGCCGCCCTTGTTGTGCTTCATAGGCGCTTTCCAGACATAGCCATCCTTTCCGATGAAATACAGGTAGCCGTCTTCGCGCTTTATTTTCTCGCTTCCGATTTTCTGTCCCATTACAGACACCTCCAAAATAGATACGGGGTTGTTCCCGTCGTGTCTTCGTCGGCACAATTTATAAATATATCTACGACGGAGAAACGTCGGAAAAGCAACCAACCCAAATCCCTCCTGGCGCGCCGATGTCCTGCCGTGCATTGTGCAAAGGCGGATTTGGCGCAACCAGCCTCTTCTTTTAATATTCCTTCGGTCACTTCATCTGCGCACCAGAGGAATCGGATATGGACTTGGGTCGGAGCCTTCGCCAGGCACTTGCGAAATTCACGGGCGCTCCGGTCGCCGACGAAAAGGCGGTCAAGGCGCTTTGCCGCGAGCTGCAGCGCGTGCTGATTTCATCTGACGTGAATGTGAAGCTGGTTTTCGAGCTGACAAAAAAGATAGAGGCTCGCGCGCTTGACTCCAAGCTGGCGAAGGGGCTTTCCTTGCGCGAGCACGTGGTCAAGGTGGTCTATGAGGAGCTTGCGTCTATGGTGGGCAGCCACTATGAGCCAAAAATATCCCCGCACAAGGTGCTGCTGCTCGGGCTTTACGGGAGCGGCAAAACCACCACCGCCGGCAAGCTGGCGCACTTCTACAAAAGCAGGGGGCTCTCGGTTGCGCTGGTTTCCTGCGACACCGACCGCCCTGCGGCATATGAGCAGCTGCAGCAGGTTGCAAAATATTCGGGAGCCGCGTTCTACGGCATCAACGGGGAAAAAGACGTGCGAAAGATAATAGCTGACGCCGGGGCGAAATGGGACCAAGACATTATAATATTCGATTCTGCCGGTCGAAGCGCCTTTGATTCCCAGTTGATTGAGCAGCTCAAGCTGATAAATTCTCTTTCCGAGCCAGACGAGAAATTTCTGGTGATTTCAGCCGATATCGGCCAGATTGCGGGCAAGCAGGCAACCCAGTTCCATGAGGCGGTCGGGCTTTCAGGGGTGATAATCACCAAGATGGATGGGAGCGGCAAAGGGGGCGGCGCGCTTTCAGCGGTGGCCTCCTCCAATGCAAAAGTGGCTTTCATCGGCACGGGCGAAAAAATGGATGCGCTGGAGCCGTTTGAGGCGCAGAAATTCGTGGGCAGGCTGCTTGGTTTCCCTGACATCGGCGCGCTGATGGAAAAAGTGAAAAAAATAGCGGAGGAAGAGGCGCTTCCGAGCCAAGTGGAAGAAAAGCTCACCATGCGGGTGTTTTACGAGCAGCTGAAAGCTGCAAAAAAGCTCGGCCCACTGTCCAACGTTTTTTCAATGCTGGGGGCTGCGGATGTGCCGCAGGACATGGTGAAAACCAGCGAGGACAAGCTCAAGAAGTTCGAAGTGATAATATCCTCAATGACTCCTGCGGAACGTGATGATGCCTCGCTTCTGCGCAAGCATCGCTCTCGCATGGCCAGGATTGCCCGGGGCTCTGGGACCAGCGAGCAGGATGTAAGGGATTTGCTCGTCCAATTCGAGCGCGTCAGCGGGCTGTTCGGCCAATTCAAAAAGAACCGTGGCTTGCGCAAAAAAATGGAGAAGATGATGAAAGGGGCGAATATCGACCTTTCAAAACTGGGAGGCTAGCATTTTCAAAAGAGCCTCCGGCCTTTGCTACCTGGATAAAAATGAAGAATGCGAATGGGCTAAGGCATCTTTGGGGCGCCTCTTCCTGACAGGGCAAGCTCCTTGGACATCAGCTCATCTAGCACTTCTTTCGCAATTACGCGCCGCCCGCCTATTTTTTCGTGCGGGATGCGGTTTCGGTCCAGTCTGCGCTCGAAGGCATTCCGCTTTATCCTTATGCCGCGGGATGTCATAGCCTGCACAGCATCCCCAACATCATAATAGTTCTTGCATACATGCACCAAGCTCTCTATGGCGGATTTTGGTACCCAGCGCTGGGTTCCGATTTTCAAAGAGGGAATCGAGTTTTTCTCAATCCTCCCGATGAATGCGCGCAGGTTCAGCTTCTCATGCTTTTTGAGCTCGTTGAATGCCTGCTTTACCGAATAGAATTCGTTCGCCAGGGATATCCAGTCCTGGATGACCGGTTTCGGGATAAGCCGCTTGTTGCCTATTTTTTCAGAATGGACCGAGCGCCTCTCAACGCGGCCTCCGAATGCGCGGAATGACAAAGAGACCCCGCCGCGTCTGAGCTCATCGTATGCTTCATCCAAGGTATACAGCCCCATCCCCCTCAGGCGCTCTTTCTCCAGCTTCTCCTGCGCGTATAGGTCCTTGGCCCGGTCTACAATATTTGATATGTTCTCGTGGAGCTCCTTTTCAGTCTGTGTCCTCTTAAATTTCATGTCTGCGAGTTTGGTCGCCTTGAGCCTAGAAACCACAGGATCCTTGATTGTTTTCTCGATGACTATTCTTTTTCCACGAGGCATTCATCCCACCTTCTCGAAAATGGTAATCTCATCACAATACATTATTTACCATTCTTCCTTTAAGGCAACTTGTTTATAATACTTCTTCCAGGTCTCCCCTACAAATCTGCCTTGGCGAAAAACGATAGGTCTGGCAACATTTAAATAGTCTTTCCAAAAGCCCAATTCTGCGTTTTGGCAACAACGAATTAATCATTTGCCATCATATGTGGGGGGTGGAAAAATTCACCTTATGCGGCTTGTGCGCAAGCCGCTTCCCAAAAAACAGGGCGATTTCCCCTGCAAAAAGCTCGGATGCCTGCCATATCTGCGGCGGCGCGCTTTCGCAGATGGGCGCGCTCATATCATCCGTCCTTTCGCACTCATCCCTTTTCGAATGGGACTCGTTCGCAGTTTCCTCCTCATTCCCAAAAAAAGCCCTGGTCAGAGAGCAGCAAGTAGCCGATTTTTTCCAGCCGGGCGAGTTCACATCTATAAAAAATTCGGTCAATGCAAAGCTTTCCTCCAGCATTGTTCTTGCCACTGGGAAGAAAAACGACTCCAAGAGGCCGGATGCGCTGTTCGAGTTCGATTTTATCCATGGCAAGGCGGCCGCCAAGCCCTCAGACATATTCATCCACGGGCACTACCTCAAACTATCCCGGAATTTCTGTCAAAGCCGCTGGCATTGTTCCAACTGCCGCGGGAAAGGCTGCGGCCGATGCCGGGGGAGCGGCATGAACTACCCTTCGGTTGAGGACGAGCTGGGGAAAGTTTTCTGCGCAGCTTTTGAGGCATCCGGGTGCACCCTCCATGCGAGCGGCAGGGAGGATGTAGACGTTCGTTCTATTGGCGGAGGAAGGCCTTTTGTGATGGCGCTTTGCTCTGCAAAAAAAAGAAAGGTGGCACTTGCCGGGCTGGAGAGGCAGCTTGCGCAAAATCCGCATGTGCGCGCAATCGGTCTGCAACGCGTGGGGAAAGGTTTCGTAGACGCAGTGTGCAACTCCCATTTTGAAAAAGAATACTCCGCTGTTGTCAGGGCCGATCGCCCTCTTTGCCATCGGGATGCGGCTGCGGCAGAAACCCTCTCCGGGCGTCAGCTGCTGCAAAAAACCCCGAACAGGGTGCTTTCACGGCGGGCAGACCTCCAACGCAAACGCAAAATCATATCAATCTCAGCCGAGCAATGCGAAGGGGGCAAGCTGCGCCTGCGCATACTCGCCGAAGCAGGCACTTACATCAAGGAGTTTGTCTCATCGGACGGGGGGCGGACCGAGCCGAGCATTTCCTCTGTTCTTGGCTGCAAAGCAGAATGCGAAGAATTAGACGTGATTTTTATACACGACTATTTTCTGCAGACAATCAGAATCGATTAAATAGCTTGCAGTGGGGTTCTCCCTCATGATAAATTTCCTTCCAATGCCGCCTGAGATTCCGGGCATGGGCGCACGCTTGCTTGTCGCCCTGTCGTTTACTGCGGCAGCCTCCTATTTCGACGTTTTCAATAAGAAATGGGTGCCAAACTACCTGGTTTATGGATTTCTCGCCGCTGCGCTGCTGCTAAACATCATATTTTACAGCCCAGATGCGACTTTGCAGGCTCTCGCAATCGGGGCGGCAACCTTCCTTCTTACCTATCCGCTCTACAAGATGGGCCAGCTTGGCGGCGCCGACGTTTTTGTTCTCTCAGCAATAGCTGCAGCAATCCCCTATTTCTCATCCCCGTTTCTGGCGCCGCATCAAAACATCCAATACCCGTTCATACTATCGGTTCTGGTCCCATCCAGCCTGTTTTTCATCCTGCACATGCTCTCCAGGTTCCTTCCCTATGCCGCGCGCTTGCTGCGCGAAGGCAGGCTGAAGCTGACTTGGGCTAAGCTCCTCGGCCCGCTTCTCCTGTTCGGGTCATTTTCACTTTTTGCCTATGTGGCAGGCACCTTGCCGGTTTCGCTGCCGCCACAGTACTTCGCCATAATGTCGTTCCTCCTGGTTTCACTGGTGTTCTTCTCATTTTTCAAAGATGAGATAAAGGACAGCATGGTGGAGCCGCTCGCCCCATCTGCGTTGCAAGAAGAGGATGTGCTGGCGCTTGAGAAAATGGACGGGCGCACAGTCAAGAGGCTAAATCTTGGGCCGCTTCTTTCCGCAAGAGATATAGCTGCCATAAAAAAAGCGAGGCTCAAATCAGTCCCTGTCTACACCGGCATGCCGTTTTTTCTGCCCTACCTGTTCTTGGGCCTGGTCTTCACATTGCTTTTCGGGGACCTGCTCTACAGCCTGGCGCTGCTTTAGAAAAAAGAGGATAGCCCTTTCTGCTCCCCCCGGAATTTCAGGTCATCCTCGGAATAGCCAAGCTCCTTGAGTATTTTCAGGACAGAGGGCATAATCTGGTTGTCGATGTAGTAATTCGGGTCATAGTCGTGCGCAAGCTCTGCCAAGCACGCCTTTTCGGAAATGGTGCCGCCCTTTTTGGTGATGACATAGCCTATCATGCTGCCCTTCTCAATCTGCATGCCTGCCGCAATGCCCTTCTGCGCGGCTGAAAGCTCGGGGGACTTTATGTCGTATTTCCTGGGGTCCTTGCGCATCTGCGTGTATATCGTCAGCTCCTCAAGTGGAACCTTCCCCGCCTTGAGCCTCTCAATGACATCCTTGACAACCTTGACTGCCATCTCCTTGCTGCCGTGCTTGAGTATCGCCTCCAGCACACGCCGCTGCGTGGTCTTCGCGATGCTCGACCAGTCCCGGCGCACCAGCTCGAAGCCGCGTATCTTTATTCGCCCGTCCTCTCCAATAAGGGCGTATTTTTTCTTGGCGCCTTTCTCCTGCCCGGCCACCTTTTTTGTGACAAAAACCCCGCGCGGGTAGAACCCTTCAAGCTCAAGCTCCATGCCCTCTGGAAGCTCGCTGTTGATTTTCTTCATGAATGACATGGCGTTCTCCCGGCTCTTCTTCCCCACAAGTAGGAATATACTGTCGGTGTCCCCGTACAGAACCTCAAATCCGTTCCTCTCAGCCTTCTCGATTGTGTCCTGTATGAAGTGCCTGCCCCAGGCGGTCACCGATTCCCCGCATTCGCGCGAATACCAGCGCGAGCGCGGGTACGCCAAATACCCATAATACGAATTCGCAAGTATCTTCAGCGACTGCACGCGCGCAAAGAGCATCTCGTATTCAACAGTGTCCTTCTCCACTTTCTTGAGCCTGGTTTTCATTTCCCCTCTCATGGCGATTAGCTCCTGGAGCACTGTGGGTATGAGGCCTCGGGGCTTTTTGAGGAACCGGCTTTTGCTGGGTGAAATGTGGCAATCCGAGTCTGGCACGGTATCTGGGGGGTTGAGGGTGAACGGGTCGATGTTGTGCGCGGTGATTATCGAGGGGTACAGCCCCCTAAAGTCAAACACCACCATGTTTTCGTAAATGCCGGGCTGGGGAAGCTTCACAAAAGCCCCCTTTATGGGCCCCAACTCCCTTTCCTGGGCCAACGCATCATCCGGCTTGTTCGGTATTATCGCATTGTGCTCGAAGCTTTTGTGCATGAGGAGCGATTCCACCAGCTGACCCGCAGTTGCGTTTGAAACATCGAAAAGCGGCATGCGGGTGAGCCGCCCCATCTCTATCTCCAGCGGCAGCAGTATCTTGCCAATCTCCATCGTTGCCTGCGCGTCAAACCTCGAATAATCGGCAAGCTGGCCTGCCAGAGCCGCGTCATCCCACATCTTCCAAATGTCGAGCTTCTGCACCATCAGCTTCTTTTTCCCAGTCAATTCCTCATAGGCGTTCTCAAGCGTGTATTTGCTGATCTTGAACGCCCCGATGAACCCCATGAAGCGAACCAGTGGGTAGAGGTCGACGTGTATCCTGCCTGTGATTTCCGCAACGTCGCGTATTCCCTGCCGCCTTACCCTAAACGCGCTCCCATCCCTCCCAATTGAAAAATCCAGCCCGTTGGCGTCAGCCCTGGCTTTCAAATACGGGAGGTCGAACATAGTGCTGTTGTAGCCAAGCAGCACCTCGATATCGTTCTCCTCTATCACGTCTAGGAATTTTCTTATCATTGCCCGCTCGTCCTTGCAGACGATTGCGAAATCCCGCCCCACGTCCTTGCTGGTGATGATTTTCCGCTCCCCGTTTTCGCCAAGCTCATAGCTTATCATGATGATTTCATCCCTGTCCGGTCTTGGCATCCCGCTCGGGTTATAGGTTTCAATGTCGAAGGACAGCGTCCGAAGAGAAAATTTCGTCTCGCGTTTGCCAATTATTTTCCTGATGAATTTCCCTTCCCTCTCATATGATATGGTGGTGAATGGCGAAAGCCCCCTGTCGATAAGGTAGCGCCTGCCAAACGGTATCCCGTTCTCATAGGCGGCGTATTTTCCAATTGCCTTGCTTATGTGCGGCACGTCATAGGGGCGCTCGCAAAAAACCTTCCAAAGCTCGCTCTTTTTGCCAAGAACACCCATCTTTACCCGCTCAAGGCGCGTTGGGGCGACCATCCTGTCCCTGCCCTGCGCCTGTGTCCCCAGTATTTCCTTTTCCGCACTTTTTGGCGCATCCAGGTAAAAATAAGGCTCGTAATAGTCATACAGCCGGAGAAAGCGCTTTCCCTTCAAAAGCAGGCGTACCGCTGTCTTGCCGCCAATTATCTTGTAATCCACGTCGATAAGCAGCGCTCGCCGTTTCACCAATCCGGTGGGTTTTGCCATGTTTTCACTGGTTTTACTTTGCAGTAAGGATTAATTAATTAGCCTCGGATTATTGGTAGTTTTCATTTGGGGGGGTCTATATGGCTTTGAAAGTGGCAGTGAACGGATTCGGCAGGATTGGCAAGCTGGTTGTCCGCGCGGCATTCGAGCGCAATTTCGTGGGGAAGAAGTTCGACATAGTGGCGATAAACGACACCCACGACCCAAAATTGTCCGCCCACCTCTTCAAGTACGATTCGACACAGGGCAGGTTTTCAGGAACAGTGAAAGGCGAACAGTTCGCGCAGGGCGCAACTGGCGGGAAAGTCGCAGGGCAGGTCGGCAAGCTCACAGTAAACGACCATGAAATGGCGGTAGTTTCCTCGCGCGACCCTGCAGCTCTTAACTGGGGCGCGATGGGGGTGGACCTGGTCCTCGAATGCACAGGCGCGTTCACCGACCGCGCAGGCTCCTCAAAGCACCTGCAGGCCGGGGCTAAAAAAGTGCTGATATCCGCCCCCTGCAAGGGAGGCGAGGCTGACGCCACCATAATCCTCGGTGTCAACGATGAGAAATACGACAAGCAAAAGCACAGCATTGTCTCAATCGGCTCTTGCACCACAAACTGCCTTGCCCCTGTTGCAAAGGCGGTGGATGACGCTTTCGGGATAGAATCAGGCTTCATGACCACCTGCCATGCCTATACCAATGATCAGCTCATACTGGATGCAAACCATAAGGACTTCCGGCGAGCCCGCGCAGGCGCTGTGAACATCATCCCGACATCCACAGGTGCGGCAAAAGCCATCGGAGAGGTGATCCCCAAGCTCAAGGGTAAAATGGACGGGCTGGCGCTGCGCGTCCCGATTCCGGTAGGCTCGATAAACGACCTGACCTGCCTGCTTTCCAAGGAGGCAAAGGCAGAGGAGCTGAATGCGGCAGTGAAAAAGGCAGCCGAGGGAAGGATGAAGGGCATCCTCGAATACACTGAGGACCCGATAGTCTCGCAGGACATCGTGCACAATAGTGCAAGCTCGATATTCGACTCGCTTTCCACCAAGGCAATCGGCAGGACGGCAAAGCTCATGTCTTGGTATGACAACGAATGGGGCTTTAGCAACCGCATGGTGGAGATGGCGACAAGGATGTTTTAGGGCAAAAGCCGCCCGCAAAAGCCTTGGCAGCATAAAGCCCAGGGCGCGAACCATAGGTGGAAATTTGGACGTTCCCAAGGCATTTGGCGGCAGGTTGATACTGTTATTGCCCATAGCATTCTGCATATTCCTGCTTCTTGCAAGCGAAGACAGGATGGTCCGCCTGTTCGCGGTAATCATCCTCCTGGTGTTGGCGCAGGTGAGGGAATGGCTCTTGCTTCAAAGCGTGGGATTGGCTAAAAAGTAGCGCATTTCGCAAGAATAATAAACGTTGGGGGGGGTAAAACAGCGCAGGAAAACTGGAGCCTGGGCTAATGGTTTAAGAAAAGTAGGCCTGCGCTTCATGCGCAGGCAAGGCGACCAGTTTTCTGTCATAGACAGAATAAAAGACGGGCATTTCCTCTGAGATATTTTACGGGAGCCCGATATATAAAGGTTTCTATACAAACAGACACCAAAGACAACAACAGGTAATTATCTTGGAAGACTCCAAAAAAACAAAGGCTTCCGCCCTGGCCAGTCTGCCGGACGGCCTCCGCGATATAGCTGAGCTTCCTTCTGCCCAGCCTGAGGGGCAAAAATCTCTCCCGCCTATTCAGGAAGAACACCACGCCATCCCGCTTCCTCCTTCTGAAAAACACGAGCAGCGCCCTGAGCGGCCAAAAACACAAAAAGAGGAGGAGCTTGACGAGCTGATTGTTTCACGCCAGGCGGTAATCGACAAGCTGAAGGCGAAAAACCCCGAAGTCGGGCAATGCCGCAGCCGCATAGCGGCGATTCTTCCCTCTCTTTCGGGCAAGGGCGCCAGCCACACCATGAAATTGGTGGAAGAGGTCGAAAAGCTCGAGTTTTCAATCTCCACAGAGGCTTATACTCCTCAAAAGGAAAAAGACATGATAAAGCGCATAAGGCTTCTCAACTCCGAAATCTCCAAGCACAAGGAAATCGACTCCGCGCGCAAGGAAATAGATGCCCAGCGCTCCAAGCTGCGCTCGCTCATTTCTGAGATAAAGGGATTGGAGGGCGAGCTTGCCCAGGCGCGCAAGGCATGCGATGCAAAATACGCAGAAGTGCTTGCCGAGCGCAAGGCAGCCTACGAGCAGAGGCAACACCGCAGGGAAGAGCGCAAGGAAAGGAATTTCAATGAGCTGCGGCAGAGGGTCCGCAATGAGCGTAAAAAAGAATATGATGATGACATGGCAAAATACATGAAGGATTACGACGACACCGTCTCAATGGATGAAATAGTCATAATAGAAAAAAAGGAAAAGAAAACGGAAAAATAGCTCTTGTTCCTGCCGCATCGGCAATTTTTGGAAAGCAACATCCCTTGGAAGCATCACCAATGGCCGGTCATCCCCATCTTTGCAATCTCCAACCCGCAGAAAAGAGATTCAACCGCCCCATAAAAGGGAAAATTTTCAGGGGCGGCATTGGAAATATCCACAATGTCCCCGCTTTGGTATTTTGCCATCACTTTCTCTACCAGCCAGTCTCCAAGCATTGAAGATGCAAACCTGCGGGCAAAATCCTTGCGGAGGTGGGGCATCAGCTCGCTTCTCCAAGCGCGGTCGTAATCCCCCCCGCCCAAAATACAGCCTGCTGCAAGCTTTCCGCTCCTAAGGGCATAAGCTATGCCAAAGCCCATGAACGGGTCCTGGAAGCCTGCCGCCTCCCCAACGAGATATTTCCCCCCCAGCTTTGCGCTTGCTGGAATCCTCGCCCAGCCAGAGCCCCCAAAAGAGGCAATCCTGCGCTTGCCGCCCAAAAAATTTTGCAGCATCTTCCTTTCAGAGACCGCTTTTTCATACAAGCTTGAAAGTTTTGGAACATGGGGCTGCGAAACGCAGTTGACAAATTCAATCAAGTCTTTGGAAATGGGGAAAATGTAGCTGTACCACCCAAAAGGCGAATACTGGTCGTCGAATATCGCCATGTATGAATCGCGCGGGAAGTCGGTGTCCTCGTATACCCCCCCCATTGCGGCAAAATCGCAGCCCCTGCCACCGGTGGCTATCACGTCCGCCTCGCCCTGCGGAATCTTGGAGTTGAAATGGAACCGGACGCCTTCCTCTTCCGCCTGGCGGAAAAGACCGTACTCGAGCGAGTTTTTGCCCCCGCGCTCCACAAAAGCAATCCTGCTTCTGGAAACATCCAGTTCCAAGTCCCGCTTGCGTGTGCCAAAAAAAACCCGTTTGAAATAGCGATATCCAACTCTAGGGCGCAGGCCCAGGCTTTCCATGAATGGTTCGGGCTGCCCAACATACTTGAGCCCTTGAAGATTGGGGTGGAAGCGCATGCCCACATCGGGCTTGCTCTCGAAAACCTCCACGCGCTGCCCGCCTTTGGCGAGGTTTATCGCGGTGCAAAGCCCTGCAGGGCCGGCGCCAAGTATCCTCACCATAAAATCTGCCCGTCCTCCTTTTCCTAGAAAGCCAGATTTCCCCCGCGTGCCATCGGTTTACTTAAGCAAACAGTAGCTTCAGGTAGAAAAGAGGGGAAGCATATTCCTGTTTTGCCTGCTCGTTGGAAAATGTCCCAGCTATAGCTTCTCTCGCCCTTTCGCTCTTAGCAGCCTTGTTCACCACAAAATTCAGCAGCCACTCATTCCTACCAAGTTTCTGCATGGTGTAGCTCATGTTAAGCTCGTTCCAAACTGCCGCCCAAAGCTTCTCGTCATATCTTGCAAGCGCAGATGCCGAAGTGTCGCCTGCAGCAAGAGCTTCGTCAGCGCATTGGGCCGCGATCTTGCCTGAGGTCATGGCGTTTCCAATCCCCTCTCCTGAGAAAGGATCAACCAATCCGGCGGCATCCCCGACCAGCAGCACGTTGTCGGCACTGACCTTCCTTTTCTTGGAGCCAAACGGGAGGGACCACGCCCCTATAGGGGAGACCAGCTTGGCTGAGGCAAACCTCTCCTTGAAAAGAGGGCTTTGCGCAATCGCGTCCAGCATTGCCTGCTGCAGGTTGACATTGCCCCTTTTCATATCGCTCATTACCATCCCAACCCCGACATTGGCAAGACCGTTTTCAAGAGGGAATATCCAAAAATAGCCAGGCATCATGGATTTCACAAAATGTATCTCCAGCGAGCCGCTCATGCCGGTTATTCCAGAGTAATAGGCGCGGTAGGCAACGCAAGTGTGGTCCGGGTCAATCTCATTTCCCCTTGCCTCGCGAGCAATCAGGGAAGAAACGCCATCCGCGCCGATAATCAGCTTCCCGCGGAATTCGAATTCCTTTCCTTCCTTGTTTTTTGCCCTCACCCCAACAATTCTCCCCCCTTCCCTCACCACCGCGGTGACCAGGGTCCCCTCATACGCATCACAGGTTTTCTTGGCATTCTGCCAAAGCATGTTGTCGTACACCATTCTTCTGCAAACATAGCCCTTGGCAATCTGGCCGTCGCTGCCCCTGAAAGGTATGGTGACCACGGTGCTGTTTGGCGAGGAAAAGGTAAGCCCTGTCACTTCTCCGTGGTCTGCTTTTTCAACGGCATCTGTCATTCCAAGCTCGCGCAGAATGCCCACCGATTTTCCAGATATCGCATCCCCGCAGGTCTTGTCCCGGGGCCATCTCTCCTTTTCCAACAAAAGCACCTTGCGCCCCTTCTTGGACAGGAATGCCGCAGCGGTGGCGCCCCCTGGCCCCCCACCAACAACAACCGCATCGTAAAGTATTTCCTCGCTCATAATGACACCCTCTGATTCTGGTATAAAGGCTCTTTCTAGGCGCTAAAGGATAAAAAACCCCCCGCGACCTTTTTTCTGCAACCCAATGCGATAAAAACCCATCCTTCATGTTATCAAGCGAACGAAATGGCAAACAGCACAATATATTCGGGCGTGAAAGTAACCTGGTTGGGCCATTCTTCCGTAATGCTGGAAGCTGACGGGCTGGTTTTTTACCTAGACCCATTTGTCCTGCCGCGTGGGGCTAAGATGGCGGATGCCATCCTCTATTCCCATGGGCATTCTGACCACTGCGCTGCTGCGCCCTCAATAACCAAAGCCAGCACAGTGCTTATCGGGCATGGCTGCAGCCTGCCCTGCAGGATGATTGAAATAGGCGGCAGGGAAAAAATCGGAGGGGTGATTGTGGAGGCTGTGCACGCCTACAATATCGGCAAGCCCTACCACCCTTGCGGCGCAGGAGCTGGTTACATCATCCGCTTCAAATCGGCTTCCGTCTATTTTGCGGGCGACACCGATTTTATACCTGAGATGAAAAGCTACAAGTGCGACATCGCGCTTCTGCCCATAGGCGGCATTTACACCATGGACGCATCAGAGGCGGCAAAAGCAGCAGCTGCAATAATGCCAAAAATAGCAATCCCAATCCACTACAACTACCTTACAGACCTGAAAGTTGACCCTGAGAAGTTCCGCACCCTGGTTGCCGAGCAAACAGGGGGCAGAGTGGATGTGCGTATACTCTCCTTTGCTTAGCTGGAAAAAGAAAGATAGTGTGCCTGGTCTGTCAGTCCGCCAGCCTGGCTTGACGCATACAAATAATAACCTCAAGGGGGAAACTTTCCCATGGGGCGTTGGGAGGCGCGCCTGTCATCATTTCTCCTGCTTTTCTGGCTATCCTCCTTGCTATTGGCGGAAAGCTTCACAAACTGCGTCAATCCCGCCCCCCTGGACAGATTCTGGGTTTCCCCAGCCTATACCATTTCCAATCCATACATTTACAAACTCGGTTTTGCTGATTTCTATTCTTTTGCGCTTGACAATGCAACAGAATCCCTGGGGTTGGAAAACATTTCACTTGCAAGCTGGGATTCTTTGCGCTATTCAATCCCGCCGGGTGAGGAAGCCGAATTTGGCGCAGTCGCCAAAGAGCTTTCGCAAGCATCCTCTTCCCTCATGGCTGCGAAAGAGGCCGCAGCCGCGGCGCACACTCTCTCCCTGGAAGCGCAATCCTCCGCCAAGAATTTCGAGCTTTCAGCGTTGAACTTGGCGCAATTCGCAATTACCATGCTTTATTCCCCAAACTCCCCCAATTTCCTGATTTTTGCCGGTGCCGAGAAATTCTGGCGGTTGCAGGGGATAATGGGGTATGCGGTAAACTATCCACAGCAATACGCCTCTGTGCTCGCCAATTCATCAGACGCATATGAGCGCCTCAACGCAGCCGCCATGGCAATTTCGCTTTATTGTCAGGAAGAATATGGGGCCCTCAAACTGGCTGGCGCAGGCAGCAGGGGGTATTCCGGAGCCGCAAAGGAAAGCTATTTTCATGCGCAGGCACAGCTATCCCCCACATCAGGGTTTTGCGGCAGCAGTCGGAAAAAGTCGGATTCCATCGCGTCTTACTTCGCCGACCGGCCCCTCACCCCGGATTTTTCCAAAATAGGGTTTGGCAGTTATCTTCAGGCAGTCGGGGGCGCTGGAAACTCATCCACAATATCGCAACTTTTCGCCCAATACCTCTCGCTTAAGGAAGCGAACAGCATAATGCAATCCGAATACGCAACCGCCCAGCTGCGCGCAAAAATCTCACTGGATTCTCTTTCAAACGAGCTGGAATCGCTGCAAAAGGAGGACCTCAATCTTATTGGGGACCCCCAACAGTTCTCCTCGGGCGGCCAGTACCTTTCAATAGGCTCGATGTTTTCTGGCATAAACCGTGGCTTGCAGCAGGCTGAATCCGAAAAAAGACGGGCTGAGCAATCATTATCCGAATCCCAACTTGCAAAATCGCAGAAAGTCTTGCAAGACTATCTCTCCACTGCAATTGCATTGGCTGGGGAGTCGGAACGCATCTCATCATCAGCCGCCAACTCCCTGTCAAATGTCCGATCATCTGCGCAATCCGCTGTTGAGATGGAAAAAGCATTTGCTGAGCAGGCAATATCAAAATCGGAGCTAAAGCTGGGGGCGTTCACATCATCCCTATCATCTGCAAAATCAATGCTGGCAGCCAGCCGCGCATTGGATGAAGCCAAACAGGCTTATGGGTCCGCGGGGCTTGCAAAAAGCCTGGGCAAAAAATACGCAGCTTACTCATCTGCGGTTGACCTGGCAGTAGTTTCGATGTCATATGCCGACAATACGGGGGCGGCACAGGAAGAAGATCAAGCCCTGCAAGAGATTTCCTCGCTTCGCAACCTTCTGGATGCCGCGCAAGTCGACGGGCTGGACGTATCATACGAGCGGGAGCAGATCCGGGAGCTAGAATCGCTTCTCCGCCTGGCGGGAAAGCCATTGCAAAGCGGACTTGCAGAGTCGATTCTTCTCTCGGTGCGTGAAAAGCGCGATTCGGTGCTGCTCCGATTGTCATCAGAATATTCCGTTCTTGCGCAAGATTACTGCTCTTTGAATGAAAAGGTGCTAGCGCTTCGGGAGCAGGAGCCCATGTTCCTTCCGGAGTTCGATCTTACTGGCCAGTTTTTTGATGGATGCGACCTAGACGTCCTGGCGGGTGCAGGGCAGCTAAAACAAATAAAGGCTAAGCTGGAAAAGCTCAGAATAGAAACAGAAAAGCGGCTTCCATCATACATATCTTATCTTCTTGCCAAAAACGCAATGGTGCAAGAGCTTGCGGAGCCTCCGGTATTGGGGGCTCAGAGCGGTTTTTCAGCCGCAATCTCAACTTACAATCCCTCCAAGTTCTCTTATGCCGGGCCAATATCATTCTCGGTCAAAACCAGCGCGCCGCTTTATTCATCCGAGCTTGTCTCTGGGGGCGGCCTTGTGGATGCTTTTCCTGACAAGGAAATGCTCACAATCCAGATCTCAGGGGTGCAGGCGGGGCAACGCTTATCATTCAGATTTGAGAAAAAAGAGCAGCCTGCGCAAAAAACAGCATCGTTTGAAAAATGCACTGCCGCATCGAATGAGCTGGCGCAGTTGGAACGAGAAATATCATTTTTCGCCTCGCGAAGGCTTCCTTCCCTCGCCCTATCAGAATCCGCCCCTACTGGCGCATCCGAGGCTAAAGCCCGCTATTCGGGCTCAAGCCAGAATCTCTACTCATCTTTTTCTCCAAGTGAAACAATCCTGCAAGGCAGCATAGGCCCGATTGACTCCGGGCAGCATTCGCTTGAGCTGCAATACGTTGTGGCCAACCCATTTTCGGTTTCTTCAGGGGAGCCGTCCTATCAGGAGCTTTCCAACGGCCGGCGCAGGATTTCCCGCCAAATTTCCCTGGAAAACATCTCCACAAGCTGCGGCTCTGCCCGCGTGCAGCTTTCAGAGCCTTTTTCGGCAAATGATTTCTCGGCCACTTCGCTTGGGGCGGAAAAGGTCGGCTCTGTCTCATTCCTGGAATATGCGGGTGGCATCCAGGCAAGCTTCGTCGTCTCACCGCTCGAGAAAGGCACACAGCCGAAATTCATTATCTCATATGTAATTTCAGATCAGGCTTCCGCGCTTTCAGAAGCCCTCGCACAGGCGGAGCTGCAGGTGCTTTATTACAACCGGACCCGCGACATCCTTCTCCTCTCCCAAGCACGCCTCCTCTCATCACAAAACCGCACCCAAGAGGCTCTTTCGCTGCTTTCCAAGATGCGCCAGGAGCAACAAGAGCTTTCTGACGCGTTTGCAGACTATTCTGACTTCGATGCGGAAAATGCCAGTGCCGGCCTGATGCTTTCATCCTCCCTGCAGGCGGTATCACAGCTGTCAACTGAAGGTATGGTTCAGGCGGCGGCGCAGCTTTCAACATTATCATCGCAACTCAAAGAGGGCATGCTGCAAGCGGCCCAGCGATTCGAGTCAGGCGACTATGCGGATGCGCTTTCCTTCGCAAGGAAGGCATCAGCGCAATTCCGCTCCTCCTTGTCCGCCCTATCCTGGAAATCGGCCACAGCCGCATCTGATGCTTATGCTGCGGCGCGCAAGTCAAACCCGAGCCAAAAGAGTTCAAGCTTTGACCAGGCGCAGCAAGAGATAAATTTGGCGCACTCCCTATTCTCGCAAGGCAGCCACCTCGAGTCATTCATCCATTCCTCCCGTGCTGTGCGGAAAATCGAAGATGCTCAAAGTGATGCTGCTGCGCAGGTGGCGTCGGACTCCGCCCGCGCAGAGGTTCTTCGCAGCGAATTTGCGGCCATGCGCGAAAAAACAGCCAATCTCCTGTCAAAATACTCCTCCCAATATTCCGCGCTTTCCTCGCAAAGCAAGCGGCAGCTTCCATTAACCCCTGCCCAGGCGCAGGCAATGCTTGAAGAAGCGGACAAGGGCGTGGCAGCATCGGCGAAACCGAAAACAGATCCGGCCCAAGCCCTGTCTGGCGCCAATTCTTCACTGCAGAAACTCCTTTCGCTGCGCAGCGTTCTTGAAAGCTCGCTCGAATCCTTGCAGCAGTCCGCTGGCGCATCATTGCAGGTTGCCCATCTTGCCGAGTCTGAGGCGGGCAAAATAGCCGAAGGTTCCCAAGAATATTCTCAGATACAAGAAGAGGTTTCCCGGGCTGAGGGATTTTACTCAAGCGCCCTTTATGCAGACTCGCTGGTCTCATCTGACAGGGCTATACGCGCAGCCAACCTGCTTCTTGCGAAAAGCAATTCCGGTTTCGACCTGAAAACCGTTCTTTTGGGCGCAGCCTCCCTGCTTTTCATTGCAGGGGCGGCGTGGCTCTTCCTGCAAAAATCAAGGAAACCATCCGAAAAAGGCCCTAAGAGGGGAATACCTAAAGAAGTGCTGCGCCAGGAGAACAAAGGGCAGGGGTAGCCATCACCTGCAGCAGCAATTCCCGGATACTCGCATCGCCATTCATCTTTGTTTAGCAAGTTCAGCTTCCACAACGGCTTTGAGTTTTGGGGTGCCGGTCACCAAGGTGCTGCCCACATGAAAGCTGGGCGTTCCGCGCACTCCTAGCGCGGTTCCTGATGCCGCATCATCTCTCACTTTTGCAGCAGCCTTTTGGGAGGTTGTGCATATGGAAAAACTGTTGATGTCCAGCCCAATCTCGGATGCGTATTTTTCCAGGCTTGCATCAGAAAGCTCATTTTGGTTGGCAAAAAGCTTATCATGCATCCGCCAAAATCCTCCCTGCTCTCCTGCGCACACAGCCGCAATGGCTGCAGGTGTGCTTCTCGGATGTATGTTATTCAGGGGAAAATGCAAAAACTGCAGCTGCACTTCCGAAGCATGCTCTCGCACCAGCTCGTCAACAACAAGCGCTGCCCTGCCACAGTAAGGGCATTCAAAATCCGAGTATTCGTATATCACGACTTTTGGGAAGGCCGCCCCCCTGTAGGGCTTCCCATCAGCAGTCATGCCTTCATTCATTTTCTGGGCAGCACAACCCGAAAACAGCAGCGCTGCGGCAAGCAGCAAGGATAGCAGCAGTTTTTCCATGGAACAGTTTGGGGCAAACCAGTTAAAACCATTTCCGCCGGGCTGCCTGGGCATAATTTCTGGAAAGTTTGGGCGGTTTGGGGCGTGGGCATGCTGGCAGCCAACCAAAAATCCTAGGAAGTTCGGTTTGGAAGACTGCGGCCTGCCACATGGGTAATGGGGCAAAAAGCGCAACCCGCGCGCCACTCATTCCGGCTTCCGGCTCCTCATTTCATGCGCAGCCTCGGCTCTCCAGGCTATCTGCGCAATGGCTTTTCTCATACTGCGCTGCCTTCGGTTTATCACAAGAGGGCGCATCCCATCGGCTCTGGAATGGTTTTGGTGCACCTGTTCGGCTATGCCATCCAGTTCTATGAGTTTTTTACTTGCCTTCTGGCAAAAGTTCAGCGTCAAATCCAATCCTTTGGCATCAAGCGACCATCCGCTTTTGAGCTTGAAAGAACATTTTTTTTTCAAAAACCAGATATCTTCCCTTATTCAACTCAACCAAATAATCGTAGCCATCGCCCAGCTGCAAGTAGAGCCTCTCTCCCTCGCCAAGCTTGCGCAAGCCAGCCACAACGATCTCTCCAACAGGCTCACCGCAATCCCTGAGAAAACCAATGGCATTTTCCAAACGCAGTGAATCGTAGCGGGGCGCAAGCCCTTCATCCAGCTCCAGCTCCACTTTTGGGTTTGCTTTTTGTATGGATAGCATGAAATCGGCAAATATGCGGGATTCCTCCAGGTGCAAGAACTTCCACAAAAGCTCCAATTCGCTGCATGAGAGGGCCCCTATGTTTCTTGAAATGGCTTCTTCCAAAAGCAGCTTTTCGCTCTTGGCTGGCGTGTAGTTGCCAATAACCTCCCCACCATCTGCCCTAGCCGCAATTTTTTCATCTAAGATGCATGGCAACAGATGTTTTTGCAAGGCGAAGAGCCGTCTTTTCCGTACTGCATCGCCCTCATCAGAAACTATCGGGGCGGAGGGCTTGCGGGCAGCAACATGGCTGGTTTGCATGCCCATTTTCCACCACAAAGCTAATTTAAAACAGCATTTCCACCGGCAAATCTCCAGTTTATAAAACTTATTAGGCATAAAAAATAGGTGTGGCGATGCGTGACCTGATTTCCATTCGCGACCTTGAAAAAAAAGACATCGAATCCTATTTGTCGGAAGCCGTCGAAATGGAGCAATTGCTTGGCAAAAAACAATCCACCATTCTTTCAGGAAAGCTCATTGCGAACATGTTTTTCGAGCCGTCCACCCGCACCAACATGTCTTTCCAGGCGGCGGCAAAGCGGCTGGGGGCAAAGGTGCTCACTTTCCACTCAGGCAGCAGCTCATCCGCAAAAGGCGAAACGCTTGCCGACACCATTCGCATGATGGATGGGTACTCGGACGCCATTGTGATTCGGCATCCTATTGAGGGCGCTGCCCGTTTTGCAGCAGACATCGCGGAGCATCCAGTGATAAATGCCGGTGATGGGGGGAACCAGCATCCGACGCAGACGCTGATAGATTTGTACACTATAAAGAAGTTGAAAGGCAAAATCGGCGGGTTGAACATAACCTTGCTTGGCGACCTGAAGCATGCCCGGGCGATGCGCTCACTTCTTTACGGGCTTTCCATGTTCGGCTCGCAAGTCACGCTCTCTTCCCCCAAGTCGCTTTGCATGGATGAGGAAATGATTGTGGAAGTGGCATCAAAATTTGGCGCAAAACCGGAGCAGACATCGGAAATAAACCTAAAGGAATGCGATGTGCTTTACGTCTGCCGAATACAAAAAGAGAGGTTTTCTGACCCATATGAGGCCGAGCGAGTGCAAAAAGAGTTCCGCATAGGCGCAAGTCTTCTTGCCGGGGCTGCAAAGAGCATGGCGATAATGCATCCGCTCCCAAAAATCGATGAAATACCGCCTGAAGTAGATTCAACAGAATTCGCCAAATATTTCGAGCAAGCCAGGAACGGTGTGCCGGTGCGAATGGCGGTGCTGCACCGGTGCATAAAAGGTTGATGCCATGCCTCTTGTTGTTGAGAAAATAAAGGAAGGCACTGTGGTGGACCACATCTCGGCTGGAGCCGGCGGCCGGGTGCTGCAGATTCTTTCGGCGCAATACCCGATAAGCGGGGCGGCAGCTCTTATCATAAACGCTCATTCGAAAAGGCTTGGCCGCAAGGACATAGTGAAAATGGAAGGCATTTTTGTGGATGAGAAGACAGCCAACAGGATAGCCATAATCGCCCCGGACGCGACGATGAACATCATCAAGGGGGGCAAGGTGGCTGGCAAACACAAAGTGGTCCTGCCAAAAAGGATTTGCGGGCTGCTGCGCTGCCCAAACCCAAATTGCATAACCAATTCCGATCTTGCGGAAACCTCATTCTCACCAGAGAACGGGAAGCTTAGGTGCCATCACTGCGAGCGCGTGTTCCATCCAGGAGAATTCGTCTAGCAAAGGTCTCAAAATGAAAAGCCTCTTCCTCAAGACAAAGCCCTGCGCCATACTGATTCTTCTCAAAGACTCGAGCCAGAATTGGTATCCCTCCAAACTCGCCCGTTCTGCAATGTGCTCTTACGTGCATGTGGTCAACCTTCTTTCAACATTGCGCAGCCTGGGGGTGGTTAGCACCGAGAAAAAAGGAAAACAGAACATGTACAGGCTGACCGAAAAAGGCGCCCAGCTGGCCTCTTCTTTGGACGATTTTTCCAAGAAATGCGATGCCGTCGGGGCTGAGGCGAAGTCCCAACAGGCAGCCGCCGCGCAAGCCTCGCAAGAGCCAAAGCAAGCCGAAAAGCCAGCTCCTCTTGAAAAAAAATGAGCCGGGCAAATGGTCAAAATCGCGCGCAACTCCCCTTTTTTTGGCAAAGAAGCCATAGCCGGTCCCCCCCTCTCCCTTTCAGTTAAGTCTTTATACTTTCCACACGTCTAACATGCGGTGATTTTCTTGCCCGCGCAGAAGCAAACGCCCTCAACCTCACAGCCTGAAGCACAGTCCATGTTGTCATTCATACCATCCGGAATCGCGCGCAGCGCAGCCGAGTACCTCTCAGCCAGCGTTGCCGGGGCACTATTGCTGTTCGCCTTTTTCATCCTAGCCGAGGTGGCAATGGTCGCAGTCAAAGAAGCCCTGCTGGCCATGGTTTTTGTTCCCGTAATCTGCATAATGCCAGTCCTGGCAGGGGCTGCTTCGGCACTGGTGCTTGAAAAGCTCCGCAGGAGGACAATTTTCATGAAAAACGGGGTAATAGTGGGCGCCGCCGCCGGCTTTTTCGGCGCCCTGCTGGCCGGGTTCGCACTAACTGTCGTCAGTCTGGTAACCCACGAATCCCCGTTCGGGGAGTTTGTTAAGGACTGGCTGGTCTATGTGGTGCTGCTTGCGACGCTGTTCATAGACATGGTTCTTGGAGCCTTGGGCGGAGCGCTAGTGGTGAAATTCATAAAACAGCAGTAGCCTCAAGCTTATGCCTTTCCTGCAGGGTGCCTCTTCACAGGCAGGCAGCTTTGATATAGCCTTAGTGGCAGCCACCATCTCAATACTTCTGGGGGGCATACTATTCGGGGTGGGAATGGGGTTCGGCTTGCGCAGGATACGGCTGGCTGGCGCGGAAGAGGTCGGGCAGGGTATAATCTCCGCTGCCATGGTTGGCGCTCTGATTTCATTCACCCTTCTTTTAGACTCCCTAACTCCTTCGCTTGTGCCGCAAGGCTCAGTCCCCCAATGCCCTGGCGTCATCGCCCCGACAAGCTCGCCATTTTCCTATTATGAATGCAACCTGCAGGCGCTGTCCGATTCGTTGCAAAGCCTGGGCTCCTCCCTTTCCCGCTCCGCGGATATATCAGGGTTTGCAGGCTCCCTGCAGGTTTTTGCAGGGGAAATATCCGCGCAGCCATTCTTTGCCCTTCAGTCTGCCTCCCAGCAGCTTTCTTCCGCTGCGCAGGATTCGCAAGTCCTATCAGCGCTTTCAGCATCGGAGCTTGAGATTGCCGGCGCAGTCCACGCATGCGCCCTATCAATCTTCCTCCCGGCTGGCCTAGTGCTGCGCACCTTTTTTGCCACCCGGAGGCTCGGCGCAGCCGCCATGGCGCTTGCGATATCCGCCTACATGGTCTATCCTCTGCTCTTTTTGCACACCTTTCAAATAAGCAAGGCAAACTCCTCTGCGCAGCAGGCGATTGGCGCAGCCTCGCAATTCAATGCCGCTTTTGCCTCTCTCCCGCTTCTGGATCTCGAGCAAACAGGGGCGGTTCGGGCAAAAATAAGCGAGATGGCGTCGGGGGATTTTCCAGGCAGGGTGCAGCCCCTGTTCCCGCTTTCTTTCCGCGCCAACTCGCTTGCTCGGGCAGACCTGCTTTTGTATCCGGCGCTTGCCCTGCTGCTCAGTGCGGTCGCAGCCTTAGAATTCTATCGCCTGCTTTGCGCCCCCCTGTTTCTCCCCCATTTTGAGCCGATATGATGTTTCATATGGGACATTATGTTGCAAAAGCTCCACAGCATTTTTAACCAAGGTAGTTCACAGCCATCCCGATCAATATGGAACAAATCAAACAGCCCGCTGCGGCTCAAAACCAGCAGAAACAAAAAGTATTCCTGGTGATGACGGTGCTCAAGGACCCGACCGGGATAGCCTACCGCTTCTTTTCATCTGAAAAGGAGAATCCTGGCGCCTGGCTGGTCAAAGAAGGGCAGATCGCCGCAATCCAAAAGTTCCCAAAAGAGCTGGAAAGCGATGTATCAGACTGCAAAATCAGCCAGATTGGGGCGATTGATTTTGGCATTTCCGGCCGCAAGGCTTCATTGCAAAGCCTGGAGCAGAACGTTTTCTATCCAGGGCAGGGGCCATCATTTGCAGCCAGGGCGCAAAAGCTCGAAAGCGTCATTCTCGACCTGGCAAACAGCCACCTGAAAAAACAGGGGATATCCTTCTCATCGGTTGCATATGACAAGGAAAATCCGATTCTTGTGCCCGGGCCGCTGGCGGGCCTCAAGCCGGTGCCTGAGCCTTTGATGGCGTAGGTGAAGGTCCCTCTAAAATGCCTTTTCCAGCATCGAAAGCGCTTTTTTTATTTTTTCAAATGAAGAATCCATGCGCTGCCTGTATACGTGGGCCAGCCCTGCAGCCAAATCGTCGTTTTCCTGCATGGGCGAAGGAACGAATCGGTAGCGGCGCTTTTTAGTTTCAATTATCCCAAGCTTTTTCAGCTGCAGCAAATGGTAACGGACAGCCTTGGGGTTCGGCTCGCCCTTTCTTATCTGGCGCACCTTTTCAAGTATCTGGTGTATGTCCGGGTCGGTGCGCGTCTCCTTCTTCTCGTGGTGGAAAAAGAGCAGCGCCTCAAGAACCTCCAAAAGCCCGGTTCTTGATTCGCGGGGGGAAATCAGCCCCAGGGAAAGGGCAAGATAGCGCACCAGCCCCTTGCGCGTGAGCTTGACCTCCTCCGACAGCTGCAATTCGCGCACCAGGCACTCCCCGCGTATCAGCTCGGACTCAGGCATCTCCATGTTCTGTGTCTGGGTGCCAAAAGTTAAAAACCGCAGCGTGGATAACAGGGCATGCTCAATCCGTCAACCCATTTCTCCCCAATACGCATGGCAGCCTATGTTAGGAACGAGGTGGAAATGGAGGTCATTGTTAGGAATGAGGGGGGCCAGCCACGCTGGGTGGAGTGCGATGTTTCCGTGCCAGAAGCGGTTTCTCTTGCGCCAGACCGCTCGCTTTCAAAGGGGAGGATGCGCATAGGCATTGCTCTTCCAAGCGAAAAAACCAGCAAGAAGATAAAAATCTACGGTGGGGCGAGTTCCTATCCAGACACATATCTGGTCAGACTCACGATTTTCGGGTATGGCGCGGATGGGGCAATAGCTGAAAGGTATGACTTGAAGTCCGAGCTTCGCTGCGAGCGGAGCGGAGCCCCCTAGGGCGCTAAAAAACAATCATTCTTAGTTGACAAACCATGCTTGGGGTGTTGGTGCGGCTCCCGCCTTGGCATCCGCATCATTCGAAATCTGAGAAACCAATTCATATTTTTCTGAGCAAAAGGGGCTCTGCGTGGGACATTATCCTTGAGAAAACCTCATTTTCGCCCGCTGCCGCATCCACAACAGCATATTTGTATGATAAAAAGCACCTACCAGACATCTTCAGGTAATTTTTCCTCACAGCTGATAAGAAGCGGGGGTTCTTCTCATGCCTGTCCGGATTTTTCTGCCTTCTTTTCCTTCTAGCGCCAAGCGCAGGGTCGATGTCTAGGAGCAAAACAAGATCTGGTACGGCCGCGCCCTTGTCCAAAAGCTTCCTTTCCAGCCCGGCGTATCTTGCGCCCACGCCCTGGTAGGCAAGCGTGGAATGCAGGTACCTGTCGCAGACCACCACAAAGCCAGAGTCAAGCTCACATTTCAGTTTCTTCTGCTGAGCCATTATGTCCTGCGCAAACACATCTGCAAGCTTAAGGGGAGGCACCACCTTTTCCTCAGCCAGGTGGGCAAACGCCTCCTTTGCCCGGCTTGTTGGGTATTTGTGCAACTTGTATTTTACGCGGTGCTGGCGCAGGAAGGAGAGGAACCTGCGTATCTGCGCCCCCTTTCCGGCGCCATCGATGCCTTCGAATACAATGAGCATAGTTTGCATTCTCCCGCTGCGATTTTAAAGAGCTTCCCCCATGTCTTTTCCATGGCATTGGTGCTAGTGACAGGTGCAACCGGCAGGCTAGGCTCCTCGCTGGTCAATGCGCTTCTTGCCAGGGGGCATTCAGTCAGGGCGGTGGTGCGCCCCCCTTCGCCAGGCGGGCAGCAGGGGGCAGGCGTGCAGCAAGAGGGGCGGCCCCCAAGTCCAACCGCGGCAGGCTCGCGCCAAAAAACCCTTCCTCCAGGAGTGGAAATAATCGAGTGCGATCTGTCTCAAGCCCCGCTGCCACCATCCGCATTCCAAGGGGTGAGTTTCGTGGCTCATGCCGCCGGGCTGGTGGGCGCTCACCATTATGAGAAACTTATGGCCGCAAACGCTTATGCCGTCAAGCACCTGCTTTCAAACTGCCCCTCATCTGTGCAAAAAGTGGTGCTGTCAAGCTCAATCTCGGTTTATGGGAATTATGGCGGGCAGCTGGCGGATGAGTCGTTTGACCTGAAGACAGAAAGCCCGTACGGCAAAAGCAAGCTTATGGCCGAGCAGTTCGCAAAAAGCTACTGCGATTCGCTGCCCATCGTCTTCCTCCGCTTCGGAATGATCTATGGGCCTGGTTTTGAAGAAGGCTACTTTCCTGTGCTGCGCTATTTGTCGGAGGGCAAAATGATGCTCCTAGGGTCGGCGCAAAACCGCATCCCGCTGGTCCATATCAAAGATGCGCTTTCCGCCTTCCTGCTTGCTCTTGACAGGCGCACTTTGCCTTGCCGGGCGTATAACATAGTGGGCGGAGAGCAGATGACGCAAGAGCAGCTTCTGCGGATGGCGGCATCCGAGCTTGGCGTTCTCCCCCCTCAGAAGCATCTCAGCCCTTCCGCACTTTCGCTTCTCCTCAAATTCCAGCGGCTTGCGGGCAAAACCAGCCTGGACCCTGAGAACGTGCGCCAGCTCACGCTGGACCGCGCATATTCTTGCAAAAGGGCGGCATCCGAGCTTGGCTGGGTGCCCCAAGTAAAAATAGAACAAGGCATGCGCGAAATGGTAAAGCTATATAAAGCCAAAGAGGGGCGAGAATAACGTGATTTCCATGGGCAAAGTGGAGGAATACATAAAAGATGGAATTGCGCGCAAGGGCGGCCTGCTTTTCGCGCTGATCGACCCTGTGGACTACAAGACGCCGCAAGAGGCAATTTCAGCCGGCGCGCAGTCAGGGGAGGGCGGGGCAGACATATTGCTAATCGGGGGCAGCATGGGCGCGCAGGGGGAACTTCTGGACGCAGTCACCAAGGGCATACGGGAAAAGGTGAGCGTGCCGGTGGTGCTTTTCCCAGGGAACATTTCCACAGTCACCCGCCATGCGGATGCGCTTTATTTCATGTCTCTTCTGAACAGCCGCAATCCCTATTGGATAAGCCAGGCGCAGATGCTTGCAGCCCCTACTGTGAAAAAGATGGGCATAGAGGCGCTGCCCGTCGGCTACATAGTCATAGAGCCGGGCGGCACGGTGGGCTTTGTGGGCGAGGTGAACCTTATTCCTCGCGACAGGCCGCAAATAGCGGCCGCGTTCGCATTGTCTGCCCAGATGTCCGGACACCGTTTCATCCTCACCGACAGCGGCAGCAACCCGCGCACTGGCCACATGCCCCTTGAAATGGTTTCTGCGGTTGCAAAATCAATTTCCGTGCCTTACATAGTGGGCGGCGGTGTGCGCACCCCCTCAGAGGCGGCTTCGGTAATTTCGGCTGGCGCAGGGGCAATACAGGTTGGCACTGCCCTTGAGAAAGGGGGCGATGTGAAAAAAAAGGTCTGCCAGCTCGCAAAAGCAATCCACGAGGCAGGGAAGAAAAAGGTTTAGGGGATAGGATGCCCCAAACGGTTTCTCTTGCAAAAGATTATGACGTGGCGCTAGCCCAAGCAAAGCGCGTTCTTCTTGCGGGCGGCACAGTGGTTTACCCGACAGACACACTATATGGAATCGGCTGCGATGCCACCTCTGCAAAAGCAGTTGAAAAAATCTATGCGCTCAAGCGCCGCGATGGGCGAAAACCGCTCTCCATACTCGTTTCTGACTATGCAATGCTCCTGCAATACTGCGAAGTTTCAGCCGCGCAGGAGCGGATACTGCACGCGCTGCTCCCCGGCCCCTACACATTCATCCTTCAGCTCAAAAAGCGCCTCCCAGTATCTGAAACGTCCTCGGTCGGCGTGCGCGTGCCTGAGCACATTTTCATGCGACAGGTGAGCAAGGAGCTGAACATCCCGATTGTTTCAACCTCTGCAAACCTGTCTGGGGAAAAGGACGCTGCAAAGCTTTCTGGCGTGAACAAGGAAATTTGCGGCAAGGCAGACCTCGTCATAGATGGCGGGAAGTGCGCCTACGCGCAAGGCTCAACGGTAATAGACCTTCTCCACATGAAGGTGCTGCGAAAAGGCGCGGTCCGGGAAGGCGACAGATTCGAGCTGGAGTAGCGGTGCCATGCGCGAAATTTCCTTTGGTTCATTGCGCCTGGGTATATCCCCCACGGTCTACGAGCCTGCGGAGGATTCCTTTCTCCTTGCGACATACGCCTCGGGAATAACTGGCGGCAAGCGGATTCTTGAAATAGGCTGCGGATGCGGCATAGCGGCGATTTCTTCAGCGGCAGCCAGCCCCAAAAACATTGTTTTGGGCGTGGACATCAATCCAGCGGCGGTGGGGTGCGCGAAGGAAAATGCAGAAAGGAACGGCATAAGGAATTGCAAATTCTTCGCATCAGACCTTTTTTCAGCAGTTTTGCCATCCCCAAAATTCGACTTCATCCTTTTCAATCCGCCCTACCTGCCAACCTCGCGCGAGGAAAAGCTCGCGCTTGAAGGCGAAAACGCTGCATATGACGGGGGGGAGTCGGGTCTGGAAATATTCTTGCGGTTTGCCGCGCAAGCCCCAAAACATCTCGTTCCAGGCGGAAATGTCTCGGTCATTGCAACCTCCCTTGGCGATGGGATAAAAAAGTCGCAGGAAGAATTGGGGGTGCGAGTCGGGCCGGCGCAGGTTTTGGCGCAGGAAAGCTTCTTTTTCGAGAAAATCGCGCTTATCGAGGCAACCAAGCGGTGATTGGATGAACAGAATCGCAATCCAAAAAATATCTGGGGGGAAGGGCAAGAAAGCCCAGCCACCCCTAAAGACAGCGGTGCCCCCTTCAAACCAGCGTTTCCGCGTGGTGCTTGTAGAACCAGAATACGGGCTGAATGTCGGGGCGGTTGCCAGGGCAATGAAAAACTTCGGCTTTTCAGACCTTGCCATCGTATCCCCCAAATGCGACCCCCTCGGATTTGATGCTATAAAATACTCAAAGCACGCAAGGGAAATACTGGAAAGGGCCAAAACCTTCCATTCACTTTCGAAGGCAATATCCGGCTGCAGGTTTTCAGTTGGGACAACCGGCGTGCTTTATCGCCATTGGCACGAAACCTTCAGGACACCAATCTCGCTTCGTGATTTGAAGGCTAAGCTTCAAAGGGGGCAAATGGGCAAAATAGCCTTAGTGTTCGGAAACGAGGGGGTCGGGCTGTCAGAAAAGCACATTTCGGCATGCGACCTGATAGTCACAATACCTGCCAACAAGGAATACCCCATACTCAACCTGAGCCATTCGGTTGCAATCGTGCTCTATGAGCTTTCCAGCCTGCCAGTCCTTGGGTTCACCCCGGCTGGCGTGGAAGAGAAAAAGCAGCTGATAAAGGCGTTTTCACTTCTGGTTGCCAGATATTCAAAAATAATGCGCAACCCGAAAAAGGTGAGGGTGGCTTTCAGGCGGATGGTGGGCAAGGCAATGCTCACAGACAAGGAGTGCGCCTCTGTGCTGGGTGTCCTGCGCAGGGCCAATAGGGAGCTTGGGGAAAAGTGCGGCAGGACAAGCTCGCGCCTGGCAGATGGCGCCGCCATCAAACCCTAGCGCTGGCGCGTTGCCTTGCGAACAGGCAGGTCTTAGTCCAAAACCGCCCTGCTTGCGCTGATGATAATGGAAAATGAGAGATGTGCGCCTATCCCTACCTCTTCCGGCTGCTCTTGACAATCTTCACTTTTGAAGGAGTGAGCAATATCTTGTCATTGTCAATCCTTGCGATGTCGCCGTTTATCTTTGTGACGAACATCTTGATGTTGTCAATGGTCTGCTTGAGCTTATTTGGCTGCTTGCTCATCGGCGTGACGTTGAGCAATATGATGTTCTTCGCCTTCAACTCGTCCATGATAGTGCTAACATCGTTTTCCGTTTCCAGCGCAATCGGCTTGACATAGAAATCCGCCGCCTCGTGGAGCACGTCGACATTTTCCATCTCGACGGTGTTCATGTACTCCTCAAGGTTCATTTCCTTGCCCACTCCGATGCTCTTGGTTATCTTTTCGAGAATGCCCATCTTCTCACCTCAGTAATAGTGGACTGTTATTCGGAGTATAGGTTAATAAGGCTTATTCTTCCCATCAAAATTCCCTGCCACAGTCGGAAAAAAGGCAGGCAAGGCGCTGCGATGTCACCATCTTTTTCCGAAATCCTCAACAAGCCAACGGTCTTTGCCGACCGCAACGTGCTCTCCCCCCACTATGTGCCGGAAACCCTGCCATTCCGAGAGGCTGAAATCCGCAAGATAATGGAGGGGGTGTCCCCAGCGCTGAAAGGCGAGCGGCCGCGCAACATGTTCTTGTATGGCAAGACTGGCACTGGCAAAACCGCATCGGTAAAGCACGTGGTTTCCAAGTTTGATGTGCACAACACCGCTGCCAGCAAGGCCGGCGGTGCTCCCAGCACCTCCAGGGTGGCGGGGAACGCAGGCCTGGCTCGCGCGGTATACATCAATTGCCGAATGTACAACTCCCGCTACCGCGTTATACAGAAAATAACCAAGGAGCTTTTGCCCGAGCTTGATTCAATGGGCTTCGGGCTCGCAATGCTCTACGAGAAGATGAGCGGCGAAGTGCTGAGCAGGAAGCTGCATCTCATCGCCGTTCTTGATGAGGTGGACATGGTAAAGGACCTGGACGACCTCCTCTACACGCTCACCCGCTCCAACGACGAGCTTCCCGCAGGCAGCATCTCGATAATCGGGATTTCCAACAGGCTCTCCTTCAAGGAGCAGCTCGACCCCCGCTCGCGAAGCTCGCTTTGCGAAAACGAGTTTGTCTTCCCGTCTTACACCGCTCCCCAGATGCAGGCAATACTGGAGCAGCGGGTGAAAATCGGTTTCAAGCCGCACACTGTGGAGGAGGGGGCGATAAACCTCATAGCAGCCACCACGTCGCAGGAATCGGGCGATGCGCGCTATGCTTTGCGGCTGCTTATCAAGTCCGGCGAAATAGCTGATGAAAAAGGGCAGAAGAAGATAACAGACAAGGAAGTGGAGGATGCGCGCCGCTCGGTGGACAGAGATGTCGCCTTCGAGGCTATTTCCACCCTTCCTGACCACCAGCAACTGGTGCTTCTCGGGGTCGCCAATCTTGCCCTTGACAAGGGCAAGAACACGCGCCTGACTGGGGGCTCGCCTGAGGAAGACGACTCATTCCTCACCTCGGGCGAGGTGTATGAGGAGTATTGCAAAGTGGCGCGCAGGTACCGCAAGCCCCGCCGCTCCGCCCGCTGGTACCGGGAGTACCTCAACGACCTTGAAATGCTCGGGCTGATAACCACTATAGAATCTGGGGTGGGGATGCGGGGCCGCACGCGCCTCATCCGCATAGGCTACCCGGCGCAGGATGTTAAGAAAATAGTGGAAAAGAATTTCACGATAATAGAGGCAAAGGAGTAGGTTCTAATGCCGGCAAGCTTGGATGAAAAAACATTTTCCCTCCTGTTCGAGTCACTCAGCCTCAAGAAGCTTCCCCGCATGGGCTGGCTTATCGAGAAAGCCCCGCACGAGTCATTGGCAGACCATTCCTTCGGGGCAGCAATAATAGCCCTTGCGCTTGCAAGGATGGAAAAATTGCCTGCGAACGATGAGGCGGCCCTTATCCGCCGCGCCCTTCTCCACGATTTGCACGAGGCCCGCGTGGGCGACCTCTCACGGCTCCAGCGCCAGTATGTGAAGGCCGATTATTTGAGGGCTGAACAGGAAATGCTTGAAGGGACGCACCTGGAACCTGAGATAGGGCTTCTCAAGGATGAACAGCTGGCGCTTCTGTCCCACGATGCGGACAAGCTGGACATGCTTTTCCAGGCAATAGATTACCTGAACGCTGGCAACCGCAACATGTCTCGGTTCATAGAAGCTGCGCTAGAGCAGATAAAATCCAATTCTGGCAAGAAGCTGGCGAAAATGGCCCTGGGGAAGATGAAAAAATAGGTGCGGGCAGATGGAAATAAGGGAGGCAATCGGCTTTGCTGCCGCCTTTACAACGGCAATAGGCTTTGCCCCGAAGGTCATTTCTGTCTGGAAAAAGCGCTCTGCGAAGGACATCAGCTGGTGGCTGCTTTCAGTTTTTGCCGCCGATGTGGCTCTTTGGTTCGCTTATGGGTATATGATTTGGAGCTTGCCGACCATGGTGGCTTCAGCGCTTGTGGGAGCTTTTGTCTTTGAGTTGGCTCTGATAAAGGCGAAATACGGTTGACTCACTGGTCCATCAGTTCCAGCGCCTTTTTTACTGACATCCCCTCGCGTATCCCCAGGTCGTCAGCCCAGGTGGTGAAGGTCTTTATCTTCGCCTTGAAAAAGTCCTCAAATGTCTTCACTCCTGTGACAAATGCGGCGACATCCCCGTACTTTTCAGCAGCGTCCTTGGAGACGTAGCTGCAGGCAACATAGCCTTTCTTGGCTTTTACGATAAGGAGCGGCACATTGCCAAGAGGGAAGCTCACCCCAACATACTCGCGTCCTTCAAAAGTCAGCTTTTCCTCCATCCACTCGCCTCCTATTTGAAGTCCAAAAGGGCTTCTACCAGCGCTTGCCAGAATTCCAACTTTCAGACTGGAATCTCTGGGGCCTGTCAGGGCGGCCTGCCTGCCTGATGGCCTTGTTTTTCAGCTTCTCAAAAATCCTGCGGTGCTTCCCGCAGGATATGCAGTAGTAGTTCTCGATAAAAGTGCTGGACCGTACGTCATCAGCGGTTTTAAGCTCGGTGGAATAGACATTCATCTTGCCGAACTTGACTGATTTGTCCTTGGGCATTGTCCTGCCGCACGAAGCGCAAGTCACCAGTCTTTCCCGTCCTCTTGTCTTGTTCGCCATAAATGTCACCTTTCCCTAATTTTGATGGCATATCTGCCGGGAGACTTTACCCCCAGCTTCTGCCCGATTTGCGACTTTTCAGGGTCAAGCACGATAAGCTGACCTGAAAATTTTTCAGTAAGCTCGGTTCCCTGGCAAGCGGGGCAGGAAGCCCCTTCCATCACAAGCAGTCTGCAGTTCTTGCAAGCTTTCATAAAAAAATCACTTCGTATCCTCTTTCTTCACCTTTTTCTTCTTTTCAGCTGGAGCCTCTCCCTCTGGCTTTTTGGCGGAAAGCCATTCCTCCTTGCCCAGGCCGTCCGGCCTCATGGTAAGCCCGATTTTGGTCTCAGGTATGCTGCCCTTCATGCTCACAGTTGAAATCTTGGCAAACACATGGTCTGCCTTCTTGAGGGATTTTTTGCTCTCCCTGCCGGTAAATGACATCGTCTTCTTGTTGTAAGTCAAAAAATCATTTGCAATCTGCGAAAGGTGCACCAGGCCTTCCATGGGACCAAGAGCCAGGAATGACCCGAACTCCACAACCTCTGAGACTTCGGATTCGACTATCTCGTTGATTTGGGGGATATACGAAAGAACCTCGAATTCAACGTCGTAGTAGGCGGCGTTGTCGCTAGGTATCACCACCCCGTCGCCTGCTGCCTTGGAATTCCAGACGGCAAGTATCACCCCTGCCTCCTTATCGATGCGCCTCTCATACTTTTCGCGCAGTATCTGGGTTAGTGCCTCCTCCAGCTTCATCGAGAAGAACTGGGCAGGAAGGCGAACCCTGTCTTTGCATGTGAGCACGTAGTACATAAGTCCACCATTCGCCCCGCGCCATTCAGCAGCCTTGCAATCCAGGCATAAGTGCCGTGAAAATCGCCAAAGTGCGCCTTTCGGCTTTCAACACAGGCAGAGCCTGTATCCTAGGGGCTTGTTCCTCCCCCGTTATGCCGAAGAATGTTTAAAAATGGCACCTATTCTGCAAATTAAGGCGACAATGGGCAACTGGATGCTCATCGCCCAATGCAAGGTAAATGTTCCAGGTGCAAAAAAGGGCCTATTTTGCCTGCAGATAGGCTTTCTGCAGCGCAAGCGCATCCTTTTCAATCAGGGGCGACTCGCAAATCACTTTGCCCCCCCAGCCGTTTTCCTTCCAGGCTTGCGCAAGCGGGGCAAAGGGCGGCGAGCCAGACGAAACAGGCAAATGGTTCCGCTCGCCCTTGTCTGAAAACTCTATCCCCGAAAAGTGGCAGTGAAATTTCTTAGAGGCGCCCGAGCCAAGTTTTTTCTCAACTTTTGAGAGAATAGACAAGTAATCCTCCTTTGTTTTCAATTTTCCTTCTCTGGCATGATAGTGCGCGTAATCAATGACTGGTACCATCATTTCCAGCCCGAAGTGCTCTGCCAAGTCAATTATCTCATCAAGCGAGCCATAGGCGGACTTCTTACCTGTAAGCTCTGCCCCCAGGACAACGCCGTGTATCTTGCGCGCTTCCATTTCCTCCAGGCATTTTTCATAAGTGGCAATCACCAGCTTCCTGCACTCTTCTGCGCTTCTTCCCATGTAATGCCCGGTGTGGATAACGATTGGCGAGGCGCCAAGCCAATAGGCTGCCTGCGCAGTGGAAACAATGTAATTCACGCTGGCGTGCAGCTTGGGCTTTTCCTTTGCGCAGCAGTTTATGTAGTACGGAGCATGGCAGGAAAGAAGCACATCATTTTCCTTGGCAACAGCGCCAGCAGCGCGCGCCTTTTCCTCCCCCATGTTCACCCCGTGCACGAACTCAATCTCCATTGCGCCAAGCCCGAGCTGACGGCAGTATTCAATGCCAGCTGCCGTTCCCTCGCCAGGCGTTTCAATAGGGATGCCAGCAGGGCCAAATCGTATCTGGGAGGAAGCCATAATCACACCAGTTTTTCATTCTGGCCCGGCATTTGCCAGGCTGCCATATCACACCAATTTTTCATCTTCCTCAGTCAATTTCCTGCCCAGGTGCTTGTAAAGCGCCAGCTTGAAAACCTTTAGCGGCAGAAGCGCGCACTTGAGCCTGGTCGGGCCAGGGTCAATGCCAAGAAGGGAAAGCACCTGCTCCTTGCCAATTTTCTGCGCCTGCCCAAGAGTTTTCCCCTTTGCCTCCTCTGTTATCATGGAGGCAGAGGCAGTGCAGATTGCGCACGCGGTTGCATTGAACGCTATGCTGGATATCTTTCCCTCCTTTATCGCAAGCTGCATGCTCACAACATCCCCGCACAGCGGATTGGAGTCCTGCGCCTCGGAGTCGGGCTTTTCCAGCACTCCCTGATTCCGAGGCCTCTTGTAATGGTCAAGTATGTTCTCGCGGTACATGTCCGGCGTTGCCATGCAATCACTGTCTGTTCCAAATTATTTTCCGCGCCAAGCTTCTCATCAGTGCCGATTCAGCCCAGCCTCCTGGCGCATCTTTTCATGGATGAAACCAGCCTGCCAACTTCCTCTTCCGTATTGTAGAGGTAAAAGCTGGCCCTGCAGGTGGCAGCTTCCCCCAGCAATCCCATCAGCGGCTGCGCGCAGTGGTGCCCTGCCCTGATGGCTATCCCATCCTGGTTGGCAAACTCTCCCGCATCATGGGCGTGTATTTTCCCAATATTGAATGAAAGCAGCCCAACCTCCTTTCTTCCCAGCCTATGGAATCGTATGCCTGGCACCGAAGAAAGCTCCTCCTCGCAAATCCTAGTGAGCAGATTCGAATGCGCCTCGATTTTTTTCATGCCTATGCACTTTAGGTAATTAACAGCAGCGGCAAGGCCGACTGCGCCAGCGACATTTGGAGTGCCTGCCTCGAACTTTTGCGGGGGCGCGGCAAACTCCGACCTGTCAAAGCGCACGGATTTTATCATGTCCCCTCCCCCGAAGAGGGGCGGCAGCATTTCCTGCAGCTCTTTTTTCATATACAGCACGCCTATTCCCATGGGCCCGCACATCTTGTGCCCGGAAAAGGCAAGAAAATTGCATCCCATTTTTCTCACATCTATCCCGATGTGGGGCACGGTCTGCGCAGCATCCACGCAGGAGTAAGCCCCGCTCTCCTTTGCCAATCTGCAAAGCTTTTTCGCATCATTCACCTCCCCAAGCACGTTTGAGGCGTGCGAAAACGAGAAAATCACCGGGTGTTCGCGCAGCTTGGAGGCAGTTTGTCCATAGTCCAGCGCCCCGTCTTGCATTATCGGGGCATAGTCCAGCCCCATCCTGTTTTCTTTCGCATTAATCTGCCATGGCACGATGTTGCTGTGGTGCTCCATCTGGGTGAGAAGCACGCTGCCCTTCCCCGCGCTTTTGCAGACAAGCTGTGCCACAACATTCAGCGACTCGGTGGTGTTGCGGGTGAAGATTATCTCCTCGGGCGCTGCGCCTATGAACGATGCTATTCTTGCGCGCGCCTGCTCGTAGGCAAGGGTGGATTCCTCGGACAGGCGATAGGCGCCGCGGTGCACATTGGCATTGCAGCTCTTGTAGTAATCTGCAATGGCATCTACCACCTGCTTGGGCTTTTGCGTGGTGGCGGCATTGTCAAGGTAGGCAAGTTTTTTCCCATTCATCTTCCTGGAAAGTATCGGGAAGTCCCTGCGTATTTCCTGAACATCAAGCACCACATCAATCCCCTCTGAACACGCTTCGCGCGCCCCTTTCAAGCTCTTTTTCCATATCTGCAAGCGCCTGCCTGCCGAGGCAGCCTTTCGCCAAAAGCTCGGTTAGGAAGCCTTGCAGCACCAGCCTCTTTGCCTCCTGCCCGCCTACGCCCCTGCTTTGCAAATAGAAAAGCTCCTCACTATCCATTGGCGCAATCGCAGAGCCGTGGCCTGCCGAAACATCGTCATTGTGCACAAAAAGCTGCGGCACAATGCGTGAAGAGGCCTGCTCTGACAAAAGCATGCTTTTTGCCAGCAAATTGGTGTCCGAGCCAGGCGCCCCACTTTCTATGTGGACACCACCACCCATCCTCACCGCGGACTTTCCGGCAGAAGCGCACTTGAAAACAATGCGGGAATATGTGTTTTTGGCAAGGTGGAAAAGATCGGCGTCCCTTTCCAGCCTCTGGCTTTTCCTGGCAAGCGAAACCTCGTAGCGCTCGCACCTGCTCCCCTCCCCTTCCTGCAGTATCGCCTCTTCCTCCTTTCTTGCGGCTGAGCCGATGTTGCAGGAAAGAAGCCGCAGGCAGCTTGCCTTTCCCAGCCTGGCAATCAATCCAAGGGCGCTTTTGCAGCGCGCCCCATTGTTCTGCAGGCTGCCAAAATCTGCCTGCGCGCCTTCCCCAAGCACAATCGCCCTGCACTCATCCGCGCTTGCTGCAAAAGAGGTTTTCACAAAAACAGATGCTCTTGCCCTGTCAGCAAAAATGAAAAAAGAGGCGAAATACTCAGGCGGCTTCCCGGAAAGCTCAAGCGACACACTCGCCATGCCGCTGCCTCCAGCAGCAACAACAATTGCATCTGTGAAAAGGGCAAGCGAAAGGAGATAGCTGTCAGGCTCGCGCCCGGTCAACGGCTTGCCAAGCTGCTCCTGCAGGGCATTGCCCTTGGAAAGCGCCCTCTCAATTCCCACCACAGCCGCGCTGCCGCTGCAGCTCGCCCTCACGCGCATATTCCCTTTTGAAATATTGAAGCCTGAAACCTCGGCGCTTCCCCTCCTTTTTTGCAGCAGGGCAACAGCTTCCAGCCTTTTGCCAAGCAGCCACTCCGGCTCGCCTAGGAAAGAGGACGCTTTGCGCGCAGCCTGCGCCAGGGGCATTTTCCTCTCCATCATCCCACCGCGCCTTCCATTTCCATCTCAACCAGCCGGTTCATCTCAACAGCGTACTCCAGGGGCAGCTCCTTAACAATCGGCTCGATGAACCCGCGCACCACCATGGCAACCGCATCATCAGGCGATATGCCCCTGCTTTGCAAGTAAAAAAGCTGCTCATCAGAAATCCTGCCAACCGAAGCTTCATGCCCGACCGTTGCGTCGCGAGTGCGTATGTCCATGGTCGGCACGGTCTCAGCCTTGGACTTTCCATCAGCCATTATGCTGTCGCAGCGCACGCTCGCCTTCGCCCCTGCGGCATTCCTTGCAACGCTGAGCATTCCCCTGTATCGCACCACCCCCCCATCGCGGCAGATGCTTTTGCTGATTATCCTGCTGCTGGTGCTTGGCGCCAGGTGGAATACCTTCGCCCCAGTGTCTTTCACCTGTCCGGCCCCTGCAAGGGCAACGCTCAAATGCTCGGCGCGCGCCCCTCTACCGGCAAGCACGCTGCATGGGTAAAGCATGGTGACCCCCGAGCCCAGCGTGCCGCCCACCCATTCCATCACCGCGTTCTCCCCGACAATTGCGCGCTTGGTATTCAGATTGTAGACGTTCCTGCTCCAGTTCTGTATCGAGGTGTAGCGCACGCGGCTGCCTTTCCCTGCGAATATTTCCACCACTGCAGAATGCAGCGAGTTTTTGGTGTAATGCGGGGCAGAACAGCCTTCGATATACTGCACCTGGCTCCCTTCTTCGGCAATGATGAGCGTGTGCTCGAACTGCCCAAATCCCGGATAATTCATCATGAAGTAAATCTGCAGCGGAGAGGGCACCTTCACGCCCCGCGGCACGTGGACAAAGCTTCCCCCAGACCAAAAAGCGCCGTGCAGCGCGGAAAATTTGTTGTCTGAGGCAGGAACGCAACGCGTCATGAAGTATTTCCGAACAATCTCCGGATATTCGCGCACCGCGCTGTCCATGTCTGTGAATACGACTCCAATCTCAGTTAGGTTGCGCCGCAGGCTCTTGTAAAGCACCTCGGAATCGTACTGCGCGGAGGCGCCAGCCAGGAATTTCCGCTCTGCCTCTGGCACGCCCAGCCTGTCAAAAATGCTCTTTATTTCCTGGGGCACCTCTTCCCAGCTGTTTGCCTGCGTGCCGTTTTCTTTCCCTTTTGGCCTGACAAAGCCCACAAGCGCGCCAAAGTCCAGCCCGGACAGGTTTGGTCCCCAGGAAGGCATCGGTTTTTTCTGGAAAATTTCAAATGACCGTATCCTGTGCTGCCGCATCCAGTCCGGCTCGCCTTTCAAATCGGAAATCTCCTTCACAATGTCCAGCGTCAGCCCCGGATGGCGCGCCTTGTAACCGACATGGAGCCCTTTTCCTTTTGGCTCGGGCTGGAGAAGAGCATCCCTTCCATAGTCCCTGCCCACACTCCTGCCCATGGCACCGACCTATTGCACGCTCCGATAAGCCCACTCATAGCCGTCTTTTTCCAGCTTGTGCGCCAGCCTCTCATCCCCTGAAAGGATGATTTTCCCGTCGCGCATCACATGCACTGCATCCGCCCTTATGCCGCGCAGTATTCTGGCATAGTGCGTCACAATCACAAGCGCAGTGTCCTTTTTCCTAATCCTGCCAAGCATTTCTGAAATCTTGGAAAGCGCGTCCACGTCCAGGCCCGAGTCCAGCTCGTCCAGCAGGGCAACGCGCGGCTCAAGGAGGGCAAGCTGCAGTATTTCGCTGCGCTTTTTCTCCCCGCCGGAAAAGCCCTCATTAACGCCTCTGGCGGCAAAGCCCTTTTCCATCCCGAGCATCCGCATTTTTGCATCCAGCACTTTCTCAAACTCAAGAACAGATATTTCCCTCCCGAACCGCGCGGCATAAGCCCTTCTCAGGAAAGAGGAAAGCGGCACGCCGGGCACCTCGCTTGGTGACTGAAACGCCATGAACAGCCCGGCGCGCGCCCGCTCATGCGGTTTCATGGAAAGCAGATTTGCGCCATCAAGCATTGCCGAGCCAGAAACAGAATACCTCGGGTGCCCTGCGAGGGCTGAAAGAAAGGTGGATTTGCCAGAGCCGTTCTGCCCCATTATGACGTGCACTTGCCCGGGCTTGAGGCTAAGCGAAACCCCCCGCACGATTTCCTTTCCCCCAACTGACGCCCTCAGGCCCTCAACCTCGAAAAAAGCCATCAAATCACGCCTTTTTTCCAGCGCAGACCAGGCAGGGGTCATCACCGGAGTTTTCAGTGCCCTTGGCAAGCGAGATTATTTTCGCTATTTCCAGGTTGAGCGCCTTGCCCTTCACTTTCCCGCCTGCAATCCTGCTTGCAAGTTTGCAGCACGCCTCCCTTGCGCTGCTGCGTATCCTCGCCCCCCCTCGTTTTCCCGTTATGTATTGCGAAACAGCGGCAGGGGTGGTGCCCAGCACCGAGGCTATTTCGTTTCTGCTGGCGCCTGACTTTTCCAGGCAAACGGCAAGCTCCCGCGATATTGCTGGCAATATCCTCCAATGCACCTCTGAGCAGGGCAACACGGCATCACCAAGTCAATAACAATTGTTAATGCTTAAATAACAATCGTTAAATTTCTACTTAAAAACCTTCCCGGTCTCCTCTGCCCAAAAAAGAAGGTCCAGGCGCGCCATGGGTATGCCAATCTTGCGGCAGAAGGAGGACATCCGTTTTTCTATATGGGCATATCTTTTCGGAGTCAGGCTTTTCGGGCTCTTCCCAATCGCGCCGTATCTCGCCAAATTCCTGAGTATGTGCCGGTCAAGTATGGCAACCGTCTCCCCCCTGCCGACATTGCGCATATAATGGCTGGCTTCCTTCCATCCAATGCCCTTCACTGATTTCAAAAGCGCCTCCCTTGCCATCCTTTCGCTTCCTGTGAAAGTAATGGCAGATAGGCGCCTGAAGCCGCCCGGTGAGAATTTTTCCCTCGCCTCCACAATATATTTCGCCTTGTTGTTGTGGAAACGAGATTTTCCGCGCAGGACGGAAGCAATCCGGGCTACGCTCCCCCTGTAGAGCAATCCTGCCCCTTTCAGCTCCCGCACCGCCTCATCGCAGGAAAAAGCCTTGCTTTGCGGGGTGAGTATGCAAAAGACAAGCTCCTCGAAAAGCGCTTGCGGCCCCGAAAGACCGACTTTTTTGAAATGGAGGAGGCGGGCTTCTATCTCCTTCTCCCTTGCACGGTATTTTGCAACCAATTCCTTCTTTGCGCCCTTCATCTTCTCACAGCTTCCCCTCCAGCTCTCCATGCCCTGGGCACAAGAGCCGGTATGGGATTTCTTCTATGGCCTTGAGGCTTGCGGCAAGCTCTTGCGCATCCCCGCCCAAATCGGTCCTTCCAACGCCCTTTCCGGCGAATTTGGTGTCACCTGAAAACAATAGCCCGGTTGTCCGGTCAAACACGCAAATGCTGCCCTCAGTGTGCCCTGGCGTGTGGAAAAAATCAATTCTGTGCGAGCCGAATTCCATGGCTGCCATTGGGTTTGGCTTGGCGTTTTCAGGTATGCTCACATACGGGCCCTTAAAATCAAATTCAGCCGGGTGCAAAAGAACCTGCCCCCAATCCGGTTTCACCCCCCTCGTGTGGTCAAAATGCCCGTGCGTCAGCAAGCAGATATCCGGTGCAAAATCAAGGGGGGCGATGCCATCGCCAGCGTCGACAATCAGCCGTTTGCCCCCCTCCTCAATCATGTAAACTGTGCCGCATACCCTTTCATCCAGTCTCAGCATTGAGGTGTGCTTGGCTATTTGCTTAAACATGGTGCGCACCAGCTTGGGAGGCTATTCGCCCCCTCTTATAGAGAACTTCCCTGATGGAAGAGCCAAAAGCAGCTCGTCAGTCCCTGTTTTCAGAATACCAGCTATTTTCTTCGCCGCCTTCCCCTTGTCAAAATTCCCCGGGGTGATGAAAACCGGCAGCTTTTCCGCCTTGGGGTGGCAGGCTGGCAAGCAGATTACAACGCCATTCTCCATGCCAATGGCAAGCTTCAGCTGGGTTGCCCGAAACCAGCTGCGCGCTCCTTCTATGGCAAAGCCCCCAGCGCCGACATAGCCACCCTGCGCATGTTTGGACAGCTGCCCCTTGTAAACAGCATAAACATCAACAGCAGCCGCGCCCACTTTCCAGGCTGATGAGTGCGATGCCGCGAACTGCGCCGCCTCTTTTTTTTCCTGCTCAGTCGCAGCCTTCCCTCCGGTTAAAATTGTGGCAGGCGCGCCTTGTATGTCTGCATGGAAGAACAAGTCATCCTCTTTCATAAAGGATGATGATAAGGAATCGTTCTGCCTGGCGTCCCTGCCCGCCAGGACAAGCCTGTTTTCTGATGTGTGGAACCATCGGTATTTCTCATACCACTCCTTCATGCGTTTCATGCGCGCAGGGGCGTTTCTGGCGCTGGCCTCCTTGTGCGCATTCGCTGCGCCCTCCATCTCCCGCAAGGTTTCCTCAATCGCCTTTTTCGCGCCCTCCTCTTTTTTGGCAAGCTCCTTTGCCAGCTGGTAAAAGGAGGATGCATTTTCCTGCGCACTCTTGCGGATGTCCAGCCTGATTTTCATGCACTAACCTCAATCCCTACAGTTTAAAAAGTGTTTTCGCCAATCTTAGGTGTGGTGCGGAAATGATTGCTCAGCGGGCTTACTACACAATCGCGTTCATGTTGCTCTTCTTCGGGCTAATCTTTGCGACAGCCACGCCTACGGACAAGCTGAAAGTGGCTCTTAAGGAGCTGTGTGTTGGCTTGCGCAACCTGGTGCCGATAGCCGCAATGCTCATGGTGCTTCTCGCCGCGGTCATCTATGCGACCGGGCAGATGATGGGGGCAGAGACCAGGGCTCGCGCGAACGTCTGGGCCACTTCCTGTCTGACCGGCGCCCTTATCGGGATAATAATCGCTTCCGTGGCGCCAGCAGTGCTCGGGCTAATGGCTCCACCAAACACCACCATAGAGTGCTGACCAAAGAGCCTGATTTCTTTCTTGCCTATTTTTAAATTTTGAACAAGATGCCTATTGCATGGACTCCGCTCTAGCCGTGGGCATAAGCATAACCGTGATAATGCTGTCCGCCCTGGTTTTTGAGCGCTTCAAGCTCCCGCTAATACTCGGTGTGCTTCTCGCAGGGATAATAATCGGCCCATACTCCCCGCTTGCCGGCTTGGATGTGCTTGGCTTCCAGTTCAAGAACATAATCATATCCGACCCCTCAATTGTCGAGGTTTTTGCAGTTTTGGGCTCAGCCCTCATACTTTTCGGGATAGGGCTGGAATTTTCAGTGGTCAAGCTCACCCAGATAGGCGCATTCACCTTCCTTGCCGCAGCGATAAAGACAGGTATAATCTATCTGGTCGGGAATGCCGCCTTGCTGCTTCTGGGCTTCCCAGCGCCGACCTCCGCGCTGGTGGCAGTCGCGCTCTCTTTCTCATCCACCCCGATAATAATCAAGCTGCTGGAGTCCTCGGGAAAAATCCGCAGGCCAGAAGTGCCATTCATAATCTCAATACTGATAATCGAGGATCTGCTCGCGGTTTTCTTCCTGGGGCTCATTTCCCATCCTTCTGCAAGCGTGAACGAATACGCATTCGCCATCTCGCTGGTCCGGGTGGTGCTGACATTCATATTCACCTATCTTGTGCTTTCCAGGATAATCTCCCGCTTCCTATCCCTGATTTCGCACTCTGACGAGCTTCTGATACTCGGGACTGTCAGCCTGGTGCTGGGCATAGGGTATCTGTCAGAGGCTATCGGGCTTTCATTCTCGGTCGGGGCATTTTTGGCGGGGAGCACCATCGCTGGCTCTTTCGAATCCCGCAAGATAGAGGAGAAGATACGGCCGTTCAACTCCCTGTTCGCTTCGTTCTTCTTTTTTTCGATAGGCTTGCTTGTCAGCGTGAATGCAGTTTTTTCCAACCCAGTGCTGCTTTTCCTTTTCATAATAGTCATCATCCCAGTGATTTTCATCTCATCTGGCATTTCGGCATATTTTGCCGGATTTGCCGGTCGGAACTCATGTTTTTGCGCAGCAGCCTCCCTTCCGCTATCCGAACTTTCCCTCCTCATCTTGAGCCAAGGCATGGTCTCAGGCATCGTGGCATCCGAGTTTCTCGGCAGCTTTGCATTCGCAATAATCGTTTCCACATTCATGTCTGCATGGCTTCTGAACAGGGAAAACGAGACATACAATTTCCTGCTAATCTCGTGCCCAGAGCTGGTTGTCAAGAATATGCGCTTCCTGCGCGCGACCGCACTGGGGATGCGCAGGGCCGTTTCCGAGTCCTCGCACTATTACCGTGTGGTTGAAAAGCTGCCATCAATCGCTTACAACACAGACTCCCTGTCCACACGGGAGCAGCTTCTTATGACTGCCAAAAACAGCGCGCTTACGGGCCTGGCCTCGCTGGCTTGCTACGCAGGCATCTTCTTCGAGTCAGACCCCGCATTTGGTTTCCTCGGCTCATTTTTCATATTCGCTTTCATCGGTTTCTTCTTCATTTCAGCTCTTTTCCTGGTGAATCTGGGCTCGTCATTTTCCTCACTTATCAAAATGATGGCCCGCTCAAGCGGCGGGGCGAAATACCTGCCAATTGCGCATCTTTGCGTGGCCTTCCTCTTCATGCTTCTTTGCGCGGCTTATTTCTGGGCATATTCTCTGGCTCCCGCATCGCTTGCAGTAGTGCTTTCGATACCAGCATTGGTTTTCGCTGCAAAAAGCGCCGCAGCAGCATTCAACGCACTTGCGATGGGAAGGCGCCTCTGAGCGCTTGCGCTGGGCTAAAAAAAGGAAAATGGAAAAAACTCATCTCTTGCCCTGGGGCCCAAGCTGTATCCTGGGGGGGACAATGGGCGGAGACAGGTTGACTGCCCTTACCACCAGCGTTCCGTTGGTCCCGCAGGCATAATTTATGGCGTTGAGCACCACTTCAGCGAAGGCATCCGGTAGCTTTTTCTCCTTCTCCCACTTCTCGGTTATTTCCCGGGTGAGCTTGGCATCCTCCTTGGCGGTTATCGCGCCGCCGACTTTCAGCTCGCCCACGCCCTCTGCGTAAGTGGCTGAGTATGAGAATCCAATTGTAAGGTCCCCTCCCTTTGCAGAAACCGAATCAACGCTGATGTTGATGTTCAGGCCAGCCACCTCATCGTCCTTGTCACGGTGCGCCTCAACTTTGCTGATTTTTATTCCTGTTATCATACAATCATCTCCTAATGCCCAAGTTAATATCCAAAACAATAAAAATTCAGAGCCTAAGCTCCTGGCCAACACGCAGTGCAACCCCCTTGGTCACGCCCCCCAGGTCCCCGACAAATTCAGAGGGGTCCTGGGCTATTCTCTCATAAGTGTTGTACCCCATCGGTATAGCCACCTTTGGGCGCATGTCCTTGACCATGCTGTTTGCTGCAAACGGGTCCATGGTCGCCCCCCCGCCAATCGGCACTATAGCCACATCGCAGCGTATCCTTCCCATATCCGTGAAACTGTATGTGTCTCCAGCATGATAGACAGAAATGCCATCCCCTTTTATCAGGTAGCCGGCAGGGTATTGGGATTGGGGGTGTATTGCCTTGACCACTTCCACATCCAGGCCCTTAAGCGTGAACTTGTCACCGGTGCGCACCTCTATCTTGAAACGGTCCGAAACGTTTATCTTGGAAAGCGCGGGCTTTGGCGCGACAACTGATGAAAAGCAGCGCTCGGAAATCTCCTTGACCGTCTCCGGCTCGCAGTTTGCGGCATCCTCATTGGAAATGAATATCAGGTCGCATTCGCGAACAGCGTGCTGATTGAGGGCAGATTTGACCAGCCTGCGGTTGGAGCCAAACTGGTCTGAGACAGCCGGGTTGAAGAGCACCACTATGTTCCCAAGGCGGATTTGGAAGCAGGTATGGCCCAGGTACATTATGGAGCGCATGGCTTCCATTTGCCGCCGCACATTTAAATATATAATGCCAGATAAATTTCCATGAGTCTACCGACTGAAAGAAAGCAGGTTTTTGCGCTTGCCGCGCTCTTACTTATGGCAAACATCGCTTCCGCAGAATTTCTCCTCCGCTCGATAACAGTGTTCATGAACATTAACCAGGACGGCAGCGTAAATGTGGAGGAAAAGCTGGCATTAATGATGAATGGCACCTCCCAGGATCTTTATGATGAAACCCGAGCGGCCTATTCCGACCTGGGCACATGGAAAAACAGGACCGAGCTTGCCGAGATGCGCCACCATATCACCAGGGCAAGCGCCGACATATACAACCTGCGGGTAATCCCGCAGGCGATTGACAGGTGCAACCCTTACATGGGGCTTTGTCATGCCACGGTGATAATCGACTACACAATTCCGGCCGACTCAAAAAACGGCTCAGGGCTGGTCAAAGTGGATCGCTACAAGCCCCGGACTGCGAAGTATTCCATCCAGCAATCTGCGCTCTCGTTCGAGCAGACAAAAACAGGAGACCTGCTTCTGCCCCCCAACACGAACATCTCCCTGGCAATACCTGCCGCGTCAGAAAAAATTTACTTCTCAGCCCAGCCGGCAAACTTGCTCGGGGATGACACACAATTCCGCTATGACCAGTCTGCAAATGTCCGGTATTACACCGGCAATGTCCGGATTTTCAACTGGCAGGGGGACACACTCTCCAAATTCCAATTCACTTATGAGATAGAATTTCCGCTTGAAACAGAGGTGATGGAGTTCTTCCGTGACTCCCAAAACACTGTCGCTGCGCTGTTTTTGGGGCTTGATGGAATAGCTGCGCTCATAATGATGGGCGCCGGGTTTGCCAGCATCTATTACTTCAACCGACTTGGGAAATAAGGTGCTTGCATGCTCCATCAGGCAGAATCGAAAATACTCTCTGTTCTTTCAAACAGGATGGGCTCCGCCCAGGTGGCATCCAAAGCCGGGTTGCCTGAAAGCTCGGTGCTCTCATTCGCCCAATCGCTTAAGGAAAAAGGATACGTTTCTGTCTCATCGGAAGAAGAGGAGAAAATCAGGCTCACATTAGAAGGGCAGCGTTTCCTATCAGTTGGCTTTCCGGAGGAGAGGGTTTTTTCCCTTGCCTTAAGCGGAACGAGCGTATCCGCCCTTTCGCAGGAAGAAAGGGAAGTCGGCCTTCCGTGGGCCACCAAAAACGGCTGGGTGTCGGTGGCGCAGGGGGCGCTTCGGGCGCATGAAAGGCCAAGCCGGCAATATAGCCAGTCTGTTGCACTATCGGCGGCGCAAGCCGGGGAAAAAGTCAGCCCGGAAAATCTGCAGACCCTTCTGAAGCGCAAGCTGGTCACGCATCTTTTTTCCAAGACGATTTATCTGGAGCCAACCGCCGCAAAGCCCGAAGATCTTTCTTGCGAAGGCGAAGTAAATCTTCTTACGCGCGAAATGATGCTTTCAGGCTCATGGAAAAAGGCTTCTTTCCGGCCTTATGGGGTTTCAGCCCCTGCGGAAATGCCATCCCCTGCGATGCGCCATGCAATCTCCCGCATACGCCGGCGCATCTCAACAATTTTTGTGGAAATGGGTTTTGAGGAGATGAAAGGCCCTGAGGTGCAGTCCAGCTTCTGGAATTTCGACGCACTTTTCCAGCCCCAAGACCATCCTGCCCGCGAACTTGCGGATACGTTTTACCTCAAGGGCAACTCCCCGCTTCCAAAGGATGATGCCCTGGTGCAGCGGGTTAAAAAAACCCATGAGAAGTGCTGGGGCGGAGCTTGGGAGGAGAAAAACGCGTCAAAATCTGTTCTGCGCACGCACACCACGGCGGTTTCCGCAAACTGCCTTTACAGCTGCTGCAAAGGCAGGGAGCCGAAAAAATATTTTTCAATCGGCAAGGTTTTTCGCAACGAGGCGACTGATTACAAGCACCTGGCGGAGTTTTTCCAGGTGGAGGGCATAGTGGTTTGGGAAGGCGCGACCTTCCGCGACCTGCTGGGCTGCCTAAAGGAGTTTTACCGTAAGCTGGGCTTTGAGAAAATCAGGTTCCAGCCATCCTATTTCCCATATACCGAGCCATCACTTGAGATATCGGTTTACTTTGGCAAAAAACAGCAATGGCTGGAGCTTGGGGGCGCGGGAATCTTCCGCCCGGAGGTTTCCATTCCGCTCTGCGACCGCTATCCTGTTCTTGCCTGGGGGCTTTCACTTGAGCGCCCCCTAATGCTTCTCAACGAAATGGGCGACATAAGGGAATTTTACGAGAGCAATGCAGGATGGCTAAGAAGGCAGAACTTGCAGTAGCTGGGATTTGGGCCGGCTGGTTGGGGGCCGCAGCAAAGCCCCCGGGCTGCCGGCTAAAGATACCCTTAAATATTTCCACACAGTCTCTTGTCCATGACCAGTTTTATCGGAGGCATGTTCCTAGCATACTTGTTTTCAGTCTCATTTACCCAAGATATGCAGTTCAATGTCAGCACGGTGCAAAAACTGGTGGACTACAAGTACGATTTTGGCCCAGACTCATTCATACCCAACCAGCCTTACAACGGCTCAATACTGGTCTATTGGGCGGTGCCGCCTTCCGCGCTGCAAGGCATAGGCTCGGATTCCATAACGGTTAAGGTCACAGCCACCTCTTCCCAGGAAACAGTGAAGTTCATCTCGGGAAGCTCGGCAATTCCCTCACAACAGGCGGAAATTTTCATCAGATGCGATATCCAAAATGGGACATGCCTCAACAGCTCACCACTCTTTGCAAACATCCCACTTTTGTTAGATTTGGCTCCGCAGGAGGCAAAAGAAGTCGCCATTAGCCTCAAATCAGAGATAGTCGAGTATGAAATCCCCCAAAAAGCCGCAATCGGGCTTATGGATTCCATTGCAGGCGCCTTTGGTTCCAATTCCAGCAAGCAGCAGAATTCAACAAACCAGCCTTTTGCGCAGCTGCCCTCTGTCCCGCAAAATCCAGCCAATCTTTCCCAAGCCGAGGATTTCCTGGACAGCTTGCGACCTGAGGGGGATTCTAAAAATCCAGTGGAATACCTCAAGGGCAACCCCTTGATATCAATAATCGCACTTCTCATAGTGATACTGATAACTGGAGCCTACCTTCTCAAGGCAAAGGACTGACGGACTGGAATGCGCCTGATGCCTACTGCCTGATGGTGCCGCCCAAAAAAGAAAAATAACGCCGGGGCGTTTCTTCCGCCCCCGCCAAATTTTCATTGCGGTACCGCCCAAGGATTAATTTTTAACTGTCTCTCTCCCTATCAGCAGCATGTTCGAAATCACAATGCTTGGCACCTCATCTGGGGCGCCTACTGTGGAGCGCAGCCTGCCCTCTATAGCAGTGCGCAGGGATGGGGACATCTGCCTTCTGGACTGCGGGGAGGGGGCGCAGCGGCAGATGATGCGCTTCGGGGTTTCCTACATGAGGGTAAAGGCTATTTTCATAACGCATCTGCACCTTGACCATTTCCTGGGCGCATTCGGCCTTATTGAGACAATGGCGCTGAATGGCAGGAGCGAGAAGCTGACAATTTACGGGCCTGCTGGCAGCAAGGGGGTTTTCGGGAAAAAGGAGTTCTTGGAAGTGGTGGAAATAGGGGACGGCTTCCATCTTGACTATGGGGAGTTTTCCGTCTCTGCCTTCAAGGTCTCGCACTCCAGGGATTCGTTGGGCTTTGCCTTCCAGGAAAAGGAAAAGGTGCGCTTTTACGAGGAAAAGGCGCATGCTGCCGGCTTGCGCGGGCAGATGTTCTCCCAGCTGCTCCAGAAAGGCGAGCTTAAAGTCGGGAAGAAAACAGTGAAGCTCAAGGACGTCACCTACAGGCAGGAGGGTAGGCTGCTGGTTTATAGCGGCGACACCGTGCCCACCATCGCAGTTGCAAAGGCGGCAAAAGGGGCGGACCTTCTAATACACGAATCCACATTCGGCTCGGACAGGGAAGCGGAGGCGGCAGAGGCAAAGCACTCCACCGCAGCGCAGGCGGCTTTTATTGCCAAAAAGGCAGGCGTGAAAAAACTCCTGCTCACACACATCTCCGGCCGCTACAAAGACACCTCGCTTCTTTTGGAGGAAGCGAAAAAAATCTTTCCCAACACTGCGATTGCGCAGGATGGGATGAAGCTTGAGGCGTAATCAAGAACCGTTTTTAATCTTTCACGAGATTTCCTGCTGATATTCAGGGGTGGTAAAATGGCGGACATGGGACTACTTTGCAAGCTCACCGAATCATTCGGAGTGCCTGGCAACGAAGGGGATATAGCCAGGCTGATGGCATCCGAGCTGAAGAAATCAGGCTACAAGGTGGAAATAGACCGCTTCGGCAATGTGATTGCCCGCTCCCCAGCCGCAAGGAAAAAACCGCTCATGCTCGGCGCGCACATGGACGAAATCGGCATGCTGGTCAAGTTCATAAATGAGAAGGGCTTCCTGCGCTTTGTCAAGGTCGGGGGCATAGACAACCGGGTGCTTGTCAACCAGCGCGTGGTCATACAGACTGAGAAGGGGCAGATTTACGGAGTTATCGGCAGCAAGCCTCCGCACATGCAGAAAGCCGAGGACATGAAAGCTGCGATAGACAACAAGTCCATGTTCATAGACATCGGTGCCAAGAACCGCAAGGAGGCAGAGAAGATGGGTGTGAGGATAGGCGACTCAGTATGCTTTGATCTGACCACGAAAGTGCTCAATGGAAAACTGGTTACGGGGAAGGCGCTTGACGATAGGGTCGGATGCTACATGCTTTTGGAGATTGCGAAAAAAGTCAAGGGAAAAAACGTCGTGCTGGTCGGCACAGCGCAAGAAGAAGTCTCAACTTTCGGCAAGGGCGCCATGATTGCGGCATACAATCTCGAGCCCTCGGCATTCATAGCCGTGGACACTTCCATAGCCGGTGACCACCCGGAAATGAGCGAGGATGAAGCCCTCATACAGCTTCACAAGGGGCCGGCAATCTGCCTGGTGGAGGCTGGAGGCCGGGGCAATGTTGCCGATGCGCAGATGAAGGAGAAGTGCGTCTCTGTCGCCAAGAAGCACAAGATACCCTATCAGCTCGAGGTGATAGAAGGCGGGGCAACGGACGCGGCTTCTGTTTACGGGGAGCGCGGGGGCATCCCTTCAATATCAATCAGCGTGCCGACTCGCTATATCCATTCGAACGTCGCGGTCTGCTCGCTTGATGACATAGACAAGACCAGCAATTACTTGGTCAAGCTGGTAGAGGAGCTGGCCTGATTTCAATTCATAATGGCACAGGGCTTCCTTGCATTCGCCCTCGCGTCGGTCTTTCTTCTTGCGCTCTTTTCATCAGGGAAGGAAATGGCCCAGCATCATCCAGGCAGCTTTCAGAAGTACCGTTTTCTGCAGCTTGAAGAGCTGGCGATAAAGCACGCTCTTTACGATTCGGTTTCCCAATCTGCTTCAGAGTCGTTCGCAGCAGCCGTTTCTTCAGGGCAGGACCCGTATGTGGCAGCCAAAAGCGCTGCGCATCTGCGGCTTTTGGAATTCGAATCCTCCTTGTCATCTCAAGGTTACCCTGTGCTCCTGTGGTGTGGCGAACCGACAGAGGGGGAGCTGTTGCGCTCTTCGGAGCTGATGGCAGGCAGGGAAATCCCGACGGTTCCTGATGGCGCCTATGGAATCGCAAGCCCCGCCTGCCTGCAGTCTGTTCAGGTAGATATATTGCAGCGCAAGCTGCATTTTTCCTCCCTTGGCTTATCCTATTATTGCCCTGGCTTTGGATACGGGGTAGCATCGACAATTCCTGAAGGTTTCGAGGTGGATTTCTGATGGGGTTCCGCGCCCAATCATCATTGGAGGCGCTACTGGCGCTTTGCGCGCTTCTTTGCGCCCTGGCTGTCCTTATTTTTTCGGCCCAGCACCTTTCAGACCTTGCAACCGATTCCATCCAAGCATCATCCGAGCGCATTTCGCTTTCCCAATCAGCATTGCTCATCGACACTGCCGCATCAAGCGGCCTGAATCTGCTGGCAGAGGAAAACCTATCTGGGGTTTCACTCTCCGACGAATGCACAATAAGCTCCTCCTTGCGAAGCAGCGTGCAGGAAACGCTTCTGCACAACTCGTCTTTGGGGGCTGGTGGTGTGGTTCTTGTCCAGAAAAATCCGATTGGCAGGGCTTAGGGCATTTTTTTCCCTCGATGCCTCAGTGGCGTTGCTGCTTGCCGCGCTTTCCTACGCCATTTTCTCAACATTGCTCCTGTCTGCCTCGCAGGGCGCGTCTTCTTTGGCAGCCACAAACTCGATGCGCCTGCTTTCACTTCGCCTGTCCTCTTTTATCCTCGATGAAGCCGGTGCTGAGGCGGGGGGCGCTGGCGCAGGGAGGTATGTGCGGTCAGGTGAGATTTCCGCATCATCATTGCAAAGCATAGACTTGGATTCGCTTCGCGCCAGGCTGGGGCTGCGCTTTGCAGGGCTTGCCGTCTTTTCCCAAGACGGCGCAGAGTTTTCATCCCAATCTGGCGAAAAAGGCGAGCGCGAAGTCTTTTGCTCAAGCAGGCTTGCGCTTTTTTCAGGTAAGATATCTCGGCTGGAGGTCTGCGTTTCGTGATTCAAAAATCCGGTTTCGCAATGTCCATGGAGGCGGCGGCATCTTTATTGCTGGTCCTCACAGCCATTTCCTGCCTAGCCTTGTTCGAGCCAAGGCAGGGCTTTGAGGCGGATTTTCTCCTCTGCTCGGATGCCGCGCTGGCCCTTTCAAAATCATCCGCATTCTCAGATAGCCGACTGCTGGCAGAAAAAACAGAGCTGGCATCGGGCCTTTCCGGCTTGTGCATAAGCGCAAACAGCCAGTCAAGCTGCATTTATCGCGGGCAAGCGCGCATCTCATTCACATTCCCGGTTTGGTATGATGGATTTGTGCAAAACGCCACGGTTTCCTGCTGGCGCCAATAGGCAAGCGGTCACGGCTTCCCCCAGGTTGCCAAACGCCGCCTTGCCTTGGCAAGAATTTGGAATTGCCGGCAACCCCTGGCGCACACCCAGCCAATCATGTTTTTATTGCTTGCATGGATAGACAGCCTGGGTGGTGCAGTGAGAAACGCAGCATTGTTGGTCATTCTGGCATTATTCTCATCGCAGGTTTTTGCATACGGCTTGCAAGTGAAGGTCACGGTGTCGGAGGAAACCCTTGCAGTGGGCACCAACATCTCCATTGTTCACGAGGGTGTGGAAATTGCAAATGCCAAGGCAGGCGTGGACGGAACCGCAAAGTTCGAAGTCGGCCCTGGCAGTTATTTCATACTGCTTCGCCGCCAGCCTTATCCCCTTCATGTGAGTCTGATACAGGTGGACAAGGACACCTCAATCACCCTCACCATGCGCCAGGTGATATCATATGCCAACGCATACGGCCAGATAAGCGGCCCTCAAAATTTCTACAATACATCGGTAACCGCGTACTCCGGTTCGCAGATAGCCAAAAAAATAACCCATGACAAGAACGCAAATCCAGATTCAAACGGCTACTATGTGCTCTCTTTCCTGCCTGAAGGGAATTACCGGCTGCTTTTCGAAGCCCCGGGTTTTGAGCCCAAGGAAACCGAGGCGTTTTTGCCCTCCTCCCAATTCGTGGAAATCAATGCAAAGCTGAAGGAAACCGCGCCAATCGCTGAGCCGGAAGTCTTGCTTGTCTCCCCGCCTAGCCAGCAGCAGTACTCTTCAATCACAATCCTTCTGACCAAAGGCGGGGCCCCTATTGATGGCGCGAAGGTAATCGTGCATTCCCCCTCCGGGCAATTCGAGCTTCTGACCTCGCCTGAAGGCACAGCAAGCGTCAACGCGGCCGAAGCAGGGCAATACAAATTCGCATATGGCCAGATAATGTCAATTACTGATGTGAAGCAGGCAGAGCCAAAGACCGAGGCGCCACCCCCGCCTTTGGAAAATCAAACATGGCAGCTTCCTAATGTGCCGCCCGCCCAGTCTTCTCAGAATGGAGGCGGTTCCGCAGGCGCATTGGCAGCCGGGGTGTTTGGCATCGCGATTATCGGGCTAGCCGCGGCCATTGTCTTGGCTGGGGCCTGGTTTTTCTTTTTCAGGAAAGGAGGGCGGGAGGCTGAGGGGATTCAAGAGGCGGCCAGGCGTGCGCAACACGGGGGGCACAATGCCCATGCGCATCACAAGAAGCACAAAGAGGGCTAGCATGCCGTTTGACCCGAAAGAATTCATCAAGGAGTCTGTCAGCTCAATAAAGGCCCAGGTGGGCCAAGGAAGGGCAATAATAGGCGTCTCGGGCGGGGTGGACTCATCGGTTGCAGCCGTTCTTGCGGCGCGTGCCCTTGGGAAGCGAATGCACTGCGTTTTTGTGGATACCGGGCTCATGCGCAAGGGCGAAGCAGCACTGGTGAAGTCTTCGCTGGCAAAAGCAGGGGTGCGAATCGAGGTCATCAACGCCGGGGCAAAGTTCCTCTCGGCTCTTCGATTTGCAAGCGAGCCTGAGAAAAAGCGCAAGATAATCGGCAAGCTGTTCATCCGTGTTTTTGAGTCGGTTGCCAAAAAGCGCGGGGCGAAATTCCTGGTTCAAGGCACAATCGCCCCTGACTGGATTGAGTCTGGCTCCGGTCTTCGGGACACAATAAAGTCGCACCACAACGTGGGTGGCTTGCCGAAGAAGATGGGCATGGTTTTGGTTGAGCCTCTGCGCGAGCTTTACAAGGACGAGGTGCGCAAGGTGGGCAAGGCAATCGGTCTTCCGGATGCCATATACAACCGCCAACCTTTTCCCGGTCCGGGCCTGGCTGTTAGGATAATGGGGCGAATAACCCCCAAGAAGGCTGAAATTGTGCGAGAGGCCTGCGCAATAGTGGAGGAGGAGCTTGAGGCAGCTGCCAATCAGGGGAAAATGGAGCGCCCTTGGCAATATTTCGCAGTTCTTCTCCCGATAAAATCTGTCGGCGTGCTGGGGGATGCGCGCGCCTATGGCTACACCGTGGCTGTCCGGGCTGTGGAAAGCATTGACGGCATGACCGCAAAGTCGTGCAAGATACCATCCGATGTTCTTGAAAAAATATCCGACAGGATAACGAGGCAGCTTAAGGAGCATGTGAATCGCGTGGTCTATGACACCACGAGCAAGCCCCCAGGGACAATAGAGTGGGAATGACCAGCCGGGCATCAAGGTTTTTTCATGGATGTTGCAATAGTGGACTTCGGCTCACAGTGGACGCATCGAATACACCGCACGCTGAAGTACTTGGGTGTGGAATCGAAGATATTGCCGGTTTCCACTCCGCCAAAGCAAATGCTTTCCTACAGCGCGATGATTTTTTCCGGCGGCGCAATCCGGATTGGCCTTGGGGACGCAAGCCAGACTGGAAACGCGCGCAAATACGTGGACAAGTTCGAAGGCCCCATCCTTGGAATCTGCGCAGGGCAGCAGTTTTTGGGCATGCATTTCGGGGGCAAAGCGCAGCCGGCGCCTGGCCCTGAATATGGGAAGGTGGAGCTGATAATCGACGACCACAACGAGCTTTTCGCAGGCTTGCCGGACCGTTTCAGCGTATGGGCCTCCCACAACGACGAAGTGGTCGGCACCCCTGGCTTCAAGATACTGGCGCACTCGAAAGACTGCTCCAACCACGCGTTCAAGTCGCTTTCACGCCCGATTTACGGCTGCCTTTTCCACCCGGAAGTGGAGCACTCCGAGCACGGGAGCGAGATATATGCCAACTTTTTGAAGATGGCTAAAAAGTAAATGCGCAAGCTGCTGCAGCCTCCCTGTTTTTTGGGCAATGTCGGCATTGTTATGGTTGAATTGACTGCAGTTTGGGGGAAATTTCAGTCGCCGGCAGCCAATCCAAATCCATGTTCTGGCATTGCGCATTGGGAGATATCTGCGAAAACCAGATTCGGGTTACAACGCGCTGTAAAACAGGTTCCGGAGCCGAGTTTATCCCTATTTGCCTGGCCCTTATTTTATTTTACTCAATTGCAAAAAAAAAAGCCTTCCGAATCGTCTTCCGGCTATCTTGAGTGGTTATTTCGCAGCTTCCAGAAATGCCGCGCCGCCATTTTTGGCCGATACCTCCAAGCACGATGATGGCGGAAGTCCCGCGAGAAGATAGTGGTAGTCGAAAAATCCAAAATCAATGTTGCCAATGGCAAAAAGTCCGTTCCAATTCCTGTAATCGGCCCTGTACAGGAAATTGGCATTCTTGTCGGAGCTGCCTGACTTGACGAAAATGCCGCTCTTGAGCGTATGCCACCCATCAATTGTCGGGAAGGCCACGCAGACCAGGTCGCTTGTATTGGGAATCACCAATGTCTCGTTCATCTTAGCGTCATAGCTGTAATCGATTGTCGGCTTTCCGCCCGAAAAGCCAAGCCTTAGCAGAATGATTGAGTCTTTGGCATCCGCAACTGCCACTTCATTTCCATTTGCGTCAGGCAGCTTCTTGGGCAGGGGGAACAGTATCCTTTCCCCAGTTTTCGAATCCTCTGAGACGTGGTAGCCATCATAGCGGCCCGCATACCTGCTGTTTGCCTCCCTAAATGTCGCCCCTTGCGGCGCATATGAACCATGCAGGTCGGAAACCATTGGGAGGCAGGTCTGAAGTTCCTTGACTACTGCCCTTTTGTTGTCATTGTAAAACTCGATTGAGATGGGTGTTTTGCCCAGCCTTGCAAGGTCAAGGATTTCCCTGTAGGTTTTTCCTTCTTTTCCTTGCCCGGAGATCTTTTGGGAATTTTTGCCTCCGACGTTGATGAACTGGGACATGGAGCACCTCTCGGGCTTCAATGTGTTAAGAAATGTTTATAAATAGCATTTGGCGGCCCCAAGGCTGCGTCGGATGGGCAGACGGGCTATTGAGCATAGAGTGCAGGGAGGGAGATTCGAACTCCCGAAGACCTAAGTCACCAGATTGCTTACTGCGCAATTGCAAAAGCAAAAGCGGGATGCAGAAGAGCTGCTGCCTTCTGCCTCTCTCAACTGCTTCGCACTTGCGGGATCTTGAGTCTGGCGCGTTAAACCGGGCTCCGCCATCCCTGCAGTGAAAATTAGAGACAGAAGGGCTTATTAGGATGGCGGACTTTTTGCCAACAGGCAAAACACGGCCGCCATCCCTGCAGTGAAAAAAGGCTTGTCATACTGGGGGAGGAAGAACAGGGGGGCGCTGGCCTTCCTGTTGCGGCGGCATTTCCACTCCAACGTCATTTTTCAATTCCTCCTCGTGCTTCTTTTTCCTGTAATAAAGCGCTCCATAGCCGGCGACTCCCAGGCTGAGCGCCGCCAAGATAACCAGCTCCCAGCCGAGCTTGATGCCAAATAGCCCGTCATCCTGTTTTTTTACCTCAACCTTCTTTTTTTCGGTTGGTATGATGTAAGTGCCAGTTGCAAAACCGCTGTTACCTTCCTTGTCGGTCGCCTTTACGGTGTATTTTACCAAAGTGTCTTTTGGCACAGCCGGTATCTTTGCCTCGAAGCTGTTGTACCCCACAGTATAGGCTGGGACAGAAGTGGTCACTCCCCCAACATCATAGGTTATCGAAACGCCGCTTATCCCGCTTGCGGCTGCGCCAGGTTCTTGCACATAGCAGTTTACCACCACTTCCCCATTTTTCTGTATCGAATGGTGGAGTTCCTGCACTATGGGCCTGGTGAGGTCGAAAACCACCGAAACGGAGCTGTCCTTTTTCAAATTCGGCTGCAGTTTCCTGAAGCTATCGTTGTATCGCACAGAAAGCTTGGGCTGCTCATTGGTGACATTCTCGAAAAACACCTTGCCATCCAAGGATGTGTTCTTGCTTTCCGAATCAAGGTCTACCTGCGCCTGCAATGGGCGCTTGTAATCATCAGTAACGGTGACCTCCAACCTGTAGCGCGGGAACTCTATCGCAAGAGCCTGGTCCTTGCTAAGGTCAAGGTCTGAATTGCGCACAGCCTGGCCAATCTCCACCCTCGCATTGTATTTGCCTGGGGGAAGCTGGAACCGTGCGTCGCCATTGCTCCCTGTCTTGAGCGTGGTGTTTCCAATCGTTACACTGGCTTCCAGGGGCTTTCCCGTCTGGTCGTGCACATGCACAAAAGCGAAATAGGAATTCACCTGCAGGCTGTATGTGCGCTTGACCGGGGGGTCCTCGGCTATCAACGACGCGCTTTTCACCTCATCTCCGTATTTCGCAAAAAGCACATAATTGTAGCTGACTTGGTTTTTCAGCTCTTCCCAGACAGTAAATGAGACATCCACGGTCCCGTTTGCCGGAGTGAGCTTGGGCTTGGTCTTACCTGTGCCAACAACCGCATTGATTTGGTGCTCCACATACACCTGCGCGCCTTCCACCGGGCGGTAGTCTTGGTCAAAAACCTGCACTGTCAGCTGCTGGGTGTAGCCTGCGCTGGCTTGCTGGGGCAAGACTGCAAGCGCCGCCAGAATCGCCAGCAAAATTGCGAATAGCTTGGCCATGGCATTCTTAAGGAACTTCCATATTTAATATCCTCCTCGTAAATTTAGAAAAGCTTTTATATCCTCTCTACGAAACCGGATTCAATCGAGTTGCAACTCGAAGGCGAATAGGAGGGATTGGATGGGATTTCATATGAAAGGACAAGGAGCAACCGAATATCTGGTGCTGCTTGCCGTGGTTTTGATAATAGCGCTGGTGTCAATAGCGCTTTTGGGCTTCTTCCCAGGCCTTGCATCCGATGCTAAGATAACGCAATCTAACACCTACTGGCGCGGCGAGGCGAGGCCGTTTGCAATAGTCGAGCACGCGTTTGATTCGACAGGCGCTGGCACGCTGGTCCTCCTCAACAACGACGCTTCAGGAACCCTGACGATAACCAACATAACTGTTGGTAACGGGACCTACACAACTCCAACCACATTCGCTTCTGGCGACCAAAAGAACATTGCCATAACAAACGCTGGAACTGGCAGCGTGGGCGGAACCTATGAATTCAATGTTGTGATAACCTACACCACTGTCAATGGCCTGACCATGGCCCAGTTCGGCATGAAGCCTATAATCGGGAAGTATCACTCCTGAGTTTTTTTTTCTTTATTTTTTTCTTACCGCCCTTCAGCGCAAGCCTTTCAAATCCTTTCGGGGCGCAAAAGACGGCCTTTCTACTCTATTGCGAGCCAGGTGAGCAGATTCCCGTCCGCGGCATATCTTGCCTTTTTTCCGCGCTCTTTTGCGGACCTTATCTGGAATAGCGTTTCCGGGCTAACCCCTGGCGGCACACTAAGAACCCCCAGCAGGCGCAGCCCTTGGGCAAGTGGCAGCCTATAGGTCTTTTCCCCAAGCTGGAAAATTGCCAAGCCCCTCTCGGCTGCGGCGCCAGTCAAGATGCCCTCCCTTTCCTGCGCAGATTTTTTCCTGACCATGCGCGAATAGCTGTTGAAATGGATTTCGCCGTTTTTGAAAACTACGCTCTCAAGGAAAAGCAGGTCTCCCCGGCTAACTTTCGGCATGGAATCTGCGTTGTCGGAGGGCCAGACCACCACCCGCCTGCAGTTGCTGCCGCTGCACAACTGGAACGATGAGAGCTTGCGTTCCTGCCCGCTCTTCTTGTCGATATATGCATAATCAGGTTCGACTTCCCCGACCTCACCCTCTACATTACACACTCCCGCAATAGGGCTCTCCAGCTTTGCCTTTGGGGCTGACTCAATCTTTTCTATAGTTCCGTTCCTCCCAACCCAAATCTCCCCGCTTCTCGCATATGCCCCCCGGCATTCAATAGTGTCCCCTGCGCAAACATGCCCCCCAACAAGGCTGGTTTGCTCGTTCCACAATACCAGCGTCGCTTCCCAACTTCCATCTGAAAGGTGGAGGCGCACCGACCGGTCTGAGCGATTTGAATAGGATTGCGCCGGAAAGATGCGCATTACCCGTGCCCTGAATGTGAAAGGCAGCCTGGCTGATGCGGCTTTGGAAAGCGGAAGCGCCTCCTCAGTCTCAATCCCATTCTGCTTGCAAAGCAGCCTCACCGCGGCTGCCCTGGAAAGAAGCCCTCCAAAATCCCCTATTTTTGCCTCTATTGACTGCTCAAAACCGCCTCCAAGCTTTTCCTTAAGCAGATTCTCAGCATCCATACCATTACCGGTCTGATGCGTTTTGCCCCCAACGTTTAAAATCTCAGCCGCGGCAATCGCTTTATGCAGCCTGAAATTGTCACGGTTGGGCATATAGTATATGACATACGCAACTATGTGCAGCAGTTCCCTTTCCCCGACCAGACTGCGGTGATGCGCATGCATCCCAAGGCCGGGGGCGGAGGCTCTGCCGCAAACATAGCGGTGAATTTGCGCAAACTCGGGTTTTCCTCGGGCGTGATTGGCAGCGTGGCTTCCGACAGGCACGGCAAGTTCCTCCTAGATGAGCTGCGCAGATTCAAGGTGGACACCTCTCAGGTTAAAGTCTTCCGCGGCATGAGCGGGCTTTCAGTGATAATAATAGATGCCCATGGCGAGGTCCGGGTTATCGAGGACTTCGGCGTTGCTGACCATCGCAGGGCAATCGACAAGGACTACATAAGAGGTGCGAAATTCCTGCACATGAGCGGCTGCGCAAAACACTTGCTGGAGTCCGCAAGCAAGGTTGCCCATTCCTACGGATTGCCCATATCATTCGACCCAGGCAGGGCATCTTCGCACATGGGCGAAAAAAAACTTTCCAGCATACTGCATCGATGCGATTTTCTGATAATCAACCGCAAGGAGCTTTTCGCACTAACCGGGAGCAGAGAAGAGACTGCCGCAGCCGAGCTTGCCAGAAAATACAACCTGGTCTGTGTGATAAAGCAAGGCGGCAGGGAAATAATAGTCAAAACAAAGGAGGCATCCTCATTCTCAGTCGACCCTTTCAAAGTAAGGCCAGTAGACACCCTTGGTGCCGGGGACGCATTTTGCGCAGGGTTCATATCTGGCATAATGGAAAAGCGCTCGCTTTACGAATCGGTAAGATTTGCCAATGCCGTCGCAGCGGCAAAAGTGCTGCGGAAAGGGGCGCAGTCTCTTCCCTCGCGCCGCTTCATAACAGGCAAATTCAGGATTTAGGTTTTTGCATGCCCCCTCTCAAGGCACTGGTGGTTGCCAATAGGAAAAAACCCATAGCGCTTCGGATAAAATCCGAGGTGGAGGATTTCCTGCGCGAGTTTGGGGCCAAAATCTCCTCCAAGCGCCCGGCGCTTGTAGTTACTGTTGGCGGAGATGGCACGGTCCTGTTCTCAAAAAAGCACTACGGAATCCCATTTTTCGCAATAGGCAGCAAGACAAGCTTCATCTGCCAAGCGACGTTCGCAGACTGGAAACCAAAGCTGCGCCTGGCTCTTTTGGGCATGCTCACAAAGCAAAGGCTGCTTCTTGGGGCAAGCCTGGATGGCAAGCGCCTGCCGCTTGCACTCAATGAAGTGGGCATCCGCAACCCAGAGCCGCGCGTGATGTCGCTGCACCTTCTGGTTGGAAAGAGGGAGTTCGCATTCAGGGCGGATGGCATTCTTTTCTCCACGGCAACCGGCTCCCCGGCATACTGCTATTCTTGCGGAGGCAGTGAAATGAAGGCGAGCAGCACCAATTATCAGGTCGTGGCAATTTCGCCTTTCAGGCGCAGCTTCAAGCCACTGCCGCTCCCGAGCACAGCCGTGTGCACCCTGCGGCTTTCAGGCCCGGAGCGCGCGCAGATTTTTGTGGACGGGCAGGTGGTCGGGCATTTTTCGGAAAAGCAGTCCATCCGCGTTTTTGCAAGCAGAAAAAGATTCCTGTTTCTGGATGCCTGAAACCCAGGGTCTGCCTTCCTAAGAAAGCAAAATCCTCAGGTAGAACAGCGGGTCCGCAGCCTTTTTCTTCGCTTCCCTACTGGCAATCATGCCTGCAAGCTCGTTTCTCACCCATTGGCTGCGCCTTGCCTTGCTGATTATCAGGTTCAGCAGCCATTCGTGCCTGCCAAGCTTCTGGAGGCGGTAGCTTGATGCCACATCTGTGCCTATCTCCTTCCAAAGCGCGCGCTCGTACTCTAGGCAGTCTGCCTCCGAGACTTCTCCTGCCAAAAGCCTGCTTCCCAGGGCATCTGCGGCAATTTTCGCGCTTTTCATCCCATTGCCCACACCTTCCCCTGAAAAAGGGTCAATAAGCGAAGCCGCATCGCCAAGGAGGACGAATCCATTTCCCGCGCACCTCCTCTTTGCAGAAGCAAGCGGAAGCGCCCAGCCGGAAATTCCCCCATCCAGCCTTGCCTGGGAGAACCTTCGGGAGAACTTCGGGTTTTTCAGGCACGCCTCAAGCACTCTTTCAAGATTCAGCTTCCTTGCGCGTATATCTGAAAGTATCATCCCTACCCCCACATTGGCTTCGTTGGAAGACAAGGGGAAAATCCAGAAATAGCCTGGCATGCATTCCTTGAGAAAATGCACCTCTATGTTGCCTCTCAGTCCGCCCACGCCCTTATAGTAGCCCCGCACTGCGGAGCACATGTGGGCAGGGTCATAATCTGCGCAGCCGGTTTTCCTTGCAACAAGCGAGGAAACGCCATCCGCGCCAACCACCAGCTTGGAAAGGAAAGAGGCGCGCTTCCCGTTTTTCATCCGCGCCACCACCCCTGCCACTCTGCCTCTGTCCAATACCAAATCCACTGCCTCGGCTCCCTCCAAAGTCTCGCACTTCTTTTTTGCATGCTGGAAAAGAATGTTGTCAAACTCCTTCCGCTTGCAGACAAAGCCCCCACTCATCTTCTTTCCATCGGCTAGAAGCGGTATTTCCACTTCGTCTCCCGCGGGGGAGGAAAAAACGACCCCGCAATTGCGCGCGAATCCCTTCTCTCCAATCTGACCTTCCAGCCCAAGCTCGCAAAGGACATTGAGCGCCTTGCCGCCTACCGCATCGCCGCAGGTCTTCTCGCGCGGGAAGGAGGCTTTATCCATAAGGAGCACTTTACACCCCCTTGCCGCAAGCAATGAAGCGCAAGATGCGCCGGACGGGCCTGCCCCAACCACTATGGCATCGTATCTGGGTTCGGACATGCTTGCAGATTCAATGAATAGGTATATAAACAAATTGTGTCAGAAAAAGATAACAAATGTTATTTGGAGAGTGGGAATATGAAAAATACATACATCATCCTTGCAGTTTTCATGTCGCTGGCGCTTTCTTTTGCCGGGGGGGCTGAAGAAGCCGCCACTAGTGAAACCTATTCTCCCTCCAGCGCTCCTGCCGGGAGTTCAGACGCCGTGTCGGCAAGCAGTGCCGCCACTGGGGCAGACTATTCTTCTAGCGCCTCAACTGCCGCTGACACAGTATCTAAAACCGATTCTGGCCCAAGCTCAGAAACAGCACCAATCGCAAAAGAAGAAACCAAGGATTACCAAAAAGAGCCCCAAAAAATTGAGCAGCAGAACACCACCCCCAGCCTGTATATAACCACCCAAAGCATACCTGAAGTCACAATCGGCCAGCACTATTCAGCAACCATACGCGCTTCCGGAGGCGTGCCGGTTTACTCCTGGAGCATAATTTCAGGCTCACTTCCGCGTGGGATTCATATGTCGCAAGGCGCGAGCATCGCCAACATAGGCGGAGTTCCCACTGAGTCTGGGGGATTCAATTTCACTATCCAAGTGGAAGATGAGGTCGGCAACACAGCGCAGAAGACATTTTCCCTCTTAGTGCTTCAAAACTTCACAATATCGTGCGCCATTATCCCTTCCTCGCTTGATGTCCAGGTAAACACCTTGCACAGGCTTGAAGTTGCTTGCCGCGGGTCTGCTCTGTTGGCCGACCCGGAAAGGATAGGCGTTCCATGCCCGCCTCTTTCATGGAATTCAACAATAGGCTCGGTATTTGCTAATGGATCGGTCGGGCATTTTGCCAACTACAGCTCTGGCCCTTCTGCAGGGAACGGCACAATAACCGCATCCGGCCCTGGAGTTTCTTGCACAATACCGGTTAAGGTAAACGGGGAAGCCAGCGCCTCTTCTGGAGGAAGCGGATCTGGGGGGTCTGGAGGCTCCTATTCGGGCGGCAGCAGCTACAGGACCGCGACCACCATCCGCTCCGGCTGCGCAGGCAAGCCGATGGAGATGGCTGTCAAGTACCTTGGCAACTTTTCCGGCAGCGCCACGGTGGACGTTTACTACCTTTCGGCGCAGGGCTTTTCCAAGGTCTTTTCCAACACAATAAGCTCAACCTCAAATCTTTCTTTCACCCCTGAAAATTCTGGCAGCTACCAGCTGCGCGTGTCTTTGGGCACTGACCAGACCACTGCGGACTTTACCGTTCCGGCATGCACTCCTGAGACGGTGAACACCACCCAAAACATCACTGTGAACCTCGCTTCCAACCGCGAGCTTCTGCTGCATAAAAATATGAGCTATTCTGGAGGCTTCTCCAAGCAGTTTCGGATCTATAAGACCGTAACCCCTTCGGGCGGGGTGGATTATGAGACTGAAGTGGACATTTACTATTCCAACACAGCTGACGCTGCTCAGAAAATGTCCATACAAGACCTCATACCATCATCAGTGGTCTCCAACATGAGCATGGTCTCCTTCCAGGTTTACCCCCAAAGGCTATCTGCCGATTCTGCGATTGCCTTTGAATGGGCGGGCCTGACTTCCGAGCCGGGAAGCCAGCTGCATTTCAGCTACAGTTTCCCCAGGCAGATGACTGCGCAGATGATAGACGGGCTGCCGGCACCAAAAGCAATCTACGAGCGGGAAACCAAAACCATAACAGCCACTCAGCTCTCGCAGGGTGGCGAAAACAGCATGGTGGCTGCGCTGTTCGGGTTTTTCGGGAATGGCTTTTTGTTCCTGGCGCTGTTCTTGATTATCGCCCTGCTAGTGCTTATCTACCTCTTTGTCTTTGATTACAAGAAGAAAGAGTGATTTTTTTTCATTGGCGAAACCTGCAGGGGGCCAGCTGAAAGCCAAGGCTCAACATCCTGCAGTTTCAGAGCTTCAAATGCCCGCTTTGCCCCAAGCCTGGTGCTACTCTACTGCTTCTCTTCTGAAGAATAAGTCAGCCCTTCCAAAACGCGCTTATGCGCATGGATTTCCTCTGGCTTGAAAAATCTGGCGATTTCCTTCTTCGCGGTTTCAAGTGAGTCGGATGCGTGTATCACGTTGCACTGCATCGAGAGGGAGTAGTCGCCCCTTATTGTCCCAGGCGCGGCTTTCCTGGCATTGGTCGGGCCGCACATGGAACGGACAGATTCAACAGCATCCTTTCCCTCTATTACAGCTATCACCACGGGTGAAGATGACATGAATTTCTCAATTCCTGGGAAAAATGGCTTGTCTGCTATGTGCGCATAATGCTCCTTGAGGATGGCGCTGCCAAGCTGCGCCAGCTTCATTGCGGCAATGGAAAAGCCGCGCCTCTCAAAGCGCGAGAGGACCTCCCCGCAAAGCCCGCGCTGCACGCAGTCTGGCTTTAGTATGATAAGAGTCATTTCCATGGGAAAAACCCCCGCCGGCACCCTGCCTGTCATTTGGCGTTGCCGCCAGCCTTCACTTCTTTGCCGGCTTGTTCTCCGCAAGCTTCTTTTCTATTTCCTTGGCAAGCGCGGATTCCTTTTTCTCCTCAGCTTTCTTCTCGCTTGAGAGAATAAGGGTCTTGCTCGTCCACTTCATCAGCCTTCCTTCCCTGCGGAGATTGACATGGTTGCTCCTGCATTTGGAAGAGCAAAAGTTGAGCGAGGTGCCGTCATGCAGCACGTAAATCTCCCCGGTTCCCTTCGGGATTTCGCTGTTGCAAAAAGAACAGAATGCCATAAAAACACCTACTTGGCCTTGATTTCCTTAGCCTCGCGCTCGGTTTCCAGGAGCATCATGATGTCCCCTTTGCGGACCGGGCCTTTGGCATTGCGGCGTATGACCCGCCCCTTGTCCTTTCCGTCCAGCACCTTGCACATTATCTGGTAAACTTCCCCATGGATGCCAGTCTTGACAACCACTTCGACAACTTCAACCGGTATTCCATCTTGCCCAGCCATTCATCTCACTCCTTTTTCTCCTCTGCTTTGGCAGGCTTTTCCTTCTTAGCCTTTGGAGCCTTCTTTTCCTTAGCTGGCTTGTCCTCAGCCTTGTGCTCCGCCTTCTTCTCAGCTGGCGCCTCGTGCTTCTTTTCATGCTTGTGCTCAGGCTCTTTTTTCGCCTCGGCAGGCTTCGCCTCGTGCTTAGGGGCGCTCTTACCGAGCTTTTCAACAATCCCCCTGATAAGTTCGGCGGCGTTGCCAGGTTTTTCTATCGCTATTGCCGCGCAAGTCACCGGTATTCCGGCAGAAGTTCCAAGCTCCTTCTTGGTTGCAACATAGCAGTAAGGGACATTCTTCTCCCCGCAGATCATCGGGAGGTGGATTACCACCTCTTCAGGGTCAACATCCTCTGCTATTACCACAAGCGTTGCTGTTCCCGACTCAATCGCCTTGGTGGTCTCATTCGCCCCCTTTCGTATCCTGCCAGTGTCCGCGGCAACGGTTATCGCCTCAAGCGCCTTTGCCTGCACATCCTTCGCAGTTTCAAACTTGACATAGCTTTTTGCCATCCTTCCACCTCATTCCGCCTGCGGATGCAGCCGGAGTTTCATAGGCTCTTATCAAAAAGAGCGTTCGTCTATAGGCAGGCATGGATTTAAAAACAAAGCGCCTTGCATGGAGCAAACCGTTTTTCGGGCGCCATCCGCGCAGTTTATCATCACTGGCAGATTCCGCCCACATCTGAGAATCATGCGGGCACTTGAGAAGAATCCTGAATGATGGCTAGCAGGGCTTTTCGCCATTTTCACCCCAGGAAATTGCGCTTCCAGGCGGTTTTCATTATCGCGTCAGTCAGGGGGGCGCGGCTGTCTGACAGCGCAATGTCCAAAACTTCCCCTGCCGCGCCTGAATAATCGTCATCCGCCTTGCAGTCGATGTTGGAAAGCAGGCGGGAAATCCCAGCTCCAACTCCCCCCGGCAGCCTATTCAGGTTGCTCTCGCAAAGATAACGCGTGGAATCGGAAATGTCCTCGTCAAAGGCGACATACATGTTTCGCACAGCGTCCAGCTCCTTTTCAGAAAGCGCTGAGAGGCCCAAAAGCTCTGGCGGGATGCCGATGGAGTAGAGCGCTGAGCAGAAAGGTATTGCCCTGGGAAGGGACACCCCTTTCATGGAGCGCGAATAGCCAAAAAGCCCGATGTGCAGCTTCCTTGCTCGCCTTGAAGGGTTGTATTTCGCGAGCGTTGAGATCAAAGGCGAGAGCAGCGCGACCTCCCGCTGGTACTGCGCAATCGTCTTGTCAATTATGGGATTTATCATTTCCCCATCAACCATCAGCGGGTGCCTCCTTTTCGCCTCGCTTATTTCCTGCGTGCCGCTCCTGACCACGCTTTCCGGATAGTCGTATTTGTAGGATGACTGCAATGTGAATGTCTGCACAGAGGGGTATTCCTTAAGGCAATTTTGGACATTTGTCGGTTTGAGGTTGCCCCTGAAAGGCGCGCTTCCAACCCCGATTATCGGCAGTATCTCGACAGAGGTCTTCTCTTCCAAGGCATGAAGCTTTTGCAGGCACAGCTTGTTCAAAAGCACTGCTGCAAGCGAACCGTAATTGAGCGCGGGGTCTGAGCGGGCCAGAAACACGCGCTGGTATTCCAATCGCTTGCCCTCCAGGTATCCGCCAACAATGCCATCGGCTCCGCTCAGCGAGGCTCGGTCTTCCACAAGAGGGATGAGGGATATTTCCTCTGGGGCAAAGTCCCCCAGCCACTCCTTGACTGTGACATCCCCGACCTGCGTGGTCTTTTTGCCCACCACGATTTTTTTGTAATAGTCATAAATCCTCTGAAGTTCAGCCGAGGAGGTGCACATCGGCAGTATGACCTCCCATATGGGCGCAATCTTATCCCCGGACATCGCCGCAATGTCGTAATTGCGAGGTATGCTCTCCAGCGTCTCCAGCAGTATCTTGCCCTGCGCCTTTTCCACATTCGGGTTGGGCACCCGCAAAGTCAGGTAAAAGTCGCTGCCCAGCTTGTTCTCCGAGAAGAATTTCGAATAGCGGATCAGCAGCTTTTCCACCACATGGTTGTCTACCTCCTTGCCTTCACAGTCCCACATCTGCTCCTGGATGTTCAGGTGCGAAAAGACATAGTAGGTCTCCTTCACTTCGGTCTCGCCGGCAAGCACCTCGCTGTCTGAGAAAAAAGGAGAGTTAACGTTGTCCGGGTGCTGCGTGCTCATGCAGCGCGAAACCTTGCGCTTTGCCATCAAGGCGGCATTTTCGCTTAAGTATTATTAATCCTGCCTGCGCATTGGGAAACAGAAGCGCGAAAGCGGCGACCGGTGAGGGCTCTTGGGCATAAACCCGACAATAATCCAGAAAAATCTCTTCCATTCGCATACGGTTTTCCGTCCCCAAAAGCCCAATGGCACCAGCAGTTCATTTCTGATTGGGGGCGAAAGGCATTTTTTGAAGGTTCAAGCCGGAGGCGGCAGATTATCTTCCCAAAAGCCCCTTGTCGATAGAGACTTGGGGCGCGCCAAACCCCCAGTTTCCTTGGATGAGCATGACCCGGCGGTGGCAAAAAAATACGAGAGCGTAGGCCACCTGTTCGAGGCAGCCAGAAGATACATGTCCCTTGGCAGTTTCTATGTATCAGCAGCCAGGAAATCCGGCTTGGCCGGGCTGGAAAAAATAGGCATGGAGTATTTTGGCCGGGCGGTCCATTGCCTGCGCCTGGAGATGGTGCTTTATGGCTACCTGCGCCCTAAGATGGAAAAAGAGAAGCTATGGGAATTCGACCCTTACCAGGTGCGGGTTCTATCCGAGCATCCAGACAACTATCTGCTTATTGCCAAATGCCTCTGCGAGCTTGGGGACTTGAAAGGGATGGGGGAGGCGCAGTCCAAATCTCGCGAAATTCACCGCAGGGCGCAATCTGACCCAAAATTCGCAGCCTCGATGCGCTTGCTGGAGCTTTACAGAAAAGCAATGGATGCTTATTTCTCCCCGCATCCTGAATTGAGGAAAACAATAGGAGTGCTGCGGGAAGGGCAGGAGGTGCTGCTCAAAGTCAGCCATGCGGAGCGGGATTATTTCATGGGGCGTTTCAAAGGGATGTTCAACCTCAAAAATCCCTTCTTGGAAGCTGAAGGGCAGGGGGATGAAGGCAATTACCATGGCTCACCAGCAACGGATGCCATCAAGCACCAAACAAAGGACCAAAAGCCAATTTCCTCTATGGAGCTTGATTGGCTTTGCCAGCACTTCCCGTCCGAAAACTGAAGCCTGGGGGTAAAGAAATCAAAGTTCCGTTTGGTAAATCGAATGGGTGTTGGAATGTTTTTGTCGCAACTTGCAACCAAGCCTGCGAAAGAAGCCGGGCAGTCAGAGCGCAAAAGCGCCCAAAAAGCAGTCCTCGGATGGTTCGGCTCTCTTCGGTCAAGGACAATGTCCCTTTTGAAGAGCCTATTTTCCTAAGGCGGGTTATTATGGGGCTTGATTTGGGAAAATTGAAATCCAGCGTGATTTCCAAGGTGCGCAGGCTGACTGGGGAGATGTTCCTTTCCCCCCAACAAAAGCAGATGCTGCGCGACCTTTTTTGCATGGATGAGAACAAACAGATGGCCGCAGCCTCGGAAATAGGCAAGTCCGGGGACATACAGCTTCTTTGCATCATGCAGTTTTACGTCCAGGACGACTTTCTGGATGAGCTGCTAACATTCGCCCGGGGTCGGGAACTGCATTACCAACTTGCCCAAAAAAGGATGATAAAGTTCTACGCTTTGGTGGCATCATCCAACATGCTGTCCAACCAGCCTTTTTACGAAGGGGTGGTCGGAACGATAAAAAGCCCGCATGAGCCGGTCCAGGAGCGCTGCGACCTGATTTACATGCTCGGCTCGGTCTTCGAGTCGTTCGGGCAGGAAATCCACTCGCGCGAAGCCGCATTCATCTCTGAGAAGATCGGGGGAATGTTCATAGGCACCCTGCTTTCCGTCCTGGCCTCAGAGCAGGAAAACGAGACGGTGAAAGTCGCGTCAGCAATGGCATTGAAAAAAACAATAGCAAACCCTTCAATCAGCACCGAGCTTGCTCCTGATTTGGCAGGGCAGGTGTTCGGCAGGCTGGCTGAATACAAGGAAGTGCTCCAGTAGTTGCATCTTGCTTTTTAAACAGTTGCTATCACTTTTTACAACAGGTGGAAAATATGGCGCCAATATCGTTTTACATGGCTGAAAAAAAACTAGCGAAAATACTGGGCAGCAGGGGGGAGGCAAGAGACCTCATAAGCAGGGTAAAGGGGCGCGGAAGAGAGTATTTCGAGGGGAAAATATTTGTCGAGATGGCGCTGTTTGTCCCTCCAAGCAGCACCTTTAGGCAAAAGATGGAATGGGCAACTTTTGGCATCTACAAAACCCCTGAAACCAGGGTTTTCAATATCCTGTTTGCCTTGGAAAACAACCCTCTTGTTGAAAAGCCAGCAAGCTGGGCTGAGAAAAATAGCAGGTATTCGATGGGCATGTCCCAAAACACAGTCAGATTGCTTGACGAATTCAGAACCGGCAAGCTGGGGGAGTAATAGTTGCCATAACGCTAAGGGCCATCAATTCCCAGCATCTCAGCAAGCTTTATAAACCCATCTTAGCTAATAAGAAGCCGCACAGTTCGGTGCCAGACGGCGCCGACATCAGCAGGGGGCACTGCCATCCTGCGATGCATACAGTTGCACTTGAATTGCCCTTAATGACCTCCACCGCAAAATGCTCAAGCTTTTTGTGGCAGAGAGGAAGACTCCGGTCGCTATTTTTGGGGCATTTCGAAAGTTTATAGTCATAGATTACTATGATGCGTGTTCCCTCTTTGAGGGGAGCGCGGCACCCCCTGATGAAGGGTGCCAACTTGCGTATAGGCGTTGAAAGGGCTGGATTCATCCATGAAAGCCCTGGAGCAGATACGGATTTCACGAGTACGAAGAGAGCGACTGATACTCACAATCTCCAGCGCGCAAGCGCTGGAGGAACAGTGCAACGAGAGTTGCACTGGTATTGAGTTCCGTCTGCCGCGTGCCCAAAGCGCACGGCAGACAAAGTAGTATATGCATGTTACGCCAGTCAGTGGATGGCTAGGCTCAAGTAGTTACAAGGCCCCGCGGCAAGCTGCGAAAAGCTCCGGGTAGGCGCAGGCATCCTGTGATCCGGAGATAGGGCTGTGTGCCGAAAGGTATAGATACCCCGAGAATTAAAACATTCTAGTAACGGGTGGAAAAGAAACCAATTGGGATTCGGCAAGTAAGGGTGACTGAAAGCCGAGTAGCGCGCACCGAATGCAGTGCAGCAATGTACTGTAGATGTGGGGCGGAATATCCATTTCCAGATTCGAGGTCGGCTGAAACGCCGCGCCATAGAGGGTGATAGCCCCGTAGTTCAATGGAAGTGGAGTGAAGCCAAGCGAGTAGTGCTCATCGGATATTGGGCATGAAGATGGCGGGACTAACCGCCAACGCTAAATATAACTTGAGACCGATAGCGAATTAGTAACGCGAGTGAAAGCTGAAAAGGAGTCCGAAAGGACAGTTAAAAGAACCTCAAACTGACTGGTTACAATTTGATGCAGCGCAAAAGGGCACGACTGCCGAAGCGACCCGCCGAGAGGCGGGAAGCGAGGCGGGAATACCAGCGTTGCATCGCTCTTCTCGAAGCAAGAGCCAGGGAGTTGATGATGTGTGGCGAGGCGAAAGCCGAAGCGAAAGCAAGCGGGCGCATCGCAAGAAAGGCCCGTCGTCCGAAAGGGCGAGCAGTCACACGCATCAGACTTGAAGCCGATGTGAACTAAGCGAGCGCAGGTCGAAGCCAGCCTGACGGCTGGTGGAGGACCGCTACCGATGCTAGTATATTCTGCTCGGGTGACGCGTGCTTAGGGGTGATAGTCCAATCGAACTCGGCAATAGCGAGTTCCCCTCGAAATGTCCCTCAGGACAGCCTCGATGGAGGTGGGATGCGGGGTAGAGCACTGATCGCGGGGATTGGTTCCGAAAGGGATCGCCTTGCTGTCAAACTCCGAATCTGCATCCGCCGTAGAAGTCGGGAGTCGGGTTCCACTGGGTAAGCTAGTGGGCCATTACGGGAACGACCGGGGCCGTGGTTAAGGTCCCTAAATTCAGGCTAAGTGCGAATCCACAAGGAGTGTCCGGTCTAAAACAGCTGGAAGGTAGGCTTAGAAGCAGCCATCCTTTAAACAACGCGTAATAGCGGACCAGTCTAGATCGCGCATTCCGAAGATGATCGGGGCTAAGCCTGGTACCGAAACCACGGAGGACGTTCAAAAAACGTTTCTGGTAGGGGGGCGAGCTGGTTGGGCAGAAGCAGGGCGGTGACGTCCTGTGGACTGGCCAGTTACGAAGATCCTGGTACTAGTAACAGCATATCCAGGCGAGAATCCTGGACGCCGCATAGCACACGGGTTTCTGGGCAATGTTCTTCAGCTCAGAGTTAGGCGATCCTAAGGCAACCGCTAATCGCAAATTGCCAAAAGGGAAAACGGTTAAGATTCCGTTCCTGTGCAGGTAGACGCGGCAACGCAAGGTGCATTCCTGACGCTTTGGGGTAGGGGTGGAGGAGGAGACTTCTCTTAAAGTCCATAATGCCTTCGAGTCTCGTTATGAGGAGAAGAGGCATAAAGGACCCAAATCATCCCAAACCCTGGAGCCCATGAAAAGGGACTGCATCCGATCCTGCGCATCCGTACCTAGAACTATTACTGGTGCTGCTGGCAGAACAAGCCAAGGCGTGACAGGGAGATTCAGCTAAGGGAACTCGGCAAAATAGTGGCTTAACTTCGGGATAAGCCATGCCTGCCTTTCCGCAAGGATTGGCAGGTCTCAGTGACAAGGGGAGGTCGACTGTTTATCAAAAACACAACTCGCAGCAAATCGGAAACGATTAGTATTGCGGGTGACGCCTGCTCACTACTGGTACGTGAACGCCTGTTTCAACGGGCCTAAGCGCCAGCAAAGAGCGGGGGTATTTGTGCAGTCTCCGACTTATTTATATGGAAATGATGGGTAGTTCCATCATGCGGCAGTGTGAGGAGTATCTGATAGGCGCATTCCAAGACGCGTTCGTCGACGAAAAGCGCAACGAGGTACAGGTTTACCAGAAGAATCCGGAATGGTTGGCATTTGTCAACTTGAAAATGAAGGATGCTTTTGGCGTGGAAGGTAAATTATTCAAAAGGGATGTTTACCTCCTGCGGAAAAGGGACAAGCAGATGGTGCAGCAGCTCAAAAGGCTGAAGGCGCAGTCTGGTTCTTTCGGCCTGAATTTTGTTGCAGGGCTTTTCGATTCGGAGGGTTCAGTTTACCTTTCGACAAAATCGAAAATACCCGTAATCGACATAACGCAATCCAGCAAAGGGCTGGAATATTTGGAAATCGCAAAGCGCATTCTTGAAGCGAAAGGCGTTGAGTGCAGACTCAACGGTCCGTACGCGCACAAGAGGGCGAAACTACTCCAATACCACCTCCGCATATACGGAACTAGCAAATGCAAAAAATTTCTCGGGCTAGTCCCAATTTTTTACGTGGACAAATTCGAGCGGCATCATCTTTCTGGAGACTGACAACCCCATACTCTGACCCTCAACTTGAGGGGGTAAATAAATTCGACCATATGCTGGAAACCCAAAAATCCTGCCTACAAGACTTGCATAAGCCTTGTGAAAATGGCGTGGATTGATGAGGGCAATCAGCAGGAAACGTGTCCCAATGCCGTCAAATCCGCAGACATGCAAATGCGGACAACACAACAATTGGCAAAGGGCAGCGAAAGCGCACGCTTTCAACGGTTCCTCAGAGACTATACGTCGAAAACCGCTTGACAAACGGTTATGATATAGTCCGACACCTCCAGTAATGGAGGGCTGGCAATGGAAGGCCAGATTAAAACAGACAAGCTTAAGGTAGCGTAATACCTCGCCGCTTAATTGGTGGCTTGCATGAAGGGCGTAACGAGCCTCCCACTGTCCCTAGCTGGAACCTGGTGAACTTACTACTCTGTGAGTATGCAGAGGACTTCTAGGGGGAAACGAAGACCCCGTGGAGCTTTACTATAGCCTGATCTTGTGATACGAGGATTGCTGCGGAGCGTAAATGGGAGCCGTCATGTTGCACCTTCTGGGGTGCAAATAGGCGACATTGTAACACCATTCAGCAGTTCTTGTATTACTAACCGCAAGGGACAGGGTCAGGTGGATAGTTTGGCTGGGGCGGTACGCCCTCGATAAGGAAACAAGGGCGCCCAATGTTCAGCTTAGGCGGGTTAGAAATCCGCCGGTAAGGGTTAAAGACAAATGCTGGACTGACTGTATCCTTAAAAGCGTGGGATGCAGAGACGAAAGTCGGGCTTAACGAACCTTGGTACCTTCTTAGTGAGGGTCCAAGCTGTCAGACAAGCTACCCCGGGGGTAACAGGCTCGTCGCGGGCGAGAGATCGGTACAAATCGGTTTTTTGCGTGCGCGAGACTTACCTTCATATGCGTATATTCCACATCCGTGGAATTGCGTTTCCCTATGATTTTTCTCTGCCTAAACTATTGAGGTCAGGGCCACCCTTAAGCAAGGTCCTTGATGGAGGTTTGGCAAAAATCACCAATTTCCCAATCGTCGATGTTTGGGGGTTGGCAAAAGGGATACTATAAGGAAGGATAAGTTTCGCGCGATTGTGATTTGTATTGACTCCAATACACATCGACCCCGCGGTTTGGTACATCGCTGTCGGCTTAGGTCATCCTGGGGGTGCAGGAGCCCCCAAAGGTTGGGTTGTTCATCCATTAAAGACCTACATGAGCTGGGTTCAGAACGTCGCGAGACAGTTCGGTAGTATCTCCTAGGAGTGTCACCGTTTGAGAGTAAGTACCCATGAGTACGAGAGGAACTTGGGTCCGACGCCTCTGGTCTACCGGTTGTGTAAAGCATTGCCGGGCAGCTACGCGTTATTGGATAAGACCTGAACGCATCTAAGGTCGAAGCCGATCTCAAAACTAGACGGTGTAGGCGGTTATAGCAGATAACTTTGATAGGGTGGGGGTGTAAGTGCTTAGCTAACGCGAGGCATTCAGCCTGCCACTACTAAAGCCGTTATGACATATACTATATACTCTATGGGGCTTCGGCTCCATTCTTTGTGATATCAGTCGCTCTCTTCTCTACTGTGGAATAAAAGTTCACAACCTCCAGCGGGAGCAATGCGGTTGCATGTTTTTCACTTGCAGATTTACTTTTCTTAGCGCAAGCCCTGTCCTGCAAAACAGCCTTCCACCCGGTTCTCATTCGATTAAACCGGGCTTGGCTTAGTTGCCTTTGGCGCGGAAAACCCATACCTGAAGAAGTCGAGTAGTTCACCTTGAAACAGCCTTCATTCGGGCGAGCCATCACTTTTTCTTGCGCCCAAACGATCTCTTTTCCGTCTCACCCTCCCATGGCATGGGCTCACCTGATGGCGGATATGGCGGCTCGTGACGGCTCTTCCATTCTTCTATGTCGTTTCTCCAAGCATTCCACTCAGCCAGGGAGCTTGAGGTCGAGGGAGGGTCTGGCGGAAATTCCTTCCGCTTCTCATAGGATTTCTGCAGATCATCGACATACTGCTTGTCAGTGATGTACTTGAGCATCTGCCTTTCCTGCGCCCTGCTCATGTTCCCGCCAGCGCTCTCATTTATCAACTGGCTAAGGTCGGTCATGTAAAGGGACTGCCCCCACCAAGTCTCCTTGGAATTGGTGAGGTTCTGCTGCTCATACTGGCTCTTTTTCACGTATATTCCGCTTCCGGTTGGCACAGTGTACATGGTGTTTTCGGCATATTTGATGACATTCAGATTATTAGCAATTTTATCTGGCGACATATTCTCTATATTCGCAATTTGCAGTTCAATCTCCTTTTTCAGGCCCTCAATATCCTTTTGCTTGATCTTGCCAGAATAGCCTTCGATTTCTTCCATGCTTTTAATCCGGTCAAGGACCAGCCTCATGCCATCCTTGTGGAGCTCTTGGTAAAGCTCGTTGGCACGCGCATTTTTTTCCTCGCCCTCGGGCATATTCCTGTATTTATTCCAATCTGGCAAGTCAAAGTTAACCGTGGAGTTTACCTTCTCAAGCCCGAGTGTCTTTTTTTCGCTTATGTCTATGTGCAGGTCGGTCGCAGTCCTCACAGCATCGTGGAGGTTGTCCGCTATCAAGGAAAATATTTGGAAGTCCCGATATAATCCCTGCTCGAATTCCTTTTCCCCCTTGTAAGCAGGGTCATCAGGTTTCATTCCTTTTACCTTGTCTTCCTGTTCCTTCAGGCCGATTAACAAATCGCAATATCGTTTCATAATCGGCTTGAACTTGTCGGAAAAAGTCCCATCCAGAACCCCGAAACTCGAGTTTTCAGCGTAATTCAGCAGCGTGTTCAAGTCTTTGTTCAAGTCAACAAAGTCATTCAAGCTGGTTTGGCCAGTCTTATTCTCGGCGTTCCTAATGAGGCTATAGATGCGATTGAAACTCTTCTCAGTTATCACCGGATTGTCTGATTGAAGGTGTTGGAATAGCCTTAATGCGGTCTGGTCAACTTCGACAAACACGTTGGCGGCCTTGTAAATGTCGTTGATGGCGTTGTAGACAAGCGCCTCGTCTAGTTTCGGATTATTGTAAATCGTTTTACCCACGTTATACTTGTCAATCAACAGTGCTGCGGCAAGCGAGGTCTCATCCAGCTTGCTCTTGTTGACATATTCTTCCTTCACGCGGGTTATGTAATCTTCGTCGCTTTCCGCAGGGCTGTTTTTGCTTATCCCGGTCATCTCCTGCAGTTTCTCAGCTGTTTGGGTCTTGAGCTTATCCAGTGCCATATTCCGCTCGCCAGCAGTCATGCGCTCGGCATCATCAAAGGTTTTTTCCAGCACTTTCCTCCCAAATGCCAGCTCATATAGGTAATTGGCGCTATTTAACGCATCCCCAGAAAGTCTTTCCCCCATGATGGCAGATATGACTTCCTCAGGGGTGCCATTTTTCATCGCATACAAGGTGTTTTGGAGCGATTCAAGATGCGCCAGCTTGGTTTTCATCAAAGTGTTATACGCATCCTGTTCCCGCAGGTCTGATGGCAAATTGCCATCTTCATCGCGTTTTGACCGGTCCAGTTCCTTGATTGGATTGGCGGTCAGCTGCTGCCTAACCATGGCGCTCAAATAGTCAATCTGGTCTTCCTTTATGCCCTGGATTTCCTTGTTGTTCATTCCGGCATGGACGCTCCATTTGCCGTTTCCGTTGTTGTAAACAAGCCAGCCATCCCCTGTCAAATCAATGCCCTTTTGGCGCATGTAGCGCTCACTCATCACGTTCCAGTTTCCATTTTCGTCCCTAACATTGTATTCCCCGTTCCCCATGTTCACTGCAAAATACTGCTTGTTGTTGCCGGTATAAATCTGCCCGAGAATCAGGGTCTTGTCAAGTGAGCCGCTGTTGAGGATCTTTGTCCATTCGCCCTTCAGGACGTCAACCGAGCCTGAAAATATGTTCATCCCAAGCGGCATGCTCTCGGGCTGGTTGATGTATTTTGCCACAGTGAAAATGTCCTTGCCAAAAACACCTTCAACCTGCTCCGGCAGCCAGGTCAGCCAGTTCTTCTGCCTTTTTCCGCCCATGGTCAGCCATTGCAAAGTCGCTGAAATCATGGTTTTCCACCAGTTGTCAGCCGAAAGGCTGTTTCCCGCCGAGTATGTGATGGAAAACAACAGCGCAAGCCCTATGTCTATTATTATCTGTTCGGCTCTGCTTAAACTCTTGTAGTTGTCGGGCCGGTACTTATCCATAAATTCCATATACGCAAGTTTGGCTTCTTGGCAAGCTCTGGCATCCTCGCTGCTCATCGGCATTAACGCTCCGACAATAGCTGCTGGGATGTTAACTGCCGAGTAGCCGACAAAAGCTGCGCTTTTCAATTCTTGAGATTTGGCCTTCTGCCCAATTCCAATCGATGTGGTCATGCTACTTCCAGTCGATGTGGTCGTGCTACTTCCAGTCGATTTGGTCAAACTACTATTGGGAACGGCTTTGGCTACCTCATTGACTGTCTTCACATTTTCCTCCGCAATTTTTTTGCCCTCAATCCTTTGTTGCACTGCTGACAATTTGTTATCTAAAGTCGCCCTCTCCTGTTTCAGCGACATCAGCTCGGCTTTTTCCCCATCTGTCAGTTTGGCCTTGCCCTCAAGTTCCTTTAGCTTGCTGTCTATCTCTTTGATCTCACCCTCTATGATTTTTACCTGCTGCTCATCTGATTTGCCCGCAAGCAGGCTTTCAAGGTGCCCTGTGAATGCGATTACTTGGCTGGCGACAAGCCCGCTCAAATATCCGGTGAGGGAATTCCTGCCGGTTCCGCCTGTGGCTTTGTCCGCAGTGGAAACTGCCCGGTCTACTCCCATCACATACGCCATGATGTCGAAGTTGCGCTGCTGCACTCTCATGGAATACTGCCTGCCCCTGTTCATTCTCGGGGTTGAAAAGTCAAACGCCAAAAAAGGGTTCCTGCCCGCAGCAAACGAAGCTCCGAGCAACAAGGACAATATCAGCATAAGGGGCCAGCAAAACTGCGCCATGTCGGCAGGTGCGGTGTTGCAGACATAATACTCGTTGTGCGAGGCGAGATAGTCCGTGTGTTCATCAAAAGCCCCGACACTCGGCTTGCAGGGCGGGAAATTAGAGTGGCGGGATTGTGGCGTCACGCCTGCAATTCCGCTGTTCTTCAGGCATTCCGAAGTCCTTGCGTCAACCGGGCAGAAAATGTAGCGGTAGTCTATGCAGCCGGTTGCCATCGGGTCATAAGCGGTAAAAACATTCCCAGACTGGTCGGTCACGTCATAACAGACGGTTATCGGCTCTTGGTTAGGGACTCCCGTCAGATTTATCCGATAGACCAGCCCCCTGTTTATGGGCATCTTGTCGTAGTTGCCGCTGATGTTATACGCCCGGGCTATTATCTGGCCGCTGGCATCGTCCACCGTTATGTCAAGATAAGAGGGGATCGGGGCTATTGGGCACTGGGAATTCCCGGCATCTTCCGCGGCAAGCAGGCTGGATGCAGCCAGGATGAAAATCAGCGCCAATGTGGGTTTTGCCATGTTCATCATCACGGGGAGACTTTGGAGCAGAACAGGTGATTGTTGGTTATGGGCACCTTGACATTGCAGTATGTCAGGATGTCTGTGTTTGGGACGCGCCCGCAGTCTATTCCCAGGTCGCCCCTGCGCGGGAACTGCAGGAATTCATTTTGCTGCTTCACTCCCTCTCTTTTCACATAGGTGTATTTTATGGTTTCTCCGGTGCGCGTATCGGTGGTGTTCAGGCAGCACTTGTCCTGGTTTGGGAGTGCTGAGAGGATATCCCAGTAGTCGTCTGACAGTTGGGTGTAGTCCTTGGTGGCTTGTATGGTGCTGCCGCCGCTGGTCTCCACGCGGCAAAATAGATTGGTCAAGCCGGTTGCTGGCGCAGGTTCCTCGCTGCAAAGCGTGCATGCGGTGGTATTGGCGCAAAGCGCCGGGCAGCGGTAATACGAGTAGTTTGTCCAGCCGCCCAGGACAAACTCGGCAGGCATCTCGCAGGTTTCCCCATCCATGCAATAAAGCTGTGCCAAGCCTTCATCCCCGGGTTCATATAGCCTTTTTGCGCAAAAGCCAATGTTAAAATCAGACGGGCTGCAAGGCTGGCAGTAGCAGCTGGCGTTTTTAGCATAGATTTTCTGGCCAAATGTCAGCCTGGTCAATCCCATTATCTTCTTGGAATAGTTCTGCACAACGCAGAAAGTGTCGGTTTTGCTCGCCATTCCTGCCCTCTCCAGGGTAAGTTCCTCATTGGAGTTGCTCAAATCATCAGTTGTGCCGGTTTTCTCTCCGCTATCCCAATTCTGATTTGCTGTGCCATAGTCCATGTATGCCTCCCCAGTCTTTGTCATCCAGGCGTCATATACCAGCCCGGTTATTCCGGCATCCACCATCTCTGCCTGGTGGTCGAAAAGGTAGCTGGTGAATTTTTCCACATCGCATTGGGTTGTTTTTGGGAAATGGAATTTCCATATCAGCGAGGGCTTGGAATAGTTTTTCAGAAGATTCCGGCTGAAGTTCATTCTTAGCCCGAATTCATGCTCTATATTCTGATTATCACTCCAGCCGTAATCGCAGGTCGGCACCCACTCCTGCAGCAGCAGGTCCACTGCGCCAGGGTACTCGTCAGGCACTGCGTTTGCAATCCGCCACTCCCTGTTCATCTGTTTGGGCTTGTAGAAGAACTTGTCCAGCGTTTCGTATGGCGAATCCGAGCCCGGATTGCCGATGTCGATTGCCACCAGAGGGGGGTTGGTGCTGTTCTTTTTCAAAAGCAGGGCTGAGTAAATGGTCAGGTTGGTGCCTCCAATGATATCTATGGTCTCGTTGGTTGCGCTGGTTTGTTTTATCCCTAGATAGCCTGCGAGCTTGGTGCCGTATAAGCCATCGCCTGTCCCTATTCTCCCTTTAAGCGTGTCATTCCTTATGTGTGTGAGGTTGGCTATTGCATAGATTACCGCGCCGTCAATATCCTGGATTTTTTTGGTTTCAGTGTAGCTCTTTAGAATAATGGTATTGGTATTACCTAAACCACCAAAAATGCCTGCAGATTGGAAGAATCCACCCCTTACCACCCTGGGAGGAAGCTGAAACAGGGTGCCAAAGACGTTGCTGCTCTCTGTTATGAGGTGCATGTCCCAAACCTCTGGCCCGTTTTCGCTGATATCCAATATGGGCATCACGCTTGCAGCCAGATAGTCCCTGGTCTTTTTGACAATGTATGGCAAAGACGGGGTGGTGATTTCATTGTGCCAGCTCGGGCCAAGGGTGCTGTCCCACTGGTCGCTGCATTGATAGTCCACGCTATGCCCATCCCAGTAGTTATTAAGTTCTCCACGGTAAATCGTTCCATCCTGATTTTCAACAGATCTGCCAGAAACCACAAATTCTCTGCGAATAGGCGAGACATCATAGCCGTTTTCCCGGGTGGTCTGCCCGGTCGAAGCCGTCATGGTGGTTGCCGATCCACTCTCTGCGCTATAATCATAATATGCCCTGAAGGCATAGCAGTTGTAGTTCCAAGGCCTGGAAACAAAATCCACCTTCTGCACAGCCAGCGTGGCATAGGTGCAGGGCTGGCACCAGCCGAAAGTCTGTGTGCTGAGGTATGGCGCTATGGGGTTGCTCTGATCGTTGAGCTTGCATTTTCCAAGCGCGCCATTGAACACCAGCTGGTATGCGGATGCATACACAAGTTTGCCCTGGTTGGTCAAGCCATCGCCATAATCCTTGTCGCACGGTTCGGGCTCCAAATAATACCTGCCGGTTGGCATTAGTTTGTATTGCCCATCAACCATCTCCTTGTTCACCTCTTCCATCAGGCACAACTTCACATTCAAAAACTTGCTTGGGTCCGGGGCGATTGATGCAAGATCTCCCTCATCAAAGAAATCCGCGGTGACAAGGGGCTCGATGCTGCAGTTTTGCAGAAAGGCAAGCTGCGTATTTGGCCCGACTGAGGGGGTGAGATGTTCTTGGGTGAACACATAGATTGCGCTTTTTTCACTGTTAATATCCCGGGTGTGGGCCGCATCCAAAAATACTGAGGAAACAGTTCCCACGAAACCGAAATGCGTGCTGTCGCGATTATACGTTTCCTCGACATAAAACGTGGCGTTTCCAGTGCTAAACGCTTCTCCGCTTCCCAGATAGCCGCAGTTGAGGGTTTTGCCATCATCCTCTTTTTCGCAGCCGCAGGCAATCAGCTCGCCACTGTCCTTATCAATGCAAAGAGTGCGATGATAGCTATTCATGTCGCAGAATCCTGAGGTGCATTCCATTCCGCTGGCGCACTCAAACGAGCTTTGCTGCGCCGCCTCGGGCATCTGCCCCTGCAGAGTCTTTTTGTAGTAGTCGTAGTCCAGCTCTACGGAAAACTCGCGGCTTTGTTTCCACTGCATATCCTGCCTGTGATTGTTGTTTGAGCCTGGGTCGTTCCAAAGGCATTCCAATCCGGCATTACTGCATTCTGCAAAAGGGTAGAAATCCTTGCACCAATAGTGGCTGTCCGGCCAGCTCCCCGCGTCCCGCCAGTTTTCCTGCTTGCATGCCTCCTTGTAGCTCTCGCTGCAGCTGGAAGTGGCGCCGCAGCTGCTAGAAAAGGTGTTAGTCCCGTATACGTAATCTGCCTGCAGCATTGATTTGAACCGGGCGTCTTGCTCCAGGAACGGGTATTTTGAAGTGTCGCTTGAGCAGGCGTCAGGATCTGAAATGAGCTGGCAGTTTCGCATGCAGCCCTCATCCTGCGAGTCGTAGAGGAATTCGGTTTCTTTGCACAGGTATTTTGGCGTGCTGGTGGTAACTGGGTTGCAGTCCTGCGGGGCGGAAAGCCCAAGGCAGTAATTCTTGCAGGTTTCTGGGGTTGAGAAATTCAAATTGTTCTTGCCGCAGTGATAATGGTCTTGAGTATATTTTGCGCACCAGGTGGCCGGGTAATTCACATAATTGAGGAACCTGTCCTTTCCGTTTACTCCGGTGACTGAGCAGAACCTGTCCGAGACTGGGAAATAGTATCTCGCCTGCTCATAATCCGAATAGCTTCTGCCTACCCCGAAACGGAAGGAGTTCACCCAAAGCTCGCCCTTGGATTGGCGCACCTGGTTGTAAAGCTTGTTGTTCATCGTCTTGAAAGCGCAGCTTGTCCCGTAAAGCCCTGTGCCGCTAAGAGCGTCTCCTCCCAGGGCAAACGGGGGTTCTTCTCCAGGATTTTTTTGGTTGAAGTCCGAGCCAACCGGCATGGGGCCCAGCTTCGGCCGGGTATAACCGCAAATCATGGCAGAGCATTTTTCATTCACGCAGCTTGCCGGAGCCGGGTCTGCGCACATGGGGAGCATCCAGTATGCGCCCGCGCCTGTGCATTGGCTGGTGGTCGAATCCCAGGTGCAGCTGCTGGTTTTGCTGCATTCCTCCTGGGCATGCAAATCAGAGCAGACCGTCCCATTGGTGCAGTTTGCCATTCCCTTTCCGGTTGATGCGGGGTCGCAATGAGCATACATCACGCTTCCATTGGTGAAATTGCAGTATGGGTTTGCCAGAAGAGCTGTCGGGTCAGGGCCTGTCAAGTTATATATGTTCTGCTTCTGGCAGCAAGGCACATACTCGTTGCTGGCGCACCCTGCCAAAAGTAGAGCAATGAAAACAAGCGACATTGCAATCGGCAAGCGGTTTTCCATCATCCCAGCCTCGCAACCATGCGCATCAGCTCTCCGGTGTCCCCGCCCAGAAGCGGGGTGGCGGTCCTGATGAAAATCAGGGTTATTGCAAGAGCTATGAACGGGTAAAAGAGCGTGCCTATGGTCATCTCAAACAGCAGCGCCTCGCCCTGGGCGTTTGCAAGCGCATTGTCATCGCCCCCAAGACCGTAAAGTGCGGAGTTCATTATCACCGCCACGCCCCTAAATCCAGTGAAGCACATGCCGGCAAGCCTGTCGCTTATCTTGTTGTCGTCCCCCCGCACAAATGTCGGGTCGGTCAGCACTGAGAAAGTGGGCCAGACAAAGTAAAAGCCGATTGCAATTGCTATGAACAGCCCGCCCACCCCGCGCGTTGCGGGGATTATCCTGAGCAGCAGCCCAAGGGGCAAAAACACGGCAAGCATATTCTTCTGCACGTATTCGGCAAGCACGAACTGCGCGTGCAGCGGCATCAATAGCCCGGTTATCTTGGTGCAAAGGAGGTGCGACTGCTCCACCTTCTTGTGGAGCTCCAGGTCCCAATCCCAGCACCACACCGGGAAGCCGAAAAAGCTGACGCAGGTGGAACTAAGCCTCTCGGTCCCCATGTTCGCGTTGAAGATGTTCCAATACTGCTTGTCAAGCGCGGTTATCTTTTCCTGCACTTTGCACTTGAAGGCGCCGATAGGCCCGCCCCCAAAAGCATTTTCATTCCAGAAGTAATATCTGCCAGTGCTTACTGCGCTGCAGGCTATGCTGCCGCTTGCCCCTGTTAGATTTTCCATTAAGTCAAAAGCCCCTCCTTCTGAAAGTTCGAAAAGCAGTAAAATTACGAAGAATATCATCAGGCTGGACGCCGACACCTGCAGAAATTCGGTGCGCGCGTATTTTTTCAGGTTCTCGGCCTGAAGTGCATGGCCTGCCATGTACACCAGCGTGTTGAAGAAAAAGCAGAGTATCACCGCAGTTATCGCAAGCGGGTACCAGCTTCCACCCGTGCCCATATAGGGCTCGAACTGCGCCTTTCCTTGATCTTTAAACGCAGAAATGCCAGCGGACGACAGGGCTACGGCTAGCAGCAGTACAAGAAATGCAGGCAAAACAATCAAGGTTTTCCTCATATCATCTGCCCCAGCCTGCTGATGTCTACCTCTTCCCCCAGGAAGTGCGAAAGCCCCCTTGCCACAGCTGCAATTACTATGAAATTGAAGGCGGCAAGGAAAACTGTTAGCAGGAATATTAATCCGCTTGTCCTCACATAATCCTCAAGCCGGTTGGAATCGCCTGCAGCTCCGTTTGGCGCGTATGGCACTTCTGCCGATATTCCGCTCCAGCTTCCGCCAAGCCCTGCCTCATCATAGGTGTATGTTTTGCCCCCAGCAGTGCTTCCTTGTTTTTCACATTCAGCGCCGGGAGAAGCGTCTTTGTAAGTGAAAAGGTCAAGCCCCTTGCAGTCCGAAAGATAGAACACTGGCGGGGAGGAGCTACCCGAGAGGTTGTTCACCATGCCAGGCGCCATCATGGCGTTGAGCAGCAGCATTGTCGGGTACATTATGTAAAGCGCGATGAATATGGCGACAAGCGCTCCCGCGAATTGCCTCATGAAAGGTATTGACCGCATCACTATTGCAAGCGGCAGCAGCACCAAAAACAGCCCGTTGACTATGTACTGCAGCGTGAAATACTCGAATGCGGCGGTCAGATAGGATATGGTGGCAGTGGAAAGCAGGTTGTTGGCTATTGCGAGCTGCAGGCTTTCGCCACCGTACGCCGCCTCGTTGGTGCCCATGAGCGAGATCCAGCATTCGTTCTTGCAGGTCATGCTGGTGTAGCTTGTCCTTATCTCATACGCGCCCACCAGGTAGCGCAGGCTGCGCATGTTGGTCTGCGCAGCATCCATCAAGTTCTCCAGGTAAATGATCGCCCCGCTGTAAATGGAGGCGGTCTGATGGTTTTCATATATCTTCGGAAGATGCTGGGGCGTGAAAATCGATGATATTTCTCCGACTTCAAGGGTGCAGAAAAGCTGGGCGGTTCCAAGCACCGCGCCAACAATTATCAGGCTGACGAAAACCTGCATTATTTCTGTTTTTGCCCAGGTCAGCACCCGCGCGTTTTGGAAAACCTCACCGAACATGTAGGCAAGAGCTATCATTATTCCTGTGCCCAGGGCAGCCATTCCGGCAAGCCAGAAAATCTGGTTTGCGGTCGCCTCTTCGCATATTGAGGGGGGCAAGGCGCATTTTCCAGCTGCAGTATTGCACTGAAGGCCCGCGCAGCAGTCGGAATTCTGGCTGCACGTCTCGTCCTGCCATGAGCAGGCAGATGCGCTGCCTATGGCAAATGCAAGGAAAAAGCTGGCGAACAGCAGCAGCCCAAACGCGCGCCTTGTTTTTCCAGTCATGTTTCACCCTATTCTTGCCAAGCCTGACAGGTCAATGTCGCTGCCCAGCACCTTGGCAAGCGCGTTTATGAATCCAAGTGTGATTATCAGGTTGAGTATCGAGAGGAAAATCACTTTTACCATCACCAGGTAGGTAAGCGAATCGGCAACCGACTGCTCGCTAAGATTCTGGGCGTAATTCAGGAATTGCGTTCTTGAATTATCAATGTTCGTCTCATATGGGTCGCAGGCGCTGGACAACTGCGGCACCGCCATCGTGCCCGGCAGGGCAAGTGGAATGCTTTGATTGACCAATAAGTTGGTGGTGGCGACTATCACTAGGGGGTAGGCGGTGTAGAAGCCAAAGCCGATTGCAATAAGCGCCCCTCCCGCGGCCCTGGTGGGCTTGAAGCATCTGAAGAACAGGCCAACCGGGATTATCAGGCTGAAGGAAAAACGGGCTGCCAGCGTGAGCAGAAACTGCTGGGCATAGATGTCCACCAGCCCGACCACGGTGGTGAATGCGGCAGATGTAAGCGTCCCTCTGAAGGCGTTTAGCGGGCTGCAGTTGACCAGTGTAAAGCCCACTCCCAGCATGCTGCAATAGACTCCCTTGGAAGCCTCCACGGCAATCTCGCTGTTGGTGATCTGCAGCTGGGAAAGAACTGAGTTCACCCCCAATCCGCCAAGCATCGTGTATGCGGCTTGGTAGATTTGGTTGGAGCCATCCGGAGTTATTGTTGCGCTTTGAGGAGTAGCAGCCACCAGCCCGGCTGTAACGTAATTGTTTATTGCGATGGTGATTCCGACCAGGCAAAGCGCCACTACTCCTGTTGCCAGCACCTGCACAAGCTCGTCTCCGATTAAGGGCACCCAGTGCGGAAGGCTGAATGCCTTGGAGGTCATGTATGCCAGGGCAAGCAGCCCGATTGCGAGCAAAAGAGCCATTAGCATGTATTCCAAGTAATTGCTAACCGGAATCGGTATGGGCGGCGGGGGCGGAATCACCACGTTGGAGGGGGAAGACCAGTCTGACTCAGTGCAAGCACCCTGGGCGTTGCAGTTTCGCGTTTGAAGGTATATTTTTTGCCCATTAGAGCACCCTTCGGATAAGCAGTCGTATGGGGCGGGGTTGCCCTGCGCCCAGCTTTTGAGAACAGCATCTTTTTTCCACCTATAACCATTGGCAACGCAATTATCAAAGCAGCTGACTGTTCCAGCGCCGTTTATTTGGGCTGGCGATACTTTCGGGGTTGGGGGCTTAGGCGCTTGCTGCGGGGCGCATGCCCCTGAGTTGCACACCAAACCAGAGCAGCAATCTGCGTTGTCAGCGCAGCTTTCACTCGAGCTGGTATCAATGCAGCATTTCGAGTTTTCGCACGTCATCCCTTTGCAGCATTGCAAACTCCCGGTGCACTGGGCTTTTTTATCGTAGCATTTCATGCATTTGGAGATGGAATTGCACAGCAAGCCAGCACAGCAGTCTCCCTTGCCTGGGTTGCCCCCCGTGCAGCCAATGTCATACTCTTTCCCGCACGTCCGGCAATATCCTCCAAAACACTTCAGAGCTGCGGGAACGGATGGGGGCTGGCAGCAATCGCTAGTGCTATCACAGGACAAGTACCCATCTTTCAAGCAATCAGCGCACACTCCCGCGCCGCCCACGCCAGTGTCTCCACCAGAGCCAACGTCTCCTACAAACCTGACTGTGGCAACAGTGCTGAAAGACACCCCTGATTGTTTCAACGGTCTGGCAGCGTCAATGTCTCCGCCAGTATTCCCGCCGTTTCCCCCCGATATGCTGCACACCAAGCCAGCGCAGCAATCGGCTTTCACGTCGCAGCCGACTCCCAACGGTCTGCATTCTCCCCAGCTGCAGCCGACTTTTGTGCATACCGTGCTGTCAGTTATCTTGCTGCAAGGAAGACTATCCGCATCACCAACATTGTTGCAGATATAATACATATCCTCGTTAAATCTACAGAATCCGTTGTTACATGGAGTACCAGATTCATATTTCGCACAATCTGCTTTTGCAAGATTACTGCAGGTAGGTGTCACACTTCCGGTGCTACATACGCAATCCGCACCATTAAGTGAAGCCGCATAAGAAAGCTCGCAGTATCCACCGGCCTCTAGTTTGAAGCATTCTTTCGGGTAATCTATCCCACACACATACGGTTCGTCTGTGCATTCCCGCCCGCTCAACCCACTGCAGGAAACCACTCCTCCGCTGCAATATCCAGCGCTAAGCAGCGAGCTTAGGGAGGCGAGGATAAGGCTGGTTAAAACAAGAAGCCTCAATGCGCCGCAAACATTTTTCATCATATTATCCTGCTCAAGCCTGGTATGTCGATGTCTCCCCCCAATATCGGGGAAAGCACGCGTATGAACGAAATCACTATGACAAGGGAGAAGAGCGGCAGCACCAGGGCGGGTATCATGAAAGTGCCCACATTCTTCACGTCAATTTCCCCCTGCGCGCCTGGCAGCTTGAGTATGAAGTCATCCGGGCTCAGGCTTATCGGGCCTGCAAGCGCGTCTTCGCTGCACACCTCTGCGCAGTCTGTCCTTACTGGCGGCTCATAGAGGCAGTCAAGCGGGCAGTCAAAGCAGCCTGTGCATATCTCCGCAGGGGCATCTGGCATGGTGCATTCCCCAGAATATGCTGGGTTGCAGGTGCTGTATGTGTTTAATGTGCAGTAAGGAGTTGGAGGCAGGTTTGTCTGCGTTCTTCTGCAAAGCGCAGGGCACCCATAATACGGGAGCTCGAAGGGTATGTATTCCTTGCACGTCGCAGGCCCGCCATCAGCCTCCTTCTGGATTGTGGTGCGGCAGTAGTCCGGGCAATTCGACTGGGTGCAGTCTATTGAAAGCGTGGAAACCTCCAAGCCCACTATCCTGAAGTTTTCCGGGCACTGCTTGCAGGAGTCTCGTTCGTCATATGGCGTCAAGCGCTGAGTTATTGGTATCATGGAGCTGGTTGTATCAAGCCACATGCAGCCCTGCGAAGCAAGAGTGTTGCACTCGATTTCGCTGGTTTTCAATTCGCAGTCTACACTGTCATACTCATTGGTTACATTATAGCATTGGGAAGTTGATTGGGGATTAGCAGCTATTCCATTTCCAACATATTCGCTGCAGACTTTGCCAGCTGTATTTGATGCCTTGCAATATGGGGGGCAGTCGGTATCGCCGCATTTGTATAGGGAATTGCAAAAACTGCTTAGCAAGGCATTATCGGCAAATATCGCCCTGCAATTCAGCGGACATTTCTGGCATTTGTCCGTCCCTCCCGAAGGGTTATAATTCTTGCAATCCGGGTCATCGGCTTCGTTGGGCAGCACTACTGTGCTCTTGCAGCTGTCTTCGCATTCCGGCGCATTGCATTTCAAGCTTGTTTCAAGGGCAGGTGCAACTAATGATGAAGCGCCCGTGGAATCGATGTGCGAAAGCATCACGCGGGTTTCAGCAGGGCATTTCCTGCAGTAGCCGGAATCAGTGCTGCCCATATCCGATTCCCTGCAAAGGATGGGTGGCTGGCTTGCCTTGCATTCTGATTTGCAGGCAGTGCTCGAATCGCAGTTTATCTTGCTGTCAGAGCAGGAATATGGCAGCTTCGGAGTAGTGCCCGTCATGGGCAGTGCGGAATATCCAGGGCCGGTTATGAAATCATAATTACTGAAGCGGCAGTAGTCGGGGCAGTCATTGCAGTTTTCAGCCTGGTAGTTCTTTACTGGGTAAGGATAGCAGACCGGTTCAGGGTCTTTGCGCGGGTCTTGGGGGATTTTGACTTTGCAAAGCGCAGGGCAGCTGTCGCACGCGCTTTTTATAGATGGATTTTCGCAGTAATTCGGGATAAGTTGCTGAAGGTCGTGTTCTGGTAAAAGCAAAGAGGCATCTATCCTGCACGCCTTCGGGCAGCCTGCGCACATGGAGCTTGCCTCGCAGTTATATTCGCCGCCCAGTTCGCTCACATATGCGCACTGGTCCGGGCAAACCCTGCATTCCTGCTTGTTGCAGGCAGCCTCATTTTCATATACGAGCTTGGTTGTCCCGTCAGGATTTTTTTTCTTGAGCAAGCACCAGGCTGGGCATCCTTCGCAAACAGAACAGTCCACTGTCAAGTTTGCCTCGAATAGTGTTGAGTCTGAAGTCGCATAGCATTTGTTCTCAAAAGGCAAGGAGGCCTTGCATCCGGCTGGACAGGAGGAAGAGCTGCATTTTTCCGAGCAGTCGGTTCTGATTCTCATCACCTTGCAGCCCGGGTTGCAATCAGAGCAGGCGGCGATGTCGCATCCCGGGGCTGAGTATTGCGGAAATGGCGTTTCCCTGCACTGCTCCGGGCAGCCCTTGCAGTTATTATCTGCAAGCAGTTTTTTCTTGACCTCATACTGGGAAGAGCCCCCCTGGTTAGAGGCGCCAGTCGCTATCGGTTCTAAGGTCATTATCGTATTCGCAGTATTGCTAATTATCGTATATTCTTCGCCCCCCCCGGCCTGTCCTGTTATTCTCAGAAAGTGCCCTGCAAACTTCCCACTTATCCAGTTTTTGGATGTGTCAGTCAGCGTGTTGGAGTTAACAATCCCTGCGCCGCTATCCTCTATGCTCTCTTTGGATTGCAGGTCAGTGCATGCCACCAGCCCCGGGTATTCCGATGTTCCATCATCGTCAATATCCCCACTTTCCCAATTCGTTTCGTTTATGCCTGCGCGAAGGAGGTCCTGGGAAGATAAGAACTGAATCAGGCCTCCAGTGGTCTTGTTCACATAGAACGCCACAGGGGGGCGCATGGTGCACTCTGAGGGGCAGTCCGATTCTGGCACAGCGTTCCTCTCCCCGTAAACAGTCACATTCAGCGTGTACCAGGCAAAGGCGTAGGTAAGCGGATATACTATGAAAAGGGAGAGGGCTATTGCCAAAAGCAGCCCGCCCAGCTTGCGCGTGAAGAAAAAGGTGCGCAGCAGTATTCCGAGCAGCAGCAGGATGGGGGCAAGCCCGAACGAGACAACATCTATGAAATATTTCTGCGCATAGATGCTGGCAAGCATCTTGGACATCGAGTCAAATACTGCTCCTGCCCTCTCAGCCTCAATAGACCTGCCTGCGTTCAGGCGAAGGTTGGTGCCTGCAAACCCGAAATACCAGGCGTTCATGGTGTTGGTTATCCCTGCGTTTGCCGAGGCCTGGGCATTTACGCTTTTCATCAGCGCGTCTTTCGCGTAGCTGTTCCCGATTTCATAAAGCTTGTCCAGGTAAGTCTTGGCTGCTGTGATGTAGCAAGGCTCATTGCTGGTGCAATGAACCGGAATCATGCTATTGCTGCCGACTATCTGGCCTGCCAGAACATCGAAGAACAGCATCATGCCGATTATCGAGCCTATCAGCAGCACCGAAACCACGCACTGCATCAGCTCCACGTCAACAAACGCCTTGACTTCGTTTATGTTGAAGGAGTAGCCGACCATTGCCGCAATGGAGATTAGGAGTATGGCCGCCATCACGCCTATAAGAGCAGAAATTTTCCAGTCGGAAAACCAGCCGGCCTTGTAAAGCCCGCTAGACGCATCAATCACGCTCCCCCCCTGTGTGTTTCCTGTTTCAAGTGCGGATATGCTCTGGCCTACTGTGTTGCTGGATGCGCCGCCATCGTATTTGGGCACCCATTTCCAGACCTGCGGGACGATTTCGCATTTTACTGAGGAAGGCGCAATCTGGCTGCACTTGTATGAGGCAGCCGTTCCGGTGTTGTCGCACTTGAGAGGAGAGACGCAGTCGGCATCAGTGGCGCAGGTTTGGCCATAGGAGGAAAGCGCGGAAGCGGAAGGCAGCAGTAGGGCAAGGGCGAACGCGAGCAGCATCATTTTTCTGAACGCCATAAGTCACACCGCAATCGCGCGAAGCGCCTTTGAAATCGCAATCACGCTGCTTATAAGAATTATCAATACCAGGTTGGGCAGGAAGATCGCCTGGGGCAAGGTGGAGGCGAGCCTGAAGAATTGCGATTGGCTGCCGGCCGGTTCGTTGCCAAAAGCAACACTGTCCTGGAACTTGTGCACGTTGACAGTGTATGGCGCCTTCATCAGATTGTCATATGCCCTGCCGCTTAGCGCATAAGTGCTTGGCACTATTATGTAAAGCCCGAAGAAAAGGGCGAGCAGCATGTTGCCATACTCCCGCGTTGGCGGCACCAGGCGCAGTATGAACGCAAAGGGCAGCAACACCGCCGCAGAAACCACCTCTATCATCTGCAGCAGGTATTTCTGGGCGTTGAGGCTGGCTATTACTGGCAGGTAAAGGTCAATCAGGAACTCCTTGTGCGCTGAGAGCGCCCGGAAATTCGCCTTTTCAGCCATCCCATATCCCTGATATGGGGTAAACCCGATGAAAAGATACTGCGTCGCCTCCATCTGGTTTTTCAGGCTTCCATAAGTCAGGTCGCGCAGCACAGAGACCCCGTTGTTGGAAAGCAGCTTGTTCATGTATGCGTACGATGCTGAAAACGGGCTTCCACCAACATATTCCTCAGCCAATTTGCAGGAGCCTGTGAAAAACACCAATAGGCCGGCAAGCAGCAGCACGCTTATCAGCAGATTCTGCGCCTCGTCCTTTGCCCAAGTCTCGGACTTGACGTCGTGGCTGAGCTTGCCGTACATGTACGCAAGCGCAATGGCAAGTGAGACGAACATGAGTGCAATGCCTATGAAGTTGAGGGCATCGTTTTTGGCAAACGTGTCAACGCCGCAGACGTTCTCATATTGGGTCGCTTCAGCTCCAAGCATCGCTGGGAATGCCGACAGCATCAACCCCAAAAGTGCAAACCGACTGAAGTTTCCCATACCGTTACACCAATTTTGAAATGCCATAAAGCTGCGGCTCGCCTCCGAACAGCAGCATGAAGTTCCTGCCAGCCACCATCGCTATTATTATCGGCACAAGTGAGAATACTACTGCCAGCACCCCGAACATGGTGGTTGCAGGCAGGGCGAAATCCCTCAGGTTCACATATGCAGCCAGGATTTCCCCGCTGCTGGGGGCATATGCTGAAAGTGCGGGTGCCATTGATATCGCATAGAATGCCTTAACAAGCACGTACATTTTTCCAACAATGTCCCAGCATTCGGTGAAACAGGGCTCAGGAACAACGGCACAGACTATCGGGCAGATGGTGTATCTCCAGCCGTTTTCCCCCCCAAAAATCGCCCCTCCTAATGAGGAAACCATGGCTCCTGCAGACCCGGCCCCCTGACCAATCAAGCTTCCCAGGGAGTTGGTTAGGAGGCCAATCGGGCTTTGGATGAACGTCTGCATGAGCGGATTGCACACTGTGTTTGTGAGCGGGGGGTTGGAGATTGAGCCCATCACGCTTATCCCATTCACTTTTACCATCAGGTCTGGGGAAAAAGCCTCGTATATCCCGCTTGAAATCGCAAACGAGGCAGGGTAGATTACCGCAGCCGCAATAACCCCTCCAAGGATGGTGCCCCCGATCCTGCGGGTGAGGGAAAAAGACCGCAGGAAAACGCCTATGGGCAGCAGTATCACCGACGAGTTCACGAAGAAAATCACGAACGACTTTTGCGCTGAGAGGAAAAGCAGGTAGCTTGCCACCCCATCCATCGCCATCCCAATATCCGCGACCATTGGCGACAGCCCTGCGCCAGGGCTGGATGAATAGCTGGTGGTCATTTCAGTGAGGAGTGAGATGCCTATGGTATAGGAATATGAGGCGTATTTTGCCACGTTGAAATAAGCCCCTGCCAATGCGAGATAAAGTTCCCTGCCGTCGCCGTATATCTTCCCTATGGCATCAACCGCGTATTGCCCCGCGCCAACAGTGGAATCGCCGACCAAAAAGCCGGCTGCCGCATTCGCGCTTGCCAGCAGCGCGACGCAGAATACCGCAATCACCACGCTTGACACAACCTCCTGCAGCTCGATTTTAACCCAGGCCTCCAGGATTTGCAGCTCGAATAGGCGGGCCACCATGTACGCAAGCCCGATGAAAGCCGCGGCTATGATGGCTGAGATGCCCACCCAGTAATAGGTTTCATCATACCAGTTTGCGGCATGCAGCGGATGCGCAAGGAAAACAAGCGCAAAAACGAAGAAGATTGCGTTCCTTAGGCTGGCCTCCCGCAGCATGCTTTCCCATCCCCTGGGAAATTTATAAACTATTGGGCATTGCCGAAAAAATTCAGGTCATTGGCAAGCCGGGCATTGCGCTTATCTTTTTGAAAATGCGGGGCAATATGAAAAGTAAGGCAGCAGCGCTATCGTCATCGCCCCAAGTGCTGAAGCGGCAAGCGCCCAAAAATCAAGCTTCCCATAGGCAGCACTTCCAAAAAAAGCAATTATGAAGACCAAGCCGGCCGCAACACGATGGGCAAAACGGGTTTTCTCGAATTTTCCCCTCTGCAACTCGCACTTTTGCATGCAGCTTGCGCAGGAAATGGTGTGCCGGGCCTTCATCCTGAAAAAAACGCGCATTTTCCTGGCGCAAAGGATAACCCAGTCCTCATCTGCCGCAAAGCCGGTTTTTTCCAGCCCGCAGCCGATGCAAATCCCCCTTTCCTTTGCCATGCCCCTGTTTCTGCACGACGTATTTTAAAGGTGCGGATTCCTATCATTGCCGTGGTTTTATGCCGGAAGAAGACGAGCACGAGCATGTTCACGGTGAGCTGACTGATGAGGAAATGGCAAAAATGGCGGCGAATTTCGAAAATGCCGGGAAAGCAGCAGCGAAAATACTCTCCGAGGTGCCAAAGCTGGTGCTGCCTGGCGAGTCATACTTTGACATAGCCGAATCGCTTGAGAAAATGGTGTTTGATTCTGGGGCAAGGCCAGCATTCCCCGCAAATATCTCAATAAACGACATCGCGGCGCATTTCACCCCGGAAGCGGGCAACCAGGTGCTAATCGGGGAGCGGGACCTGGTGAAAATCGACATCGGGGCGCACATCGATGGATGCATAGGCGACACTGCGGTGACCGTGGACTTGTCTGGTGAGCAGGGGAAGCTGATGGAAGCATCGCAGGCTGCCCTTTCCTCCGCAATAGCGTCCATGAAGCCCGGCATCAAGGTGGGGCAAATAGGCGCGGCGATAGAAAAGGAGATAGTCTCACGCGGCTTTAAGCCAATAGAGAATCTCACAGGGCACAAGATAGAGCCTTACCTTCTGCACGCGGGCGTGGAAATCCCCAACATAGCCACCTCGTCATCATATGAGCTTCAGGAAGGCGATATTTTCGCAGTTGAGCCCTTCGCATCCTCAGGTTCCGGCAGGGTGGCGGACAATTCCCAGGTGGAGATTTTCTCCCTGCAGGCGACCCCGAAACTCCGAATGAAGTACAGCCGGGAGCTTCTGGAGCATATAGCCGGCAACTACCTCTCCCTCCCCTTTGCCGAGCGCTGGCTGCGCAACCTGTTCAAGTCCAGGATAACCCTTTCCACGGCATTGCGCGAGCTTCTCAACTCTGGCGCCTTGCACCCCTATCCGGTGCTGCGCGATACAGGCAGGGGCATGGTTTCCCAGCACGAGCATACGGTGTTAATCGAGCACGATTCCGCGAAAATACTTACTCTACCCTGAAAAAAGGCTCCGTTGCAAATGTCTGCAGGGTCGTCTGAAATGGGGCCAAAGATTGCACCTTGGCCGCTGGGTGATTCCATATGAAGGCAAAACTCGGGCAACATTTCCTGCTTGATGACTCGGTGCTGCAGCTTGAGGCGGAATCTGCCGACGTGGTGGGAAAGTCGGTTCTTGAAATAGGCGCAGGCGACGGCAGGCTTACCTCAAGGCTCCTTTCCCAGGGCGCAGGGCACATAACGGCGGTCGAGCTCGACCCCAAGCTTGCCAAGTCCCTGCGGGCGAAATTCCATTCCCGTGTGAAAGTGGTGGAATGCGACTTTCTTGATTTTGCGCCAGAAAAAAAGTATAATTGCGTGGTGGGCAACATCCCGTATTACATAACCTCGCCAATACTTTTCAAGCTTGCCTCGATGGATTTCGACAGGGCGACACTTTGCATCCAGAAAGAGGTGGCGCAGCGAATCGTTGCCCGGCCTGGCACAAGCCAATACGGGAGGCTTTCAGTCTCCTGCCAGCTATCTTTTGAAACCAGGATAATAAGCGAGGTCGGGCGTGAGGCATTCTCCCCCAAGCCCCGCGTCGACTCCTGCATAATTTCAATCTCCAAAACCGGGTTCTTGCCGAGCCAGAGGCAACAGGAGGCAATAGCAGCCATATTCTCGCACCGGAAAAAATCATTGAAAAACGCAGTTGTGGACGGTAGAATGCAGCTTTTCGGAAGCCCTGACAGGGCTCGCGCCCTGCAGGCGGCGCAAACGCTTAAATACGCTGGGCGGAAAGTCTTCACGCTCTCACCTCGCGAAGTGATGGATTCGGTCGGGCAGCTTGTGGTTTGAATGGAAAAGCAAGACATTCGCCAAATGCACCACGAAAACCTCAACAGGCTTCTGCTTACAGTCGCTTCGCAAACCCTCCTCATCTGCTCGGTGCTGGTTCTTTTTTTCAGCTTCCTTCGCCTTCCTCTTGTGATTGCCAGCGGCTTTGCCCTAACCCTCCTTTTGGGAGGTTCGCTTCTGTGCTGGAAGAATTTTCTTGCCGCCCGCGCCATACTCATCCTTTCGATGGTTGGCATTGAGGTGGCGATATTGTCATACGAGCCGGACCTGATAATTCCGGCAATATTTTTGGACCTGGCGGTAGCTGCCATCCTATTCGGCTCAGGCAGGTTCCACGATTGACCCTTCAGGCTGCCCTGGAAATCCTGCGCATGGCTTTTTTGCCGCTGCCAGAAAACGGGGCTTTTTCTTTCGGTGAAGCCGCACCGGTCCCCCCTTCAACATAAAGCTCGGAAAGAACCCGGATTTTCTTCCCCTCCACAGTGGCAACAAGCTCTGCTGGAAGCGCATGCCTGCCTTCTGGGAAATCATACTCATGCCTCCACTGCGAGCCTGGCTTGAGGCTTGGGATTGGAATCGAAATCCCGCCTTTCCCCCATCCGAGGCATATCGGGTCCTCTATCACAACCGACAGCATTCCCTTTTCTGCACGCAGCACAAGCTCCGCCTTTTTCCCGGATACAATCTTGCAAAAGCGCATGCCGCCGAAAAGATAGGTCTTGGCTATGAAAAAAGCGGCAATCGCCATCAGGGCAATCAACGCAAGCGATGAGAGCAGCAGGAAAAATGAAGCAGCCTCTGCCCATTCTGGCTCAACACTCGCCGCTTCCGCCTGGGCTGCGAATGAAACCACACTCACCTCCTCGCCGCACTGCACTGTGTAGGGGCCTGGCATATCTGGGGCGAACTGCGCCTGGAAATTGCCGTCAAGGGTAAGCCGCTCTGTTTTTCCGGAAGGTCCGCAGACGAAAGCCTCCGAATGATTCTCACAGAGCACCTGTGCTGCCCCATCCTTCACAGGCCCCACCAAGAAAAGCGGGTGGGCTAGGGGAAGAAGCAAAATCGCCATTATCAAGGCAGGGGCTTTCATGAGGCGGGCCCGACGGGATTTGAACCCGCAGCCTTCTGGTGGCACCAGCCACCCAGAACCAGCGGAGTGCCGCCGGTGTCTGGTACGTTTTGCCATGCAAAACGCACATCATCCGGAAAATTCCGGAAGGGCATTCGAAGCCAGACGCGCTATCCAGGTTGCGCCACAGGCCCGTTTCAATCTTGTGCAGCCTAATTTATAATGCCTGGATGATTCGCCCTGGAAAGCCAGGGGTGTTCCCGCCTTGGGAAAAAAGCCACGACCAGGCGGAGTTTCATCGGTATTCTTCAAAGTGCTTGGCAGGGGGCCTGACAAAAAGGTAGTATTTCGAGCTGCCGTTCTCCTCCTCTGTGACTCGCGTGAATATCAGGCTTGCCGGGTCGGGAAGAAGGCTCACTCTCTCCTGTATGTCCTTGAAACTGACAAATGGCTTGGCATCGCGCGCCTCCAGTATCTGCTGCAAATGCTTTTTCCCGATTCCTGGCAAAAGTTCCAGCTGGTGCAGGCGTATCGAGATGGGGCCGGCCTTGTTGAAGAATGCTACAAAATCCGCTTCGCGGTCGTGTATTATGTTTTTCGCCACCAATGGCAGCTCGCTTCTGGCAGTTGCGGTCAGGTCCTGGAAATCTATCCTCTTTTTTATCTTCTCCACTTCCGCCCGTGTGTCCTTGCCTATGTAAAGCTTCTGCCCCAGCGAACAGGGTGTTCCCCGTTTTATCGATACTTCAAGCAAGGTGAAATACTTCTCCCCCACAAGCTGGGCCACCGGCTCGCGCTCGCGGTCAGCAGACCTGCCATCGGGCAGGAAATCTATCACGCGCGCATAGTCTTCCATTTCCATTTCATTTCACCAGCATTTACTATTCGAAATGGAAATTAGTTGCCATCAGGCAACGCGATTTCCATTTCATTTCACCAGCGCCTAATGTGAAGAATGCAAGTCACGAAGCCTGCGCTCCCTCCCGTCACTCTATCTTTTCGCAAATATAAAAGTCTTTGGGTGAAATCCGGGACTATTCCTTTTTCCCATCGGCTTCAGACGGTTCCTTCTTTTCCGGGGCAGCTGCCGTCTCTCCTGATGGCGCAGGCGGAACATCGGCAACCACTTTGGGCTCGAATTTCTTGGCCTTCTTGCGGAATTTCTCCACAATCTCAAGCACGCCCTCAACCTTCTTTTCCGCAAGCTCGGTCTTGTCCTTTGCCAAAATGAGCATGAGCTGGCTTTTGTTGGGCAGTATGTCAACCACCTTCACGGCCGCATCGGGCTTCATCCCAAGCTCGACAAGCTCCCCGAGCATATCTTGGGCATCCGAAAGCTTCAGGTGGGAAAAGCGCCTGGCGTATTCCAGGGAGGTCTGCTGCTCAAAGCCGAACTCGCCGCTGGTGCCTTGCCGCTTTTCCAGGATCTTAAGCACTTCGGCAAGTGCCGCCGGGCGAATTTCGTGTGCGCCTTTGCCTATCATCAAAACCACTTCCTTATTCCCCTGAAACGGCCCGCAGGTGCACGGGCGGGATAATCAGGTTCTTCTGCATGCGCCCGTCCTTTATACTCACAACATAGGCCTTTCCGCGGGTTTCGGTTATTATGCCGGTCTTTCCCCTGTACCTTGGGTGCGGCATTCCGCTGTACTTGCTTTGCGAATCAATCGCAACGCAGTCACCGACTTTGAAGCTTGAAAGCAGGCCAGGCACAGTGAGCTTGCGCGCGGCAGCGCCAAGCGAGCGGGTCCTTTTCGACATCTTTCCAAGTGAACGCCTCATTCATACCACCATTGGCTTGTCCGTTTAAAACGAGCGGGTGCTTTAACACGGCATCCCCTTTAAATACCTTCCCTTTTTAAATACGTCTGTTAGTTTAAAAACCTTTTGGAAACGGAGTGGTTATGTGGCAAAACCAAAACCCAAAGTGACGATAAAACCAACATTCAAGATAGAGAACATAGTCGCCTCAGCCGAGCTTGGGCTCGAGCTGGACCTTTACACAATAGCGTCTCGTGTCTCTGATGTCGAGTACGAGCCAGAGCAGTTCCCTGGCGCCATACTCAAGCTCAAAGAGCCGAAAACCTCGCTTTTGCTTTTCAAGAACGGCAAGATAATCTGCACTGGCGGCAAAAACGAAGCCGAGGTCGGAGCGGCAATCGAAAAGACGCTTAAGATGCTGATAAACTACTCCCGCGTCAAGCCTCCAAAGGGGTTCAAGCCGAAGTTCGTGGTGCAAAACATCGTAGCCTCAGCAGCGCTCGGGGTGGAGCTGGACCTTTACACAATCGCCTCCAAAATAGAGGATGTCGAGTACGAGCCGGAGCAGTTCCCTGGCGCCATACTCAAGTTCCTTTCCCCCAAAACCTCGCTTTTGCTTTTCAAGAACGGCAAGATAATCTGCACAGGAGGAAGGAACGAGGCTGATGTGAATGCGGCCCTGAACCAGGCCGCCAAGCTCCTTGCGCCATATTCCTCCCCGCTTCCGATAAAAAAATAAGCGCGAAGGGGATGCCTGCGGGCAGAGGCTAGGGATTTGCGCACGCGATTGCGGCGGTTTAAGCGCGCATCAATCCCAATGCCTGTGCGCGTTTTCAAAAGCGGTAGTTTCCATGCAGCGCGTAAAATTCATAGCAACTGGCCGGGTGCAGGGCGTTGGCTTCCGCGCATTCGCCTGCAGGATAGCAAACTCGCTGCAGCTTGTCGGATATGTGAAAAACCTCCCGGATGGCACGGTTGAGCTTCTTTTGGAGGGGGACGAAAAGAAAATAGCCATGTTCGCAAAGCGCGTTTCCCTCATCAGGCTGGCGCTAGGCGTGCATGTCAATGGGCTTGGCGAGGTTTCAAGGGAGAGGATAAACAGGCTTGCTTTTCCATCCTTTTCAATCGCCTGATTGCTCGTCCGGCCTGCCCCTAAAGGTAAGCCATTCCGGCAACAGCCCCGAACAGGGCGCAAATCGCATTTGTTGTCGCCTTGTTTCCAATTCCCTTTTCTTCCAGCACCCCTACAATGCTGTCTGCCACGCTGCCTGAAAAGCCGACCAGGCCGATAAGTAAGATTTTCCAGAGTGTCAGATTCGGGATGAAAAAATATGCGGCAATGCCTATCAAAAGCGCTCCGTCAAACGACATCAGAAGCCCGAACGGGGTTACTGCCCCGTTTGTGCCCCTTTTCACTTTCTTGAAATTCAAAAGGTAAATCGGCTCCCCGCCCAGCACCCCAAGCTCGGATGCGAACTTATCAGCGGTTATCGCCGCAATCGAGCCCACGTACGGGCCCCAGCCTATCAATGGGGAAAGGATTGCGCAAAGCATGGGCGCAAATCCGTTGGCAAGCACGTTCTCCCAGGACCTCTCGTGCTCATAAAGGCCGATTTCCCTCTTCTTCTCATGCCCAAAGCGCGTGACTACGACTGAAAGCACAAGAAAAACCAAAAGCAGGGCAAGGAATGCGCCGGTGCCAAAAACAGCCACCACAATTCCCATTGCAACCGCAAGAGCAAGCCCTGCCCAATCGAGAAGAGCGATGTTCGCCTTTGTTGCCATCTATATTACCCTCACTTCATCCTTTGCGCCAAGTATAATATTCCTTCCTGTCATGGCGCGCAGCACCTCCGCATTTGTGGACAGGTGCCCGGTGAATCTCGGAGTTGAAAAGAAGCTCCCGCCTTTTGCAAGCGCGGCATATGCGAGCAGCTGGTCAGCCAGGTGGGAGTCCACGCAAGCGCCAGCCTTGATTTCCCCAAGGAAAAAAGAGCAGGCTTCCTTCGCAACCATCTCAGCGCTCTTCCCCCTTTCACCCAGGCAGGAGGCGCCGAACAGCCCGCTCCAGAGGGTAAGCGAGTTTCCTGCGCATTCTGCTGATGCCTCCAGCACTTTTCCAGCTGGCTTGTGTGCCGAGAGCATTTCCAGGACCTTTTCCTCTTCCCGTTTTGCAACATGCTGCGGCAGGCCGGATGAGATTATCGAATAGTGCGCCTGGCTGTCCTCTCCTTTTGAGAAGGCAACGCCATGCAGGCTTGAGGGCTTGGTGCGAAGCACCACTTCCCCCCCGCCTTTCGGATAGAAGCCAGCGCGTTTCATGCCGGCGCTTGCCCTGGCCCCAAATTCACTTATTGCGGGCAAGAAAACCTCGGAGAAATATTCATAGGTCGGCGCGCCGCGCACATGCGTGCCTCCCCTCACCGCAAGCGTGCACTCCTTTTTGGAATGCAGCAGCACTGGCAGCGCGGCTTGCAAGAGCAGTATGCAGGAGCCTGCCGTGCCGATGTCAAAGAAATATTCCCCGCCAGAAATGATTCCTGGCTTGAAAACTATTCGCTGCGAGCCGAGTTCTGCCCCAGTCATTTCCGCCCCGCTTATCTTTGCAAGAAGCTTGCACGCCGATAGGTGCTGTGCGCGCAAGCCAGGGGGGTCCCTTCCCGCGCGTATATTGGATATGCCAACGGGCTTTCCAAGCACGCAGGAGACAGAAAGCGCGGTGCGCAGCACCTGCCCCCCGCCCTCGCCATCTGAGCAGTCAATTTCAAGCATGCACAAACCTGCCAGATGGTGCTTTTATTCCCTGTTATCGCCAAGATGCACAAAAATCCAGTGCACTGCCAAGATTATGAGCAGGGCAAGAAGCACGGCTATTGGCGAGAGATGCTGCACCGGGAAATCTGATGGCGGCGCGGGGTAGGCTGCTGGCGAAACAGAATCGTTGCCCTGCCTAATGCCCATTGCAAGCCCGCTTTGGTCTTTGGCAAATGCTGCCGGATTCCTAATTGAGAAGTTGCTTGGGAAATACATTACGTTGGAAAACCAATCCTCGTATCTCACCTCGGCCCCCTTCCTGCCGGCAGCCTCATTCCAGTCAAACTGGGCATAAATCGGGACGTAAACCCCGGCCACGTCCACCAGCTGGGATGAGGCCACCTCCTCGCTTTTCTGCACCGCCACCCCGCGGTCTAAAGGAGAAAATTCCGCCTCCACAGTCTGCGAGCCGCAATCGCCCTGCCCAGACCTGAATCTGTATGGCAGGTTCTCCCCATAAAGCCGGTCGTCCACCAGAAAAGTTATCCTGGAGGGCATTCGTCTCGAAAAAAGCAGAAGTTTCCCGGTCTGGTTGCCGTCCAGCCTTTTTTGCACGGGGGGGCTGAGCCAGACCTCCTGCACTGGCCCGGTCTCCACCAGAAAATTTTTCGAATCGACATACTGCTGGCGGTATTCCGTCGCCCCGACAGAATTCCTTTCCATGCAGGCGCAGCCGCTTCTTCCTTCCTGCGAGCTGCACTCTATCACATAATCTGCCTTGCTATAAGAGTATTCAATGCTTATCTCCCCCGCCAGCCTCAGGCTTAGGTTGGCGTAAAGCCCAGAAAGTTCTCTTCCCGGGGCAAGGCTTCCGTTCAGGTCAAGCACAGCCGGGTTTGGCCCGGTTTCAGAAAGGGAAACCTCCTTAGCATTGCCGCCATAATCGTATGTGAGGCGGGCGTTTGTGAAATGCGGCTTTCCTCGGGCATAAAGGGAAATGCGGGAATCAGGGCAGCCGTTGCCAGAGGGCGCGCTAAGGCTTATGCTTGAGGGGTATGAGGCGAACCAGCTCCAAAGGGCTTTGGGCAAGGCTAGGTCCGAGGTTGTGTTGCCAACCTGCGGAATAACAGCGATTATTTTCACTCCTGCGGCATAGGACGGGTCATCCCAAGTTGGCTGGCGCAGGGGCCTGGCGCAGGGGTTTTGTGCGCCAAGCAATGATTCTGATAGCCCGATGTTGTGGGCAGACACCTGCTCGACTTCATGCACCGCAAAGGCTGAGCAGCAGGCACACAGCAGCAGAAACGCAAATTTCATCATCAAGACACCGTTTGCAAGCCGCCGCAGGCAGCCAGCTTACTCAGGCAAGCAGAGCCTCAAGCTCGCTTCTTGTGGGGCAGGCCAGCAAAAGCTTATTGTTCTCAATGGCAAGTTTTATCTTGCTGTTCTGCGCGCACTGCCTAGAGAGCCTTTGCTCGAACATATTTTTTTGATGCGTGTTTTCGAAAAGCAACGCCCTGCGCAATTTGCCCATGCCGCGAAGCGCATCCGAATCGCAGTCAAATATGGCAATCTCCAAGCGATTTTTTGGCAAGGCAAGCAGCTTTTTTCTGGCAAATTTCAGGCCCCTTTCCAGCATCACATCGTGCAGCGTGCGCATTGCCAGCAGCTGGGCGCAGGTAAAATTCCCGGTCATCTTGCTTGGCACGAACGCCCCCTCAGATTCGCAGAGTTTTCCATGTTCAACAAGCTTGGCAAGCACTCGGCGCAGGCTGTGCGCGTCTATCTTCGCCCCTTTCTTAAGGGAAAGCTGCCAGGCGATTTCATCAGGATAAACAGCAAGGCAATGCCCGCCAAGCCTTGCGTCAGCGGCTTTGTACGCAGAGCATATCTCCGCCCAGCAGGTATCCATAATTCTGGGCGCGCCTCCGGCCCCATCCGGGAAAACAATCGAGTATTTGGTTTTCCTTCTTGCCCGGATTAGCAGGTAAACCGCCAAAAGCAGGGCTGCTGACGGAAGCCCGTATCCAAGGTAGGTTTCCAAAAGCCCGCTTCCGCCTGTCTGGTATTCCAGCCTCTTCACCACACCCTGGTACTCGAAGCTCATGCTGCTTTTTGTCTGCGCAGGGCCAGCCCAGACCACCAGCTTCCCGCCATTGGAGTAGAACTGTTTTTTCTCGCCGTCCTCAAGCCAGACTAGCACCGGGCCGTCAAGCGGCTTTCCGCCAAAGCTCGCGGCAAACTCGTGCCTGTCTTTCTGGCGCAAAACCGGTGTTATCTTCAGGCCAAGCACTTCGACATACGCCTGCGCAAGCAGCCTGCCAAACTGGTCCTCCACCCTCACCAGAGAAGGGCCTTCTGCGCTGAAGTTGACCGAGAAAATGCCTGCCCAGCCCCTTCCAATCTCCCCTTCGGCAATGGCGAGCCTGCCAATCTCTTTTCTTCCAGCAATCACCAACGCCTCAAGCTCCAGCTTCCCTCCAGCCTCTCCATTCCCCCCAATCGAAATTTCGAACTGCTCTGGCGCCCCAATCACCGCCCTTGCCCGCCCTACCAGGGTGCCAGAAGGCTTTTGCAAAAGCCCGGTTTCAGCAAAACGGCATTCGCCATTCTGGTCAAAATAGGCGGCCCTGCAATAGACTTGGCTGGAGTTCATTTCCAAAACAAGGGTCCTTTCGCCCTCCCAGCTTTCTTCCTCCACCACATTGCCTGCAGTTGCAAGTGCCTGCCTTGCGGCCTGCCTGGCAGCGCTTTTTTCAGCGCCAACCAGAAGCCCTACAATCTCAAAGCCGCTTTCGCCTACGGCATCGGAAATCTCCCCGCTTGCGCTGATTTTCCTTCCAGGCAGCGCAACAATTGCGACCACTCTGCTGTTGTTTTCCGCCAACGCATCTGCCTTGTCATAAAGCTCTGCTGGCAATGCGCCTGCAGATGAGATTATTAGGGCATTTTTCGCCCCAAGAGCCGATGATGCGTTTGCCTCCCTTGCCGAAATCCCACAATCGGCAAGCGCCTGGCGCACACCATTTTCAATCCCCTCCCCGACTCCAGGCACAGACGGGTGCGAAAGCAGCACAAAATCATTTTGCAGCGGAAGTTCGCTGCAGGAAAAGACCACTTTGCCGCTGCTTGCAGGGTACAAGAACAGGTGCAGCACAGCCGCTGTGTGGTTTTCGCAGTCAGCCATCTGCGCGGAATAGAGCCCGAATGAGGAGGGGCGGCCTCCAGCATTCGCTTCCCCCTGGCCTTTCTTTTCTGCAGGAAAAAACATAATGGCGAAGAAGGCGACTGAAAGCAAAAGGGCGAGCGCAGCCCAAGCCAGCCTGCGCATGCGTTTATTTGGGGCGGCAAAATTATACGAGTTTCTGTCTTGGGAGCATTGCGCTTTTTTTTCTTGGTGGCAGCTTTGCGCACAATTCGCCTTTAGCTTCTGCCGGGGGCATCATCTGGAAAGCCAGTCTTTCCATCGGGCCAAAAGCCCTTTTCCCATCAAGATTAATGCTCCTCCCATTTCCCTTTGCTTCAAGGGCTTTTTTCGCATCTTGCACGCCTTGCGCATAGACTTCCCTCAGAGTCGAAATATCACCCTCAAACAGCCTGGCGGAAATGCGCCGCCCCCCGTCCACCAGGACTTCGTCAGGGTCTCCCAAAATGCTGGTCCCGTCCGCATTCCTGTCCACTATCCTGATTTTCTTCCCCTCGAAGAGCATCTCAAGGACAAGGGCGCCCCGCACTTCAGGAAACTGCTCGCCGCTATTTTCAACCATCATTTTGCACGGAATCGAATCAGATACGAATTCAATTGAGCCAAGCCCAGACTGGCTCATGCTCTTGTAAAGCCTTGCGGACTCGCTGAAGCTGTCCACAGCGATTTTCAGCCCAATCACGGCAAAACAGGCAACCACAGTGCCGGCAAGCGCCTTTCCAGCGGTCTTCAGGATTTTCCAAGTGCTCTCTGGCTGCGTTTGGGGGGGAGGCGTTTTTTCTGGGACATTTATTCCGAACATTGTAGCACCACACGAATATTTATTTTTGGCAACAATAGGCTTTTAAGCCATCCGCAAGCCGCATCAAGCTATTTGCGCCGCCATCCTGTGGTGCCGTCTTTCCTGTCCTCAAGAAGTATTCCCGCATCCCCGAGCCTCTTTCTTATGGAGTCTGACAGCTGGAAATCCTTTCTTCTTCGGGCTTCGTCCCTTTCCCTCACCAGCCCGCCTATCTCTTCTTCCGACAAGGAAAGCTTTTTTTCCTCCCCCTGCCCAAGCCCAAGCACGCAAAGCAGCTTTTCAAGCGTGGCTGAGGCGGCTAGCGCGTCCATCTTTCCAGCGCTTCCATCCGAGCAGGCGGAAGTGATTTTCTTTGCCAGAGGAAACAGCGCAGCCATCGCATTTGGGGTGTCAAAGTCATCATCCATGCACTGCCCGAACCTCCTTTCCGCCTCATGCGCTGCTTCGGACAGCTTTGCCGCCCCGGATGCGGGCAATGGGTAGCTTTTGGCTGCGTTTATTGCGGCATGCAAGGTGGCAAGCGAATTGCCCGCGGCTCCTATCGCCTCTTCTGAAAAGTCAATCGGGCTGCGGTAATGGGTGAGGGTGAAGAACATCCTTATCTGGCTTGGCGAGAATTTGCCAAGCGCTTCTTGTATTGTGACGAAATTCCCAAGCGACTTTGCCATCTTCTCCCCATTCACTGTAAGAAAGCCCGTGTGCATCCAAAGCTTCACAAACGGCTTTCCGATGGCGGCCTCGGACTGGGCAATCTCGTTTTCATGATGCGGGAATATCAGGTCTCGCGCCCCGCCGTGTATGTCCAGTGTGTCGCCAAGGCGGGAAGTGCTCATCGCCGAGCACTCGATGTGCCAGCCTGGCCTTCCCCTGCCCCAAGGGGAGTCAAAAGTGGCTCCCTCCTCCTCGCCGAATTTCCAGAGAGCAAAATCCTGCGGGTTTTTCTTGCCCTCGTCAACCTCTATCCGCGCCCCTGCCTTTATAGCATCCACGCTCTGCCCTGAAAGCGAGCCGTAGGGCGAGAATTTGAGCACATCGAAATAAACCCCTGAAGGCGTTTTGTAGGCAAACCCGTTTTTCTCAATGCGCCCTATGAGCGCTATTATCTCCGGTATGCATCCGCTCACCTTGGGGGAAAAATCGGCCTTCATTATGCCAAGGGCTTCAAATTCACGCTCGGACAGCTCATTGAACTTTTCTGAAAGCGCAAGCGGGGGCACCCCGGTTTCCTTCGCCCTCCTGATTATCTTGTCGTCGATGTCGGTCACGTTTTGCACATAAGTGACCTGGAAACCCCGGAAAAGCAGGTATCTGCGTATGGTGTCAAATGCGACCATGGTCCTGGCGTGCCCAAGGTGGCTCCGGTCATAGGGGGTTATGCCGCAAACATACATCCCAATCTTTTTCCCCTCCTGCGGGCTGAGCAGCCCCTTTTTCCCAGTCAGCGTGTTGTATATCTGCATCGCACCACAATCTAAACTACCCTCAGTTCCACCGTCTTTTTCGCGTAATTGAGCACATGCGAATAGTCCCGGTAGTGCTGGCTGACAGTCAGGAGCGCGGAATAGGTGCCTGCCGGAGTCTGCGAGTTTGCGCAGATTGAGAAGCTCACAGTCTTTTCCTTCTGCGCCGCAAGCTCACCCATGCGTATCTCCTTTATCTTTGCCATGCCCACATTCTCAAAGCCAAGAGTGCGGGGCACTTCAAGGCTTGCCGATGCCATGAAAGGCTTGTCGCTGGCATTGGTGATGGTCACCAAAAGCTCCAAGCAGTTTTCCTTGCGGGCGTTCAGCCTTACCGGGCGCATAGAGGTGGAAATATTGAAAGGTAGCCCCTGCCTTGCAGGCTCCTCCTTTTTCCCAATCAACCCATCCAAAAATCCCATAGTCTCAACTCCATTGTCTTTAGCGCCGCTTCTTTTTCCCCCTCGCCCTTTTCACGGCCGCCTTTGGCGCTGCCTCCTCCTGATGGGGGTGCGCATGGCGCCCCCGCGACTGCGAAAGCCGCTGGAAGTGCGGCACGTCCTCCAGGCAAAGCTCGAAAAAGACGAACAGCATTGCAAAAAGAGCGCCTATCTCAAACAGGCTGGAAAAAAACCTTGATTTGCCTGCAGAAAAGCCCAGCTGCTCCCCGGCAAGCTCAAGTGAGAATCCTAATGCAAAGCCGACTGCGGCAGCTCCAAGAGCGACCGCGTGGCGCACCGCCCTCCACTTCGCGTAGAAAAAATGTATGGGCAGATGGCGCTTTGCCGCCTCCCAATTCATCTTGTAGTAAATGAAAAGCAGGGCTGCCAGTATCGCAAGCACTGCCTTTACCAGCAGCATTGGCGAAATGAGCTCGGATGGCTCCACTCCGATTGCCATGCCGGGATTTCTCCGGCAAGCTAATTAAAATAATGCCTGGAAGTGCGGTCCTGCCAAAAAGGCATGACAATTGCCCGTAGCGTGATGCCCCTGCGCGCAAGCCCTGCTGGCGGGGCATGGCATTTGTCAGCAAGGCAGCACCACTGGCATCTGCGCCCGGAAAAATTCCAGCTCTCCCTCACCAAAGCTTGACCGCCCTGTCCGCAACCAGGTGCGAGGCGCAGCCCACTGCGACTGAGCAGGCAAGGAAAAAGCCGGCTGCGAAAAATACTGCCATCGTGCAGGCTGCCGCAAACAAAAGCGAGTGCGTTATCCCCCGGTGGCGGGGGCGGGCCAGAATGTCCAGCGCCAAGAGCGCAACAATTGCCGCAGCTGCATAAAAAAGCATCTTGGCGCCATCCCCGCCGGAAAGCAAAAGCGCGAAAATCAGCACAAGGGCCGCGGCGGTTCCATAGGCTGCCTGCGAGATTTTGCTGCTGCGGATGTCGATGTCAGGCAGCAGCGAGGAAATTGCCGATACTGTGCAGAAAAGAGCAAGGCGCTCCCCCTGCGCCCCAAATGCAAAATAGGCCGCCGCCGCCCCGCAGAAAGCTCCGAAAAGAAGATGTCCGCGCCAGTCCACAAAACCGCCGCTAAACCTCAGCATTCCTCAAAAAGCTTGCCACATGGTGGTGGTACTTGCGCACATGGTGGTGCTGCTCGGGCTGCGACATTTTCTCAAGCTCGCAGGAAAGCCTCATTATTTCGTAATACGCCTCCCCGAATGCCGACTCCGCGGTTATTATCTCGTCAGGCGTCCTGCAGGAGGTCGCGTCGCAAAGCGCAGCCAAGTACTGCAGCTGCGAAAGCGCTTCCTCGCCTTTGCGGGTGAGCCTTGCCCTGTGCCTGCGGCTTCCCCGGAAGCTTTTCTTGAAAACCTCGAATATCGCAAGCAGATACTCGTAAGCCGAGTCCAGCACTGATTTCTTCGCAACAACAGTGGACTCGGTGTACTTTTGCAAAAACTGCGATTCGAGCGCAATCGGGTTGGACAGGGTGGTCTGCTCAGGGGTGACCAGCAGCGCCTCCTTTGCAGGGTCTATGAATTTGCTTTGGGAGTCCATCAATTTCGAAAAGCCAGAGCTGCCCCTTTTCGCAGCCTTGCCTGGCCTTTCAATCAGCGCCTCTCCCGGGAAGCGCGGCCTTCGGGCTGGCGATGACGGCTGCTCCACTGGCTGCTGTTGCCTCTGAAAGCTTTCCATGCTGGTCGCTGTCATGCTATTTTCACCCAATCTTTATATAGGTGTTTGTGCACAAGGAAAGCATGGCAAAATCAAAGCCCCAAAGCCACAAGGCGTATGGAAAAAAGCCCGTGGCGCAAAGCCGTTTTTTTGAGAAAAACGCAATGGACCTGGACATAATCACAGACCCGCAGAAAATACTGGACACGGTCAACTATCCCTTCTTTTTCAGCAACATGGCGGTGCACGGAGTCCTGCCCTCTTTCCCTGCAAGATACCTTATGGGCGATGCAGATTCCAAAAAGGCGGTTTTCGAGGAGGCGGAGATGACAATCTTTGTCTACATGATGCTCATCTACAAGATATACCCGAAATACGAAAAATTCAGGAAAGCCATAGAGGGCAGCCAAGAGCTCTCATCCAATTTCCTTATGGTCCGCCAATGGCTGGATTCAAGCAACGCGGAGAAAATGCTGGACCAGGTCCTTGAGGAAATAGGGGCAGGCAAAGGCTCATAGGTGGTATGGTGTTCATCTTCCAAATGACCTCAAAGGATATAGACCTGGGACGAAATGAACGGCGGGAATCATACGATAAAAACAAGGCAGCCCAGGTGAAGCTTGCCCAGTTTGAAATTTCCTGCAGGCAAGCGACAGACGAAGCCCGGCGCGTCCTTGACCCGAAAAAGCCTGATTTTGAGAAGCTGCAGACTTTGCATGCGAAATTCACAGAGCTTTACAAGCAATATCGGGCAATATTTCCAGACCTCAACCTCCCCTGGGCTGAAAAGAAGCTAATCAACGCATACGAGACGGCAACAAAAGAATACAACCGGCTTTCTGAAAATCTGGAGAAAATTCTTGAGCAAACCCCTGGCTGGGTCGAATCACAGCCAATGAAATACGCAAGTTGGGTCCAATACGGCCTTGAGCAGTTCATCTCATATAAAGGCGTTCCACAGGAAAAAACGCTCAATTCGCTCAAATGGAACATCAAAGAGCTTGTCAAATATCTGGAGTCGCTCCGGCCGGATTACCTAAAAGGCACGAACCTGCCCAAGCTTCTCGTTTACGCAAAGGCGCTGGACGACCAGCTCAACAAGTGGAACAACCTCAATCCTGACCAAGCTGCCAACTACATAAAAAACATGCAGGCAATCGTTTCCGAGCTTAAGAGGGTGGAGCAGAACATAGCGGATGCAAACCTCCCGCGCTTCCAACAGCTCCCAAGGGTGCAGGAGCTGCCCCAGCACGAGCTGGTTTTCAATCCGGCAAACTTACTTTTTGGGCTCAACAATTTCAAAGTCCTCACATATGTTCCAATGTTCGAAACCGATGCCCAGGGGAACCTGAAGCTGGACAAGGAAGGCAACCCATCCCCTCGCTCATTGTTCGGCATATCTCACGATTACAATCCGTTTGAGGTGTGGTTCTCACGCGCAGGCACTACGGATGACAACGTGGTGACATTCGCCAAGGACGTTTTCATGCGGGGCAGGATGGCATACCGCACTTGGGATGAGATATATTTGCGGAACATGATGGGGCAGGACGTGCCATGGCACCAATATGTGTTCGCAACAGGCCTGACGATTCTTGACATGGTCGGCCCGGCTGTGCTGGTCAATGGCAGCCGCATTGCCAAGGGAACCGAAACAGGAGTAAGGACAATACCCAAATACTCAATCAAGACCCTCTTCGGGTTCAAAAACGCTGTGACAAAGGGCGCGCAGGAGATAGTGGAGCAGACTCCCAAGATTCTGCACAAGAATGCATTCACTTTCATCAAGGGCGAGGGCAGCGAAACCATCGCCAAGATTCTTGAAAAAGACGGATACATCATACTGAGCAAAGACAACGCCCTTCTCAAAATTGGGGAAAACGGGCTGGAGCAGGTGGGCATTGACGCGTCAAAAGTCATGATTGCAACTGGCAAAGTTGGCGGAATCCTGTCGAAGATAAAAGGCGTTCCTTACTATGTGATTGACAAGTCCGGCAACATAATGAAGGCAAGCTGGGATGATGTTGCCAAGAAGATAGTGGTTGATGAGGGAAAGCTCACAATCGCATGGTCAAGCGCGAAGGATATCGTGAAAAAAGGCACCGGCAAACTGAAGGAACTGGATGAAACAATCAGCAAAACCAGTGAATTTTCTGCAAAGATAAAAAGCGGAACATCCTACGACATCATGCAAACCGGATTCACTGAGGGCAGACAGCTCATCAATTCATCCCCCAACATTTTCGGGTATGGCCTCGGGGGCATGCACGCGCTAACAGACGGCTTTGTCGGGGCAACAGGTATAACTTTCCAATCAGCAGGCATAGGATTCAAATCTGCTGGCTTGGGAACCCTCAAAGGAGCGTGGACACTGGGCAAGGCGAGCCTGTACCCCCTGAAAGCGTCCAATTTTTACCTGTGGGAAGGCCCATTCGGGAACGAATTCTTCAGGACGCTGCTGCAGTTCCCGACCCTCAAGAACAACTTAATTGGCGATTCTGAGGATTTCAATAAAGGCAACAAGAAGACACTGCGGAACGTAACTCCGAAAAAAAGCCCCCTGCCATCGGGCTTAAGCCAAAGAAATAACATACCTGTTCCACAAGGAGAAAACAATGCTGGCGCATTTGGCAACCAGCGGCAAGAGGAGCAGGTTTTCACCCTTGATGCAACCACCTGGGGCACTTACAAAAACGCGGTTGTCAAAGAGGCCAAATTCATCGCGCTGATTGACGCGATGCCCCCCGAGCAGCGAAACACAATCCTGGCTGGGGTGAACGGCGCATCCGAAGGTAAAATTGAAAAGGCAAAAACGATATTCTCAAAAGCCATAGAAAAGTTTAATGGGCAGAACTATTTCAACGCAAGTGACCTTGAAGCCACTACCAGAGCGGACAAGCTGGCAATCACACAGCTCATCAACGCTTTCATAGGCTGCATCGATGAAAGCATCAGCAAATAGCGCTTTCTTTTTTGGCAAGGGCTTCCCCTAGGCTTTATATACTCTAATCGCCATAGCAAATCCGGCACCATCTATGGCGGTGCAGGAGGAATACCATGTTCTTGTTTTACATTCCAGCCCCGGCTCCCCCGCAGGAAAAAGAAAAGACCTACTGGTACAATTCTGGGACAAAAAAATACTATCTGAAAGAGGAAGGGAAATATTACGAAGTGGATGAAAAAGGCATAAAAGGGAAAGAAGTCGCCCGCACAGGCATCATCGGTGTCGTATCTGATGAAAAATCTCTCCCATGGAACAAGAAGAAACAGGAGAAAAAGGAGCCGGAACAGAAGAAAACCGATGAAAAGAAAAAGGAGGGTTTCTCGGAAAGCAAAAAGAAGGACGAGAAAAAAAAGGAAACGCTGCCCGTCATCCGGCGGACTGACACAAAAAAGCAGGACGAGGCGCTTGCCCTCATTTGCGGCAATTACAGAAGCAAAACATTCGTCGGAGATGACTACATAGTCACCATCTCTGAGGCTGGGGAGCTTTCGATGAAAAGGGGCAAGGATGACATTCCGGCTGGGAAGATGAAGGCGGCGTATTACAAGACAATTGCAGTGCAGGTCATCCTCAATGCGGTAAACGAAGCCGGTCTTGATGTGGACGGCGCTTGGGGCAATGCCACACAAAGAGCATTCGAGAATTTTAATGGCAAGCCTGAAGAGGAAGCAGAGGTTGAAAAGAAAAAGCCTGTCTTTTTGGCGCAGAAGCAATACGAAGGCACGCCGCGCATGAGGTACGACGACATTATGGACAAGAAGAGCGCTGAGGACAAAACAATAGCATACCTCATCGAATCAAATCTTCTGACCAAGGAGCAGATAGACAACCCGACTGCAAACGAGCAGAAGCTCTTCACGGCTGTTTACATAATGATGCTGGGCAGGCGCTACGGGGCAACCAAGGATGCCTTTGACCTTCTGCCCGGGATACTGCGGGAAAATGGCATGGAAACGACGACTGACAACATGCTCAAGTGCATCTGGGACGAATCCACCCAGAAATCCCTTCTTGCAGAGGCTATGGTGGGGCAGAGGGTCGGGGACAAAAGGGTGAGCAAAGGCAATTCTGAATGGTGGGCCGGAAACTTCAAGGTGATTGTCGGGGAAATCACGCCCTCTGCCAAAAAAGAGGCGCAATCCAAGGACATATCCCTATTGCTTGCAGACGCGAAGGAACTGCTCTCAAACAACAGCGAGCTCCAGCTGAGTTCGAACCAATATTCCGCGCTGAATGCCCTGTACAAGAAAATGTCTGCGGACGGGTACATTCCAGGCGGTAACGACTCGCAGTTGCTCAGTGCGGCAATAGACGAATTCAGGGCGGTCGTTTACAAAGAGCTTGGGGGCAAAATAAGGACCGCCGAAACGCTTGTTCTTGGGGCTGAAAAGAACCTGATTTTTCCAAATGCTGCGGCCAATATCTTGCAAAAGGCGGTTGACAAGGCAAACACTATCGGCGAAAAAAACGTCTTTCCAAAGGATGTCTGGGAGCTTAATTCCAAGATAGGCAGATACCTGCTTTCCACAACAAAATCGCAGGAACAGACTTCTCAAGAGCAAGTTGAAATGCAAACAGGCGATGCCGCCGTTTTAGAGATAATCGGCAAGATAAGGTCAAAGCAAATGGGCATTTTCGAAGGGCTGCAGCAGCTTGGTTTCATCTATGCGATAGAGAAAGAGCCCGGTGCAAAAAGGCTGGAAGAGGGGCAGCGTGTCATCACCTCCGATGGCGTTGAAAGGCAGATAGTCCGGCCCCCGACAGGCAAGGCTTGCTATGAGGTCAAACTGGATGGAAAGACCTATTATGTCGGCTTTACTGATGAAAACTTCAGCATGTTTTACAACGGCAAGAAGCCCTACACCGGCCTTTATGAGCAGACAGGCAGGGGAAAATCAAAATCGTTTTTCGATGCGGTTTCCCGCAACGATTTGAAGAATGCGGAAATTGCCGATGTTCTTTTGACGCTGGAGAAGCGGGCGCAGCGCAGGCAAAAACCGGTTTCCAATCAGGAAGTAGCGATGGAAAAGACAGAGGTCGTGGAGCAGACGGCCCCTGAAAAAAAGGAGCAGACGATTCCGGTCGAAGAACAGGTCAAAAAGCAGCTTGGTTTGGCGCAAGGCCTCTTGAGCAGCATTCCAGTGGGATTTGAGGGGGAGTCTGAAGCAAGAAGCCTTCGCAACCTGACTAATTCCATCAATTCAGGGGAAATGGAGGCAGACGAGTACGCACTGGGGATGCTCAAAAAATACATTTCCCAGTACCAGTCTGCGCTTGCTTCATTCGAATCCAACAAAACTGAGGTAACGCAAAAGCAGCAGGAGACAAAAACCGAGAGACAAGAGCAAAAGCAGCAGGAAACAAAAACCGAGAGACAAGAGCAAAAGCAGCAGGAGACAAAAACCGAAACACAAGTGAAGACGCGGCAGGAGACAAAAACAGAGAGACAAGAGCAAACGCGGCAGGAGACAAAAACCGAGCCGAAAGTGGGTGTGGAAAATCTGAATGGGGACGATCTTCTCAACAAGGAATCCAGCGCTTATCAGTACAACGATGAGCTTTCTGGCATAAAAAGCGTGGAAGGAATCCACAAGCTGCTCAAAGAGAACTTCTCCGAAATCAAAAATGGCCTGATTAATGAGACTGGCAAGGGGGAAGCAGAAGTTCTTGGGGCAATCGGCCGTTTTGTGAAAGATTTGTCGACCGATCAGCTGATGCAGTCCATGCTCGAAGAAGTCCGGATGCCTGATGATTTTATTCAAATGGTCAAGGAATATGCAAAATAGGTGTTTTCCATGCTCCTTCCGAAATACACTTTAGAGGGCGACGGCGATCAGCAGAGGGTCCAGAATGCCCTCCTGCTCAAAGCAATCAACGATTGCCTCGCAAAGAAAAACCTGCCGGAAATGCAAGCAATACTGAATCAATGCTATGTTGAGCTCAAGGGCGCCTTGAGCAAGGATCCTGCGAACAAGGAATTGTCAGCAGCCCTCGAATCATTCAACAAGATTTATCTTGATTTCAAGGGCTCGAAATCAGCCGATGACTTCAAGTTTCGCATCAGGGAATATCTGCCAAAAGAAGAGCCGCCAATTTCTAAAAACACAAGCACGGACGGGGACTTCTTTTTCCAGAGCATAGGGCACAATTTCAATGACAGGCTCGGGCTTCAAGTGCCATTCGGGCCCAACCTTAAACGGGCAACGCTAATTCAGCCGAACCTGACAACAGTATACTACCCGGGCAAAACGATTTACAACCTGTATGACTACCCGGTCATTCCCAACTTTGAAATAAACAAAGGGGGGTTTGGGCTCCAGGATTGGTTCGAGCGCTTCCCAAGGCCCTTTCCATATTTGCCTGGTGTGAGGCCAAGGTATGTGCAAGCAACCGGCAGGCTCGACAAAGTGGAAGGCCACACCCCGAACACCTCCTTCATAGATTTGCAGGCTTCAGGAATAGTGAATGACGAGCAAAAGGGCATGAAAGGGCTCACCGAATGGCTGGACCTCAATTACGCAAGGTTCACCCGCTACGCAACTGAGCGTGTGGATGACCGCACGCGCTTGGAGCTAGACCTTCTTTTCAACCATGATGGTCAAAAAAGCGGAGAAGCCCTTGTCATTCTGGATGAGAACAAAAGGGGCGCGGGCAGGATATACTACAACGACGGTCAAGGCAACTGGTTCAACGCCGGCATGGTGTATGAAGACGGGAGACCGATGCCCGGCAGCATGTTCCAAGGCGAACTTAACCTCAATGAACTGAAGGCTGCAACCAGCTACATCAGAAGCGGGGAAAACGATGTTTTCTACACCGTGGTTAGGCTCCCGTCAACAGGAACCACTCTTTATGCTGAGCAGACCGCAACCCGGAAAAAAGAGGTAGTGGGCATCCAGGACATCAGCGACAAGGTCAGCATACAGGCAGGCTATTTCACAATAGAGTCTGGTCAGTTTTTCGGTGACAATAAGAATTCAACCATCACTGGCGGCAGCGCCGGAGTGGTCGTCAAAGACGTTATGAGCGGCAAGATTTATGCCGGCAAGGAGGAGGACAACTGGAATTTATTCGGAGTTGAGGGAAGGATATCCAAAAACACATTCGTATCCTATTTCCAGAAGCGCGAAAACGATTCGCCAACCCACCAGAACCTGGAAGTGTCGCACACACAATCGCTTGGGGAAGGCTGGAAATTAAGCACCAGCTTCAGGCACCGCGTGAGCGAGGGGGAGCAAAGGGGCAGCGGCACCATGGTGCTTGAGGCCGGAGACTTCACCATAGGCTTTGCCTATGATGACATCAACAGCGCAGACTATTGGCGCACAGTGAACGATTACCTGAAATCAGCCTCCAAAATAAGGGATGTGCGCCAGCTTTTGGATGCCACCCGAAATTACCTTAACACCAACGTTCTTGTCAATTCAAACTACCCTCAGGTTCAGCTTGAGATAGGGCAAAAGGGGTATGGCAGACTGACAATAAGCAAGGACAAGAACGGCGGCGGCACACTGTCTTACACCGGTCCCCGTGGGAAGGACACATTCGCCATTTCGCTCTCAGATGTTGGCAGCGCAAAGGGCATCAGGCTGGAGGATGTCGGCTTCACATATGTGGGCGACAAGGCATTTTTCCAGATAGACAAAACCCGCTATACGCTGGGCGGGAAAATAGAAGGGATAAACATCAACTTCACGCAATCCCTGGTCAGGATGGGCGCGCAGCTGAAGGGGCTCTACCAGCCCAGGGACGACCAATGGGGCTTCGGGGGGGTTATTGGCACCATGCCAACCACAACCTCGCCTGCGGGGCAGCTTCCGCAAAGCACATTCTTCTTCGGTGGAATAGCCCAAAAAGACGGGCGTTTCATCTTCGACAAGTCGCAAATCGGCTTTGAAATCCTTGTGCATCCCAACCCAGGTGTCTACTCATTTGGAGCGCATTTTGTGGGCTCCCAGGGCGGCCTGAGCGCAGGGGTGGGGGCAAACATCCTCTATATGCCCGAGCCAAGTTTTGGCAAAAAGGAGCCTTTTGACTACCGGATCAATTTCACATTAGACTACCGCTGGTAGCGTGAAAATAAAAAAATGGACCCGGGGGGATTTTCGCCAAACCTCTCTTGGGGTTTGGGCGGTGACGGACTAAGAGGGTGAAACCCCCTTGGGCTGCCATTCGAACCCCCGGCCTCCTGCTTTTTTGAGACACTTTTGCGTTTTCCGTGGACGCTTTTGCGAGCGTGCCCACCTGGAGCGAGCAAAAGGGTCCTGCAAAGCAGGCGCGCTACCACTGCGCCACAGGCCCACTATATATGTTTCCCTGATGGGGGTGACCGACAAGTGCCGCAGCACTTGTGGTCCACTTGTCCTGCAGGACAAGTCGGAGCCCTCAGGGGGATCTGGTGCTGGGCTGGTGCCCCCTAGGGGCCACAGGCCCACTATTGTTTTGTGGTACCGTGTTTCTGTGAAAAGTCTTTTTATATGCTCCTTCTGAAGGATATTTCATGGGCATGCTCGACCTGTTCAAAAACGTATTAAAGCCCAAGCCCTACGCCGAGCGGAAGGCAAAATGCCCCAAATGCAAGGCGGAACTGAAGCTTGGCATGGAGCGCTGCCCCTCCTGCGGAACGCATGTGGAGTCCATGTTCCGGATATCCTGCCCAAAATGCGAGCAACCCAACCCGCTTGACGCAAACAAGTGCTCCAAATGCGGCTATTCTTTCCTGGCTTCGAAAACCGGGTCTGGCAAGGTGAAATACACCTGCCCAATCTGCGGCTATGTTGCGGACTACTTCATGCTCTCCTGCCCTGCCTGCGGGGTAAAATTCATAAGCTAGCTTTTCTTCCTGCAAAGTCGGAACTTGTAGCCGTAGTGGATGAGCCCCTCCTCGGAGTCCTCCATTATCTTTCTGAAGACCATCTCAACAGAGTCCCCTATCTTCACATCCTTTTCGGAAATCCCCACCACCTGTGCGGTCAGCTTGGGGCCTTCCTCAAGCTCGATTATGGCAAGCACATAGGGGGATTCCAGCTCAAAGCCCACAGGACCGCTTGACACCTCTGTGAAAGAATACACCGTTCCCCTGCCCGAGAACTGCTTGGGGGCTATCTTGCCCTTGCGGCGGCACTTTGGGCAAAGCTTGCGCGTTGGGAAATAGTTGGTCTTGCAATTCTCGCAAGAGCTGCCTGCCAGCCGGTAGCGCTCGGGCAGCCTTCTCCAGGTGATTGCTAGGTTTTCAGATGGCATAATACAACCTCAAGCTTTTTTCATCAGATTTTCACTCGTTCGCTCATGAAAATTCTGAAAAAAGCCAGCTAGGCTTTTTTCATTATGTGTATGACTGCAGTGGCGCCCGAGCCGCCAACGTTGTGTGTCATGCCCACTTCGCAGTCCTTTACCTGCCTTCCAGCGGCTTGCCCGCGAAGCTGCCAGACAACCTCGACAGCCTGCTTCACCCCTGTGGCGCCAACTGGGTGGCCGCAGCCTTTCAGCCCGCCCGAGGTGTTGACTGATATTTCCGAGTTTAAGGCGGTTTTTCCCTCTGCTGAGGCTTTGCCTCCCTTGCCCTTGGGGAAAAAGCCAAGGTCCTCAATAGCCATTATCTCGGCAATGGTGAAGCAGTCGTGCACCTCGACAATGTCGATTTCCTTGGGCTGCACGCCAGCTCGCTGGTATGCCTTTTTCGCAGCTATTTTGGTGGCATTAAGCTCAGTCATGCTGTTCCTCGAGTGCAGCGCGAGGGTATCGGATGCCTGTGCGCAGGAAACTATCTCAACCGGCTGCTCGCACTGCTTCTTTGCCTTCTCAAGGGGCATCAGCACAGCCACCGCCGCCCCATCTGTAATGGGGGAGCAGTCGAACATCTTTAGCGGCGAGGAGACATATTTGCTTTTCATCACAGTGTCTATGGTGATCTCGTTCTGGAAGTGCGCGTACTTGTTTTTCGATGAGTTGGCATGGTTTTTCACTGCAACGGCAGCCATTTCCTCCTCAGTTGTGCCATACTCCAGCATGTGCCGCCTTGCCATGAGCGCATATATCGCCGGGAAAGTGGCGCCCATGAAAAGCTCCCACTCCTGGTCCCCTGCCCCGCCAAGGGCGGATGCGACCTCGTTGCCCGGGGTGTCGGTCATCTTCTCCACTCCCCCCACCACCACGCAGTCGTGCATGCCTGATGCCACTGCAAGAAAACCTGTGCGCAGAGCAACTCCTCCTGATGCGCAGGCGGCCTCCACCCGGGTCGCCGGGATAGGCGTCAGCCCCATGGAGTCGGCAACCAGCGCGCCAACGTGCTCCTGGCCCACAAGCGAGCCTGGCGCCATGGTGCCGACATACATGGCGTCTATCTCCTCGCCGTGAAGCTTGCCATCCTCCACAGCCCGGCTGCCCGCCTCTATTATCATGTCCCTAAAGCCTCGGGTCCATTCCTCCCCGAACTTGCTCATCCCGACTCCAACTATTGCAACACGCCTCATAATATCACAACCAAAAATGCATTTTCTTTCCAGGCAGCCGCGTCTTTCCCTGAAAATCGCCTAAAGGCTCTTGAGCTTGCGGCGGTGCTTCACGTACACCGCATAATCCACATATTCCTTGTCAGCAATGTAATTCGCAAGCCTCCTGCCAGAATAGGCGCTGCGCTTCTCCTCAATCCCATCCGCCACCCGGATGGCAAACGAATCCGAGCCAGCCCCCGAGCCAAACGAGGTGAGCAGTATCCTCTGCCCCGGCTTGGCAATGTCCAAAACCCCGCACAGTCCGATGGGCGAGGCTCCCGAGTAGGTATTGCCAATAACAGGCGTGAAAAGCCCTGGCTTCACCTTCTCCGGGTCTATTCCCATTTTCTTGGCAGCCTCAAGGGGAAACTTGCCGTTTGGCTGGTGGAAGACAAAATAATCATAATCAGAGGCGCGGGTGCCTGTCTTTTCAAAAAGCGCCTGCGTAGCGCCCATCACATGGCGGAAGTAAGCCGGAGCGCCTGTGAAGCGCCCTCCGTGCGAAGGGAATTCCGCGTGCTGGCGCCTCCAGAAATCAGGAGTGTCTGTGGTGAATGAGCAGGTGAACTCCAGCTCAGCCACAAACTCGGATTTTTCCCTGCCTATTATGAATGCCGCGGCCCCTGCCGAGGCGGAGTACTCCAGCGCATCTCCGGGCCTTCCCTGCGAGGTATCCGTTCCCACTGCCAGCCCGTAGCGTATCATGTTGGAGGCAACCATGCCCATGCACATCTGGATGCCTGCTGTCCCTGCCTTGCAGGCGAATTCCAGGTCTGCTGCGGTAAGGTCTGGCGTTGCCCCAAGGGCTTCGGCAACTATCGTTGCGGTCGGCTTGACTGCGTAAGGGTGCGACTCAGAGCCGATATAGATTGCCCCAATTCCCTCGGGGTTAACCTTGCCCAGCAAAAGCGCGTTTCGCGAAGCCTCCACTGCCAGCGTGGCAGCGTCCTCGTCAACATCGGGCACGGATTTTTCCAGTATGCCCAAGCCCTTGGCAATCCTGCCCCCATCCTCCCCCCAAACGCGGGCTATCTCCGATGATTTTATCCTGTACTTTGGCACGCACGCGCCATAGCCAACGATGCCTACAGACTGCATATCATTCACCTACAAACGTATTTTGCCAGCTTTTTTGCGCCCCAATCCCATCAGATTTTGTTCAGCGCCTCTTTCATCTTTGCCAAATCCATATTTGTTGCAATGACGGGTATCTGCTCCCGTTCGGCTATTTTTATTGCCAGCGGGTCGACCTCCTTTATCCCGTGCAGCACCACGACTGAGGGCTTCATGGGCGTCACTCTTATCACCACCATGGGCGATCGGCCGGTGCTCACCTGGGTGAATATGAACGCCCGCTCGGACATGCTTCCGTAAAGCTTGGGGAACTGGTTGAATGGCATCTCCAGTATTATCTTGAGGGACTCCATCAGGGTGTATCCATAAAGCTTCTTGACCTTCATCAAATCCTCGTTTGCCACCACTGTGCCGTTTATCATCTTCTGGAAGTCAACTGCTGCGATGCTGGTGGCAAACTCGTGGAGCTCGAAGTACTGCTCCGTCCGCTCCACTCCCTGCTGCAGCTTGGAAAGTATCGGATTGCCCCTCTCTGTGTCTATTTGTATGAGCGAATTGACAAATCGCTTTATCACGCCCGAGCCTGGCGACTTGCGCCTGTTGCCCTCATAATCGCTTATCGTTGAAGGGGATATCTTCAGAAGCGAGGCAAGGTCGGACTGCGTTATCGAAAATATCTCCCTCCATTTCTTCATGGTTGAGCCAGGCGTGGCGCTAAGCGTTATTTCCCCTGCTATCTCGTTTTTCAATTTCTCCATGCCGCACCTTCTTGCCTCCAAAAGCTTACCCTCAAAGCCTTTTAAAAACTATCGAAGTCTTGTTTGGCTTTTGTCGTAGTCTACGAATAGATTAGGTTTAAAAGGAATAAACCCGCTGCTTTTTGCATGGTGCTTTCAGACAAAGACATCAAATCCGCCATCAGAAGCAGAAGGCTCCTTTTTTTCCCTGCCCTCAAAGCCGACCAGATAGGCGCTGCCTCGGTAGACCTTACCCTGGGGGGCGACTTTTGGGTGTTCAAGAAAAAATACCTCGGCAGAAGGCAGAAGGCTCTTGACCTGTCCAAGGTGGGCTTCCAGGAGGCTACAGAAAAGCACCACGAGCGCTCCATCACACTTCCCCCTGGGGGCATGTGCCTGGGGATTACGCGCGAGCGCATAACCATGCCCTCAGACCTCATGGGCACGCTTGAAGGGCGAAGCCGCTATGCGAGAATGGGGCTGGCGGTGCATGTCACCTCTGCCCTTGTCCAGCCAGGCTCGGACAACCACCAGGTGCTGGAAATCGTGAATTTCGCGCCCTTCCCTGTGACAATACATGAGGGCATGCGCATAAGCCAGATTGTCTTTGAGCGGCTGCAGACAGCAACCAGCAAGCCCTATGCGAAATACGGCAAGATTGCAAGAAGGCAGTGATGGTAAAGGGTGCGCCAGCTGGATTAAAACAACAGCCAGGCGCCAGCCGGTGCGGCATTGCATTTAAACAGTCCGCACCAAAACTTTTTGCGAAGGGTGGTTAAATGGTGCAAACGCAAACTAATGCCAATGGCGTTTCAAGGGCAACTGTGGCCGACTTGATTGGTGCAATGCACGAACGGAACCTATCTGGGGTGCAGGCGCTTTGCCGCGCCCTTGGGAAAAAGCTAAACGAGCCGATTGATTTTTCCGGCATGGGGAGGATGACTGTGCTTGATTACGCAAGGGGCAGGCTGGGCAGGGCAATCAAGAGCGAGCCGATGTCCCAGTCCCTATTTTACCAGCAAGTGGTGGATGCTCTTGAAAATGAAGGCGCCCTCTCCATCGCAGCAGTGCGTTTCAAAGAGCACCTTGAGGGCAAGGCGACGAATCAGCCAAACCTCCATTTCGCCCCCCTTATCTGAAGCCGCACACCTTTTCAGTCAAATCAGCTTCCTGTCGGTAATTCCGAGTATTTCTCCAAGCGCCAGCCTGTCGTCATCATTAAGTTCCGAGGCGCCTGATGCCAAAAGCTCCTCCCCTTCCCTTCCGGTCATGTAAGTGTAAATATACTGCCCCTCGCTAAAAGACTTTCCGCAGATTGCCCCCTCAACCGAAATAGCCAGCTGTTCGCCTTTTTTTGCGCTTTGCACTCCCTTGCCTTCCTTTTGCATCTCGCGAAGCTCGCCTATTATTTCCCCATCAGCACCCATCAGCCGCACTCCTTTGCGCAATCTTCCGCCCACCACTTCCACCCCGAATATCGCGGGCTTGCTTGCCCTGAAGGTGCAGCCAGGGAGCACGAGGAGCTTGGCAGGCAGCGGCAGCCTCTCAATCGCTGAGCCTGCGGCCTTTTTCTTCTGCTCCGCGACCCAGGCAGAATAGTCGTCGCAAAGGGAATAGATGACTTTAGAGGAGAATATCTTCACGCCAAGCCTTGCGGCTTCGTCTTGGACATCTGAATCCGTTTCCAGGTTGAAGGCGAGCACCACCCCGTTGTAGGGGTTGGAGGATGCCACCACCGAGGCGTCCATCACGTCTTTTCTCACAACCCGGCCCACCCCAGAGCGTTTGATTTCGGTCCCCTGGGCGGAAAGGAGCTTCCTGAGGGCCTCAAGCGAGCCTAAGGTGTCTGCCTTGACAATGACCCCAAGCAGTTCAGACTCGCTCATTATGCCCCTGATCATCTCGTCAATCTCTTTGAGCTGGTCGGTTTTCGGGTTCTCGTCGTCCACCACCAGGGGCGACCCTGAAAGCGCGCCTTCCAGCCCAGGCGCATATATCTTCACTCCTGCGGCTGCGCTCACACTGTCCACGTATTCGTATTTGTCACCATCGCAATCCGGTTTCAGCTTTGGCTTGAGCAGCCCGCGTATCTTGGTCTGAGCAGAGCCGTTCATGGTGCCAAAGAATATGGTGTCATTCTTGTGGAGCGTCCCCTCGTAAATTATGGCGTCTATGGTTGTGCCAAGCCCCTTCTCCTCCTTCACCTCAAGTATGGTGCCCTTGCCAATGCCGCTTGCGTCAGTGGCAAGCTCTTTTTCCAGGAATTTTTGTGACAATCCTGCGATTGAAAGCAGAAGCTCGGGCAAGCCCTCCCCTGTTTTCGCGGAAACCGGCAGTATCGCCACCTGCCGGGTGAAATCGTTCACCCTGTCAAAGCGCTCCGAGGCAATTCCCATCTCGTGCAGCTTGCCCACCACAGAGTACAAAAGCTCGTCTAGCCTGCCTTGCACCTCGGGTTTTTGCGAATCTATATCCGTGATTATCCGGCAGCCCCCGCTTTGCTTGGGGCTTTTCCACCCCGTGATGATGTCCACCTTGTTGGCTGCCACGATAAACGGGGTCTTGAACTCGCGCAATATCCTGATGCTCTCCACAGTCTGGGGCTGGAAGCCCTGGTTTATGTCCACCACCAAGACAGCAATGTCCGCAATGCTGCCCCCTCGCTCCCTCAGGTGGGTGAATGCCCCGTGCCCTGGGGTGTCTATGAACAGAAGCCCTGGTATGGAAAAAGAAGGGAGCTTGCCCTTCATGGTCTTGCTGCAAGCTTCGCATATGTCTGCAAGGGATATCTCCGACGCGCCTATGTGCTGGGTTATCGCCCCTGCCTCCTTTTTGGCGACATTGGTGGAGCGTATGCTGTCCAGTAGCGAAGTCTTGCCATGGTCCACATGGCCCATCACCACCACAATCGGCTGCCTAAGAGACATGCAAATCCCATTTACTTCATCTAAAAGCCAGTAAAACCTTCTTTCCCAAGATTCTTCCTGCCCTAATTCTCCGCAGTATTTGTTGTTTTCAGTTTTCCAATCAATTCTTTTTGCTCTTTCTTCAACGCCTCATATCGCTCTTTTAGGTCGGCAAGCTTTTTCTCCTTCTTGCCTATCTCCGTTGCCAATTTTTCAGTTGTGTCGTAAGATATCGGGGAGCGGTCCTTCGCATTAAGTCCATTCAAAAGGCTTTTGTCATATGACAAAAGGGCTTTCTGGTTGAGTATCTGCTTGTTCAATTCATACAGGTCCTTGCCCACCTGCAAAAGTCTCTTTTCAATGCTCGCTTTTGATTCAATCTCGCTTTTTTTTGGCTCTTTGAGCTCCAGCTGGAAGGCCAGCATCAAACCACCTAAAAAATCTGGCTGTAAAAGTTTTTAGGCGGATGCCCGGGCAAGCTACCTGTTCTCCCCCATATACTGCCCCTCGTATCCCCTCTCCGCCTTTGCCTCAAGGCGCATAAAGACCAGCTGCGCCACCTTCGCGTCCTTGTAAAGCACAATTCCATGGGGGTTGTCCACCACCAAAAGCGACTCGCTTCTGCCGTGGTAGCCCGGGTCCCAAACCGCGCAGCGCACATCCGCCCCGCAGCGAAGCAGCGATGAGCGCGGAAATCCAAATGCCGCGCAGTCAAGCGGAACATTCACATACTCGTTGTAAATTATCTTGTAGCAGCCCTGCTTCAAGTGAAGGGTGCCTTCTGAAAACTCCAGCTTGCGCGTGGCTGAAATCTTCCGCCTAGAGTTGTCAAAATCTATCTCTCCCGCCTCGGAAAGCTCATGCACTTCGCGCAAGGTGAGGTCCACCCCTGCTGGCTGCGCCTGACCTCTTGAAAGCAGCTGTTCCACCAGCTTGTCTTCTGTGGCTTTTTCACCCGGAATTATCATCATTTTCCCCTCGGCAAATTAGCCCTCAAGGATATTAAAAGCCTGCCCTGCTCAAGCTCCAAGCAGCCTGAAAAAAACCACGCACACAACAGAGATTATCAGGTTGTCGTCTATGTTCGACTCCAGGCTTTCCGCAATTGCCGCCGCGCCAGCCACAAGAACTGCCTGGTAGCCCCCTGCCAAGGCTGCTGGGAGGCAGCAGATGAAAAACGCAGCAGTGCCCTGATATGTCTTCACCCGACTGTATGGAAGCTTCCTTTTGCTGCGCCTGCCCACAATGGTGCTTGCGGCATCCCCCACCCCCAATATGAAAAGAGATGCGACTATCTGCTCCTTCGAGGAAAGCAAGGTGAGTATGGCAAGGCAGCCGGCAGTCAGCGTCATTGCCCCGTAGCCTGGCGTCACGCCCGGCCTCTCGAAGCGTTCCACCAGCCATTCAAGCGGGCCAAGATGGAAGCCTGATAGCTTTAGGTGCACAGTCATCAGCCCGAGGACCAGGACAATGCCGATTGCGTATGCCGAAAGCTGCACCCCGACTATCTCCACCAGTGCGATTGCCGCAAGGCCTGAGATTATGTGTAAAACCTGGCGCTCATCCTCATTCATGAAAAATTCCCCACTTCCCCTGGCATATAATTATTTTCTCAGCCTGCCGGAATCATGCCTTGTGTGGACCTGGAGGGGCAGCTGGCGGCCCATCCGCTTCCAGGCAAGCTCGGCAATCACGCAGGCGAAAAAGGCAAGTGCCAGCCCGGCTGCAACATCGGTAATCGTATGGACCCCCAGGTAAACCCTGGAAAAGGCTATGAAAAGCGCGTAAGCGAGGTAAACCGCAAATGAGCAGTTGCCTATTGCTGAGACTGCCAGGGTGAATGCCAATAAAGAGTGCAGCGAGGGGAGGGAATAGCCCTCCGGGCAGTCTATTTTGCTTGGCATGATGGAGCATGGCCTCTCCTGTGCAATCAATAATTTGAGCCCAAAGCCGAGCAGCAAGGCCATCAGCACAGCGGCCACCATGAAAGGCAGTCTCCTGCGCTCATTGAAAAAATAGGTGGCTGCCGCCACGAGCGCCATTGTGAACAGGAAAAAAGCAGATGAGTCGTTCAGGAAAACAGATAGGGCGCGGGCAGGCTCGCGGACCAGCCCGAAAGCGGAGAGGAAAAGCAAGTGCAAATCCATGGAAAAGTCAGCGGCTCATGCCTTTTATTCTTTAGCTTCCAATCTGCTTTTATGGTTCCAGAAAAAGGGAAGCCAAAGCTGCGCCAAGCCAGCCTTCTGGATGCCACAGAGGACAAGCCAGACAGTGTGGATTCGCTTGTGGCAAAGGCGTTTGATTCCGACCCCAAGGTTCGCCTGAAAGTCGCTCAAGACCTTGGCAAGATAGACGACCCGCGCGCGGTGTTCGCCCTCATCGAGCTTTCCTCGGACAAGGAAGAGGCGGTGAAAACAGCCGCGCACCGCTCACTTGGCAATTTCAAGGAGGAAGAGGAGACCATAGTTTCGCTTGAAAAGCTCCTTGCCGAGCGCAAGGAGGCAAAGGCCCAGCCGGTTGCAGCAGTCCCGCATTCTGTCTCGCCGCGCATGGCACCCACCATAGAGAAGCTCTTTTCCCACTACGAGCCGCACAAGCGCGAGTCTGTGAAAAGGAAGCTGTTCCCATCATTGCAGAAGCTCTTCGGCTTTTCCAAACAGGACCTGGACCCTCTGCAGGAGCTTGACAAGATAGGCGCACAGGCGGCGCAGGAGGAAACAGAGGGGCTGCCTCCCCGCCAGATGGCGGCAAAAGAGCACATACCTGCTGAAAACGCGCCCAACTTCCCTTTCGGGCAGAAAAAAGAGCCCCTGCCCCAAAAAAGCGATTTGGTGGAGGTGGAGGAAGGGGATCACGAGCCGGCTCTTTCACACTCTTACGCAGAAGTGGATTTCGAGGAAGACGGGGCAACGGCTGAGGAAAAGGAGCATCTGCAAGAGCTTGCGGCAAACCATCTGTATTCGCTTGCCTATCGGATTGCCACCACTCCGGGCATGGGGAAGTCCGAGCTTAAGCGCGAGCAGAACCGATTGCTTGCGAATTTCAAAAAGGAGCTCGGGCTTGCCTTCAGGATGGCGGAGGAGCGGGCTTCGCAGGAAGGCATGGCGAATTTCTCCAATCTCAAGCCAGGGATGAAAAACCTCTCTTTTGCCGAAATGCAAATAACCTCGATTTCTGATGTTGGCTTTGGAGCCGGGGCAAAAAAGAAGCCGTTTGCAAAAATCAAGCTCACGGACGGCCACAGGGAAATCGCAGTTCTAATCCCGTCCGAGCGGGCGCGGGGGGTTTCCCCTCAGGACAGGCTCGCCCTCAAAGGGGTTTCTGTTGACTTTCTGGTCGAGGCAAACGAAGTGGTGCTGGTGGTCAAGCCAAAAAGCAAGGTAATCCTGTCCAAGTAGCTATTTCTTCCTGCTTATTTCCAGCTTCAGGTAGGGGGCGACCCAGCCGTAGAAGTCCTGCGATATGATTGCGATTTTGCCCCTCTCCTTTTTCACCCGAAAACCCAGGCGCAGAAGCACTATCTCATCGGTCCTGTCCCCTATGATGTAGCAGAATTTTTCCTCCCCATCATCCCAAAAGCCCCCCCTGGCATCAAATACTCCGGCAAAGTAGCTTGCGGCAAAATCGTTTTTGTACCGCAGCCGCTCTTCCCGCTTTTCCATTTCAGAATCAAGCCAGGTGCGAAGAGCTGTGTTGTAGAAATAGCACTTGGCGGGCAGCACATTGTCGAGGTATTTCACCTTGTCCGGCTGGCACAACTTCTCGTCCAGGCACAGCTTGAGGAAGGCGTCGCACACCTCGCGGTGCCCCTCCACCCCGATTCCCTCCGCAGTTCTCCTGCCCTTCCATAAGCCGAGAAGATAGGCCCTGACTGGGGACATGGTGAATTTCATGCTGGAATTAGCGTGCGACAGGGTTAAAAATCAGCTTCTGACCGCTTGTTTGCCAGCAGCAAGCATCTAGCTTCCGAACCTGGGCGCCCCTTTCTGCCACCTGTCATCAGGCTCTGCATGCACCAAAACCTCGGATATATGGGGGAATTTATCAAGCAGCCTTTGCTTCACCTTTCTGCATGACTTATGCGCAGAAGTCAGGCTGATTCTCGGGGGCAGCTGAATATGCACGTCCAGGTGTATGGCGCCGGCGGTCTTCCTCGCCCGAAGACGGTGGAAGGATTTTACTCCCTTCACCTTGAGTATCTCCTTTCCATACGCCTCCAGCTCCTCCTTTGGCGGGCTGGCATCAGTGAGGTCTGCAAGCGTTTCTTTTCCCACCCGGACAACCACGCGCATCATGAGGGCAGATACTATCAGGGCGGCTATGGGGTCGGCCGCATAAATGCCGGTCATGGCTGCGAACAGGCCGATGAACACAAGCGAGTTTTGCATTATGTCAGACGTGTAATTCCCTATGGCAGCGGCAATGGCGGGGCTGGAGTCATCCGCGTATTTTTTCAGATAGGCTACGATGGCGATGTCCACCACCACTGTGATGAGCATGAGGGCAAGGTCAAGCGCATTCACCTCAAGCTGCGCACCGTTAAGCAGCCTTCTTCCGGCTTCGCTAACAATCACAAGCGCGGTTATTGCGATGAGCGCCAGCTGCCCCACGGATGAGAGCGCCTCGTATTTGCGGTGCCCGAAATGGTGGTCGCAGTCAGCAGGCTGCCTCCCCTTTTTTATCCCGAAATAAGCCAGCGCTGCGCCCAGCATGTCGAAGCAGGAATCTACAAGGACGGCAATCACGCCGATGGAGCCGGTCAGGAGCGCAACAGCCAGCTTGGAGCCTATGAGAAAAACGTTGGCTGCGACCATCACCTTTGTCGCGTGCAGGTTGTCCTTTGCCATCGACGTAATTTGAAAAGCAGGGTTTATAGGGTTGACGCTAGTTTTCCAGGCACGTTTTCATTATCGCAAGCCGCTTTATTTTTGAAGGATGCTTTGATTTCAGAACATGAATGCATCGAAAAAGAGAGTCGGTTCTCACAAAAAATCTCCAACAGTTCGAGCGTCCCTTATCATAAATATGGAGGATGCCGCAGTTTATTCCCATTCCATTCAAACAATCTCGTATTTTCTCTAGAATTTTCGGTTTTTTCTGCACGAATTGAATGTAAGCGCGTGTCTCCTCTGGTTTCATCGGGATTCCACCTTCAGCGTCAAAAAAACCAGAGATAAACGCTATTTTTTCCTCATACGTGAAAGTTTCAAAGTCGTATGGTTGGAAAAGTTCAGCAAATTTCGTCTCAAGGATAAAAATCTGTCTCTGTTTGAAGATCCAGGCAGATTTTCCGTACGGTCTGATCATTTTTTTGATGTTTTCAAGCCAGCCTCGTTCCTTCTGCGTGAAAACTGCGACCTTACCCTTACTTTTTCCAGTGTAAATATAGCCATCGTGGAGGGCTCCGAATAGATACGCAACTGTTTCATCCATGCCGAAAATGCATTTCTACGGTGTATAAAGCTTTCTTGAGTAGGGTGCCAGTGCTTCCGCTAAGAGAAATAAAATGGCACGCTTCAGGTTAAAACCAAGAGAGAGAGACACAGAGTCCAGCAACCCTTGCTACACTTCGTTTGACTTCTATAGTCTCCAATCAACCTTTTCTTCCGGTCCGAAAACCGGCATCCAATGTTGATTTGAAAAAATCCTTGCGGATTTTTTATTGGAGGTGATCTATCCGCAGGTTCCCCTACGGATACCTTGTTTATCGTCTCAAGATTCTTGCGAATCTTGAAGATTACGACTTAGCCCCCCTCACCTATCTCTGGTTCGACAGCGCCAAGAAGCGCCGCCTCACCAAAAACAAGCTTGGGTGACTTGACGGGCGGTGTGTGCAAGGAGCGGGGACGTATTCACCGCTCGATGATGACAAGCGATTACTAGGGATTCCAGCTTCATGGGGGCGGGTTTCAGCCCCCAATCCGAACTTGGGCCGAGTTTGTCGGATTAGCTTCCCCTTTCGGGGTCGCAGCCTATTGTCTCGACCATTGTATGCCACGTGTAGCCCGTGAGATTCAGGCCATACTGACCTACCGTCGCCCTCTCCTTCCTCCCACTTAACGCGGGCAGTCTGGACAGGGTGCATCTCCCCCGGAGGGGAAATTAGCAACTGTCCATAAGGGTCTCGCTCGTTACTCGACTTAACGAGACAGTTTGTGCATCGCAGACACGACTCTCGGACATGCCTTTCGGCGCGTCCGCGATATCGCACCACGAGCTGACGATGGCCATGCAGCACCTCTCGGCTCGTTAGGCAAGATCTTTAGTCTGGCCTTCATCCTGCCGTCGCCCACGGTAATATTCCTGGCGTTGTATCCAATTGAACCGCAGCATCCACCCCTTGTGGTGCTCCCCCGCCAATTCCTTTAAGTTTCAACCTTGCGGCCGTACTCCCCAGGTGGCAGACTTAACACCTACGCTACAGCACTGCCGCGGCCCGAAGCCACGGCAACACCACAGTCTGCATGATTTACTGCTAGGGCTACTCGGGTATCTAATCCGATTCGTTCTCCTAGCCTTCGACCCTCACTGTCAGACGCGTTTTGGTCAGGCGCCTTCGCCACTGGTGGTCCTTACAGGATCAACTGATTTTACTCATACCCCGTAAGTACCCCTGACCTCCCCCGCTCTCAAGCCTGCCAGTATCCACTGCACGCCTTGAGGTTGAGCCCCAAGATTTCACAGTGGACTTAACGGGCCAGCTACGGTCTCTTTAGACCCAATATTCGTGGGCACCACTCGTTCTGCCAGTATTACCGCGTACCGTGCGCAATATGCGTATGCACATGGCGGCTGGCACTGGTCTTACCCAGAACTTATTCTGCGAACGGTTTAGGTTCGCCAAAAGACAGTCGGCAAAAGCCGGCTGCCACTCAGAGTTCCCCTATCACGCTTTCGCGCATTGTAAAGGTTTCGCGCCTGCTGCATCCCGTAGGACTAGGGCCCTTGTCTCAGTGCCCTTCTCGGGGCGCCAACTCCCATTGCCCCTACTGATTATCGGCTTGGTGAGCCGTTACCTCACCAACTACCTAATCAGGAGCAGTCTCATCCTTCGGCGGACGCGCTCCAATTCGCGCGCCATTTTGCCCGCCAAGCATTCCAGCATAGGCGGGCCATCCGGAATTATCCTCAGTTTCCCGAGGGTATGCCAGTCCGAAGGGCAGATTGACTACTTGTTACTGAGCCGTACACCGTCCGTCGAAGTCGACGGGCAGATTTGCATGGCTTAGGCGTACTCTGATAGCAGTGTCCTCCAGCAGGATCAACTGGAGTCATAGAATTTCAATCCCGCGCAATTTGCATTGCACGAGCTTTGCAACTTCCGTTGCAAATCCTGTTTCGCAAGTTCTGATTCTCAAATGAAAATCAGCGGTTTAGCACTCTTAATCGCTCTCTCTTGTAAGTTTCCTGAAGCGTGCGTCGAACGCGAAAATATCGTGTTCCCATCAATGGCGCGCAGCGAGATTACCTAATGTAAGGTAAATTCAGTTCCGGTATGCCAAAGGGCATCGGCAAACATGATTCGTCCCCGCATCGCCAGGGGACAAAACTCGCAGGCTTGTCTATACTGACAAGAGTTTATAAAGCTTCCCGGAAGTGTGGATTTTAAATTAAGTTCATGGCAGAAAACAGGGATATGGCACCCATGGGCGTAAAAATTGCCGGGGCGGCAGCGGCGATAAAGGAGTGCGAAAGCATCCTGGATTTTTTTGATGCAGGCTCCAGGCCCAGCTATTTCAAATCTTTGCCAGGCGAAAGGCAATGGCTGCTCGCTGTTGACAAATGGGGCTTTGAGGGCAATGAGGGGATGCTTGAAAAGGCGCAAAAAAACCTTTCTTGCGTTTGCCCGGCAGCCGCGGAAAAAGCGAGCGGATATCTCGAAAAATTGGCTGAGGAGCGCAAGGCAAAGCTCGAGGCATTCAACCAGATGCTATCTGAAAGGCGGAAAAAAAGCGCAGATAATGCTGATTCTTCAGAAAAGCTGGAAACAGGCGCAAAAAAGCCTGGCTCACGGCTCAAGCCCGGGCCGCATCCCAAGAAAATCAGCGCCCAAACAATCATCCCTTATGAAAGTTGGAGGCGCTAGCTGTTCTTTCACAGGTCCACTCAGCCCTCGCCGGGCTGCGTTTCAGATTCTGCCGCTGGCAGGGTAAAGCTGAATGTCGAGCCCCGCCCGGCGCCATTGCTTTCCGCCCAAATCCTGCCGCCCTGCTTCTCAACCATCTCGGCTGCCACGCGCAAGCCAAGCCCGGTTCCGCTTTCCCCCACGGTCCCGCTGCTCTTGTAATTAGAGTCTATCCTGAATATGTCGCCGAGTTTTTCGCTGTCTATCCCTATGCCTGTGTCTGAGACTGAAATTCGCACCATGCCGTCATTCATGCTATCTGCGCCTATGGAAATTCTCCCCCCGACAGGAGTGAATTTTATGGCATTTGTCAGCAGATTGCTGATTATCTCGCCTGCCATCACCCTGTCCGCTTTCACCATGGTGCCCCCAAGTATGTTGTTTTCGAACTTTTGCCTCTTATCTGCAATAGTTGCGGCAAGAAGCGAGCCTTTTGCATCTGCCAGCGCATGCAAATCAAGCTCAACAATTTTCGGGGACCATTTCCCGCTGTTTATCCTGCTCCAGTTGAGCAGTTCGGCCACAGTTTCATAAAGCTGCCGAACCTGCGTTTTCATGCTCTTGGCGTAATGAAGGCTGTCCTTGGAGCCAGCTTCTATCTCGTCGGCTAGTATCTCTGAAAAGCCAAGCAGCCCCTGGAAAGGGCTGCGCAGGTCATGCGCTATTATCTCGAAGAACCTGTCTTTTTGCTGCGCCAGCTTCTTCTGTTCGGTTTCGTCAATCACCTGCGCTATGTAGCCGAAAATCTCCCCATTTTTTGCTTCAATCCTGGCTATCTTCACATTCAGGGCTGCAAATCCTGTCTTGGAAGTCCGGTATATTCCGCTCTCCACGGCTTTTCTAAAATCGAATTCCATGTCGTGGGTGATTGCATACCCTGCTTTGAGGAGGTTCTTCTGCTCGGTGCTGATAAGCGAGCTTGTGAAAATATTGAACTGCAGTACCTCTTTAGGATTTTCAACCCCGAACGCTTCAAGGAATTTTTTGTTAACTTTTTTCAGATTTCCATCAATGTCAAATCTCATTATCGGTATCGGCGAATCATCAAACATCTGGCTGAGTTTTGCGTGCTCTTTCTTTAAGACTTCAATCGCGTTGCAAATCTTGGTTGTCTCATTCACCAGCGCGTATACAGCGTCTTTTTTGGTCCTGGAAAATTGGACATGGTAATGCCTTTTTCCCCCCGCAATCTCCAGTTCGTAATCGCATTCAGCCGCCATCGAGCCATTATTAAGGGTCGCAATCGCCATCTCCACCTCCTTGGCTGCGCTGGGGGGCAAGACGCTGTAAACGCTCTTTCCTATGAATGATAGGCTAGGGTCATACAAGTCTTTCTTGTTTTCGGAAAAATACGCAAGGATTCTGCCCGCCAAGTCCATTTTGAATATCATGCCGGGCAAAAGCCTAAACATCTCCATCTCGCTAAGGCGCTTGTCATCCCCTAGCTGGTGGGCATCCATGAGCTTGGACGCGAAATACATCTTGGGGTGCAGTATCCGCTGCGCAATGGCGTAGGGGGTGTTTTTGTTTTTTGCCTTTTGGTAGGCGCCATTGTAAAATTTCTCGAACTTCCCTTGAATTTTTCCGGTTGCCATCTCGTTCCCTCTAAGCGAAAACTTGTTTCTGTTGTAATTTGTGGATATTCAGTTTATATAGCTTCCTTTTTCCATCCCAAAAGTCAGGGCTTTACCCGCACACGGTCGCGCGGGAACAGGACTGCCTCCCGGATGTTGTGCAAGCCACACACCTTCATGGTCATCCGGTCCAATCCGATTGACCAGCCGGCGTGGGGCGGCGCGCCCACCCTGAACGCATTCATGTAGAATTCGAAGTCGGCAGGGTTCAGGTTGCGCGCCTTCAGCTGTTTCATGAGAACATCAGGCTTGTGCACACGCTGCGCGCCAGAGGAAATCTCCAGCCCCTCATAGTTCAAATCATAAGCATGGCAGATTTTGGGGTTTTCCTCGTCTGGCATTGAGTAGAATGCGCGCACTGCCGTGGGCCACTCGGTGATGAAGTATGTGGAGTAGCCCAGGACTTCGGAAAGCTTTGCCTCAGTCTCGCGCGAGAAGTCCCCACCCCACTCAAAATTCGCACCAGCAGCATTCAGCCTGTCCACAAGCTCGGTATAGGTGTGCCTCGGGATGGAGGCCGGCACTTCAAGCTCTCGGCCGAGGGTCTTCAGCTCGGCAGCGCAGTTTTTCTTAACTCTGGAAAGTATGTGCAGCACCACCGCCTCAAGCGCGTCAACAGCGTCTTTGTGGGAGGCGAAGCCAAGCTCCAAATCCATCTGAAGCGCCTCGTTCAGGTGCGTCAGCGTGTTGTGCTTTTCCGCGCGGAACACAGGCACAGTCATGTAAACCTTGTCCATGCCCCCGATTATTGCAAGCTGCTTGTAAAGCTGGGGCGACTGCACCAGGTAAGCCTCCTTTTCGAAGTACTGGACCTTGAAAAGGTCCGCCCCTCCCTCAGTGGCAGCCTCGACTATGGTCGGGGGATGAAGCTCAACCGCCCCCAGCAGCTGGCACTTCTCCCTAAATGCCTGGGCAATCTCGCTTCTTATCCGAAATATTGCCGAGGTATTGGCGGTTCTCAGGTCCACATACCTGTAGTCGAGGCGCACTTCCAAATCTGCAGGCACCTTTCCTGTGACTTCAAAGGGCACTTTTGCGGTAATTTCATTGAGCACTTCGAACTTGCTGGGGATAAGCTCGCAGCCAGCCTCGGCTATCTTGCTTGCGACAACCTTTCCCGTGACGCTGACTACCGTTTCCTTGGGCTGGCTCATTGCGGCAAGCACCGCGTCTTGCTCCCTGCCAGCCTTTGCAGTCACCTGTATAATTCCAGTGCGGTCGCGCAGTTGCACGAACTTGAGCTTGCCCAGGTCGCGCACCTCGTGCACCCAGCCGGCAAGCGTCACCTCGGCGCCTGTTTTCCCCCTTGCTTCAGAAACATAATGAGTACGGTACATCTTCACACCATCCAAATTTTTCGCGAAATTGATTATAAAAGTGCCTGCCCTACTCCAAGACCAGCCTGACGTCGTCTTCCAGCAAGTGGCGCAGCACCTTCTCCAATGTCGGCACATCTATGGGCAGCTCCTCCAGCTCATGGCGCGGCAGGCGCACCTTGGTTATTTCCTTGCCTTCGTGGAAAACCCTGTTTATCCCCAGAAGCCTGACTGGGGCTATGATGTCCGCTATTGTTTTTTTCACGTCGCCCTGCGCTTCGGCAATCCTTACCTTCTTGCCCAAGGCAGATGAGATTTCGCCGACTATCTTGCCGTCCTTCCCTATGAGCAGCCCCACCTCGCCGCGTGTGAGTATGAGCACCACCCGCCCCAAATCCAGCGCCTTGGTGAAGCTGGCATTTGTGATGTTGTAGCGCTCGTTTATCTTGCAGAGCACCTGCGCCACTTCGAAGTCAAGCTCGCTTATCCTGCCTTCCGCAAGCTTTTTCTTGCACTGCGGGCACAGCTCGCCATTTCGCACATCTTCCTCGCAAACAGGGGTTTTCATCCTTCATCACCTAACAACCTGGTGATGGAAAGCAGGGCGGGAAGGATGAATCACTTGGCGAGCTTTATCTCGATTGCAGAGACCTTGGTCTTGGTCCCGTCTTCCGAGTCAAGCTCCTCTGTTTTGGTGAGTATGCTCTCTATCTTCACTCCCGGCATGAACCGGTTGCGCACTATTTCCGCAACATCCACCGCGTGCGAAATAACCTTGCCGCGCGCCTTGATGTAGACCTCGCTCGCCCCTCCGTTGAACTGCGTCACCACTGCAAGAACGTATCCCATGACAGATTTTTTGCCAATATAAATCACGTTGTTGTCTTTGCGCTCGGCGCTTGGCGCTTGTGCGGCACCTGTTTCTTCCATTGTTTCACCCCGCGTTCTCAGATGACCCGGTCCCTTCCTTTCCTGTAATCCATCACCATCGCTTCAAGGTCAATCTTTTCCTCCTCCACATTTAAAACCCCGCCTTCGCGGCTTTTTTCGCCCTGCGCCTTTTTGGGCGGGCTCTTTTGCAGCTGCGCCTGCTGGGGGCCCTTCGGCCTCTTCCTGAAACTTAAGCGTGAAATGGCGGCCTGCAGCTGGTTGCGCAGTTTGCGGAATTCCCTGTCGCGCAGAAAAGACTGGCGCACCCCGTTTTCCATCAGGCGCAGCCTCTCCCCCAGGTTCTGCTTTTCCGCCTCCAGCCTGTCTACAAGCAGGCGGAGGTTGGCATTTTCCCGCGCAAGGGCGGAAACGCGCAGTCTGAGCTCCTCTTGCGAAAGATGAGGTGCCTGCCCGTGCGGCTGCTCCTTGGTGCGCAGTTCCTGTTCCTCCGCCTCTCCATCCCCGGGAGCTGCAAGCTCCAAAAGGGCGTCTTTCAGCCGGTAGCCTTTGAGCATGAGGTGCTTGGCCCTCTCTCGCTCAGGAAGGGCAAAATCCTCCAGCGCATCAATCTGCCGGAGCTTGTTGGCGTGTGCGCGGAAAGCCAGCACCGCCGCAGCGTAAGCGTCCCTCTCGTGGTTGTTTGAGACATCAGCTCCACGCGCAATTCCCCGCTTGTCCTCCTCGCGTATGCTGCGCTCAGGGGAGTAGAGCCTGCAGGAAAAATAGGAAGCGACCTTTTGCGCCATCTCCGGCGCAGGGCGGACATCGCAGGCGACAAGCGAGGGCGTGCCGTGCCTTTCTATGAAGGAAACCGCCTCTGCAATCCCCCCTCCAAGGATGCTTTGTGTCGCCAGCTTTTTGCCCGACAGGTCAAGGATGGCAATCCCGACAGTTGCGCCCGGGTCTATTCCTGTGATGATGTGCCTGGACAAGAAGCCACCGGTCATTCAGCCTCTGATTTTCCATCAAGCCTCTTTTTTGTTATCGCCTGGTGCAAAATCAGGTGCGTTTTCCTATCAACATTCTCCTTGATGACAACCCCCGCATCCACCCAGCAGCCGTCCCCTATAATCTTGCCCGGCATCACAGAGGTGAGCACTCCCATTTTCGTGTTGTCACCGATTATGGCGCCAAGCTTGTTGCGCTGCGTGTCAATTGTCACATCATTCACTATGGCATGTATGTGCCCCGCGTCAAAGCGGTAGTTGGCTATCTGCGTTGCCGCACCGAAATTGCAGTTGCTGCCCACTATCGAGTCCCCAATATAGGTGAGGTGCTTGGCATTCACATGGTCGAATATTATGCTGTTTTTCAGCGTGGTGGAGTCCCCTATCCCGCAGTCGCGCCCCACCGAGGTGGTGCCGCGTATGTATGCGTGCGGCCCGACATAGGAGTTCTCGCCGATGTAGACATTCCCCTCTATCACGGAGTCATGCACCTCTGCCCCTTTTTCCATAATGATTTTTCCCCGCACAACGGAGTTTTCTATCTTGCCTTTTTTCTCCGGCAGCTTTGAAAGCAGAAACTCGTTTGCTGAAAAGAGCTGCCAGGGCATGCCCATGTCCAGCCAGTACTCGCTTATCTGAACAGCGGTGGCGCCTTTGAGAACATCAATTATCTCGTATTCCCCCCTTGCCGACTTTTTCAGCTCCCTTATTCTTTTGAAAACAGAGGGCTCGAAAACATAAAGCGAGCAGTTCGCAAGGTTGCTTTTGGGCTTCTCCACCTTCTCCTCAAAGCCAGATATCTTCCCGTCCTTGACAAGCGCGGTTCCGTACTCGCGCGCATCCTCAACAGCGCGCAATGCCGCTGTCACCTCCCCCTGCGCCCCTTCTGCCAGGCGCTTGAGGGCGGATGCCTCTGTTATGATGTCTCCAGCAACAGCGAAGAATGTCTCGGTGGCAAAGCTTTCCGCCTCGCCAAAAGCGGCTGCCGTGCCGTATCTCTCCCCCTGCTCTATGAAGGAAAGCCCCATCCCGTCAACCGGGTTTTTGGAAAAGTATTCGGTAATCGCCTCTTTCTTGTACTTCACTACGACAGCGGCTTCCTTCACTCCAACCGCGTTGAGGTTCTCAAGCACGTGCTGAAGAATGGGCTTCCCGGCAAGCTGTATCATGCACTTCGGGCGCGTGTAGGTGAGCGGGCGGAGGCGCTTGCCCTCCCCTGCCGCAAGCACGACCGCCTTTCGGATGGATGTCATGACCTGATTTGCAGAGAATTAGTTTTTATTTGGTTTGTTTTGCCCCCACCAGCTATCGCATCACTAGCCTGGGGAAGTGCCTATTGCCTGAATTATCGCCTTTTCCGCCTTTCGCACAATTTCGGCAAGCCTCTGCGCGCTTGCAGCCTCACAGGTCAGCCGTATGGCAGGCTCGGTGCCTGAAGGGCGGATGAGCATCCAGCCATCGGAAAAATCATAGCGGATTCCGTCTGTTGTGGACAGCCGCCCCTCCATCGCAAGCCCCCGGGCAATCGCCTGCATCACCTTCCCCTTTTTGTCCTGGGCGCACTCATACTTGCGCCTCTCCATATGGTGCGTCGCTATTCCGCGGGAAAGGACTGAGAGCTTGCCTTTTTGCGCGAATATTTCGGCGATGAAAAGCGAGGCGAGCAGCCCGTCCGCGCACGGCGTTGCATCTGGGAAAACGTACTCCCCGCAAGGCTCGCCCCCGAAGGCAGCCCCCCACGCTCCCACCTCCTGCGCGACATGCAGGCTGCCAACAGGGGTGATGTGGATTTTTCCGCCAAGGGACTCCACAGTTTCCCTCACGCAAAGCGATGCCTCAACCGTGCTCACTATTTTCTTGTTCGCCCCATCTTTCTCCAAAAAATGCCCGCAGAAAATCGCAAGCTGCACATCCAGCGGCAGCACCTTTCCTTCCTCGTCAATCGCAATCGCCCGGTCGCCGTCGCCGTCAAAAGCTATCCCCAAGTCGCATTTTTCCGCAATCACCATCTTTGAGGCTAGCTCCAGGGTTGATGGCTTTGGCTCCAGATTGCGGGCAAATTTCCCCGGCGCATCGCAGGAAAGTGCCACCACTTCGCAGCCTGCTGCAACAAGAAGCTCCGGGGCAAGCTTGTAGGCAGCGGCGTTTCCGGCATCAACAAGCACGCGGGGCTTCTTCCTCTTTATTGCTGCAAGGTCGACTTTGGAAAGAAGAAACGCGATGTATTCATTCGAATAGTCTTTTTCCCCTCTCTGCCCCACCCTGTCCCATCCAGTTGTTTTGTCTTGGGCAGCAACTGCGGACTCCACCTTCTTTTCCGACTCGCGCGAAAATTCCATGCCATGTGAAAAGAGCTTGATGCCGTTGTACTCTGGCGGATTGTGCGAGGCGGTTATCATGGCTCCGCCGCACCTTTCCTTCATTGTTGCGTAGGCAAGCAGCGGGGTGGGCCCAATGCCGATGTCAATGACTTGCGCTCCTGATAGCATCGCGCCGGAGGAGAGCGCTTCTGCAAGCACGGGCGAAGTGGCGCGGGCGTCTCTGCAGACAACCACTCTTTGTTTTTGCCCGCCGATGGCATTTCCCACCTTGAAGGCAAGCTCTGGCGTGACATCTTTCCCGTACACCCCACGTATCCCGGAAGTGCCGAACATGACTTGATGTTGGGAATTAGTTTTTTAAACTCCTGGCACCACAGCATCGTCCATGAGCGTTGACAGGATAAACATCTCGGGCCCGCAGTCGTCTGCAGGCATAATGGGCATCACTTCGAACACCAATCTTGGCGGATGGAAATTCAACCCGCGCGGCGTGGTGCTTTTTGCGGCAGTGTTCATAATAGCAGTCAAGCTTGCAGAGCTTTTGCTGGTTGGCAAGAGCGCCTGAAAAAAGGCTTTGCCCTGTCTTATCCGCCAAGCAGCTTTTCGGCGGCAGAGGCGACCTTCCTCACATTCTTCTCCTCGCAGATTACAAGCGCCTCCAGCCGGCTTTTCTGCATTTTCTGCAACGAGGCGACCAGCTGCGAACAGGCGGAAATCGGCACCCGTTTCCCATCAAATAGCACCTCGACAGAAGCCCCGGGGGAAAGCCGGGGGACATCCACAAGCACTGGGCAGCCGCACTTTTCAAAAAGCGTTTCCTCCAACCTCTCATGTTCCTTTTGCAAGCGGGAAAGCGGCAGGCTGTATGCCCTCTTGTAAAGCTTCCTCATCTGCAGCTTTATTGCGTATTTTCTGCTGGCAGTGCATTCAGAAAGCTTCTGCAGCATCTGGGAGTCGTTCATGCAAAGAGCCTCATGCCCATCCAGCTCATCGCTTTGCAGGGCAAGGCAAATGGCCTGCTGCAGCATCCTGCTTGCAATCCTCACTGTCTTGTGCAGATAGACTGTGGAAAACATGGTGAATCGCGCCACCAGCAGCGATTCTGCCGCCTCCAGCCCGCGCTCACGCAGCACCAGGCGCTGCCTTAAGAATGCCAGGCTATTGGCAATCCGGTCCGAGTCAATGACCCCGTAGGCAACCCCTGTGTAATGGGAGTCGCGCAGCAGGTAATCCATCCTGTCCGAGCCGATGTCGGAAGTTATTATCTCCCCAAGCGGCGTGGTGCAAAGCAGGGCGATTTCGCGGGGGGAGAACTGCTCCCCGACAATGTCTGCAAGAGGGCTTTTCTCAACAAGCTTCCTGCCGATTTTCTCGTGGTCCCCAAGCAACGGCGATAGCACCGCCTCCGCCTCGTGGGAAAAGCACACATGCCCGATGTCGTGGAGAAGGGCGGCCAGGCGTATCTTCTCCCGCCTTTCCTTCTCAAGGCCAAGCTCGACGCAAATCTTATCCGAAAGCGCCAGCGTCCCTATGGAATGCTCGAAGCGGGTGTGGTTTGCCCCCGGGTAAACAAGATGCGCCATGGCAAGCTGCTTTATCCCCCGAAGCTTCTGCATCTGCGGGCTGTCCAGCACGCGTTTCTCAATGTCCGTCAATGCAACTGTGCCGTGCAGCGGGTCTCGTATCCTTACCATATGGAACCATCAGGCCTTGCTGAATTTTCCCCTGTGCCTCTCCATCGCCTCGCCGTTTTCGCAAAGGTGGAAAAGCAGGCACCTGCACCCTTCAGGGGCAAGCCCGGTTTCAGCGGATATCTCCTCTGCCGACTTTTCGGACTTGGCAAGGGAAAGCTGCACCTTCTTTTCCCATTCCTGGTAAAACTGCCTGCTCACAAAATAGAATTTCCGGTCAAATGCGCGCACCCCGCTCACCTCCCCGGATTTCACCTTTTCCGGGTATGCCGCGGCAAACGCCTTTGCATCGGACTCGCCCTCAAGCACCATCCAGCCGAATCTCTCCAGGTGCATATGCGTGGAGATTGGCAATGCCCCCGCACCTTGCTGGGGGCCAGTGGCCGCCTGCCCAGCCTCGCGAACCGCGTTGAAGGCGAAGTCAGAAACCGAGTAAACGCCGTCCTTGCCGTATTTCTCGCCCTGGAAAATGTGGACTATCTTCTTTTTCATAAGGCCTGCGAGGGTTTCCTTCTCATCGGGCAAAAGCGTTTTTCCAACTTCCAGGGGGGTTCGCCGCTCAAAGCGGACCGAGAGCAGCTTTTTGACCACTTTTTTTTCAGGCTCGCTTAAGAGGCTGCTCACGCTTGCCTGCGGCGCCTGGAGCCTTGCGCCTACAAACCCCCCGACTGTGAGCAGATACGCTCCGTCGCGAAGCGGAAAAATCTCAAGCGAGGGGCAGGAGGCAAGCTCTGGGGGCAGGCTGCCGGAAAGAAGAATCCCCTCCTTTGTCTTTGAAACCTTTATCTCCAAAAAAACCACCATTAGCGTATTAGCCTCTTGAGCGACACTTTGCCCCCGGGCTTTCCTTCGCAGAATACCTGCGCCTCAAAGCGCCTCAGGTGCGCTGAAGGCGAGAGCCACATGTCTGGGGGCAATCCTGCCTTCTGGCAGACCTGGCAAAGGAATTCCCTCTCGTTCCAGTTCCACTCCACCGGCACCTGCGGCAGCAGCAGCCCTGATGCGTAGCCGTAATCTATTATCAGCCCGTCCCTGCCAACCTTTATCATCTTCAGGTATTCCGATGGCGATTTTGCCTTGACTTCTTCCGGGACAGTAAGGACGCTGACTTCGACGACGCATTTTTCCAGCTCGCCTTTCTCCAGCGGGGGGAATCTGGGGTCCTCAAATGCCGCGGAAAGGGAGCAGTCAACCACGGAGAGTGCAAGCTCCTTTATTGGCAGCGGATAGCCGATGCATCCCCGAAGCTCGTGCGAAGGGTGCGTTTCAAGCGTGACAAAAACCCCGCGCTTCTCAGACAGCACTCCGCCAGACCGGTCTGGGAGTATTTTCCTGCCTGTTGTGGCATAGCCGTCTATCGAGCGGCGCGCAAGCGAAACAAGGTACGATCCTTCCTCAAGGGAAACAATCATTCCCACACCAAGCTCCATCTATTGGAGCTTAATTTTAAAATGCCGCACGCGCAAGTTTCACCAATGGATTTCATCGATGAAGTGCTCAGGGTGAAAAAGCCCAGGGCGCGCCTGATAGAGTCCCTCGCCGAGCAATACTCGCAGATAGCGTTCCGCTTCGGCTATCTTGAGGCGCAATCCCCCTGCTGGCTTTACTTCATGCGCAAAGAGGGGCACTCTGCCGCATTCGAGCTGCAGTTCGGCAACATATCCGAGTTCAAGTCTTCCCTGGAGCGGCTGAACAAATCCGGAGCGCAGCTTTGTTTTTTCATCACATCCTCCCTTGCGCATACCATGCGCCTGGAGGCTGTGCGGGGCTTGCTGCTGCGCAATTTCCAGATAAAAAACCAGAAATTCATGCTGATTGACATAGAGACCGGCAGGGCGCTGAAAGTGAATTTCGAATGGGACAATTTCGAGCGCGGCATGAGTTCTTTGTCACAGGGGGGCGGCGAGGGAAAGCCGCTTTTCCGCGAGGTGCGCAGGAAAAAAATATACGGCAGGCGGGGGGAGCACAAAGAACAAGACTGACGGCTCCAAGCGTGAAAAGGTCCCGGCAGCTTTTTTCCAATTCCTCCAATGAAATTGGCAGAATGGTCTTTTTGCCCGCTTTGCGCCTGCGCCCATACACGCATTCACACTAAATACAAAGATTTATATATGGTTGCAGCCAGAAAACATAGTGTTTCAAGGGGGGTATTTATGAAAATTTTTACTTTTGCGGCAAGTCTGTTGTTGCTCTTTTGCGCAGTTTTTGCTACCAACTACACTGCCGAATATACTGCGGGCAACTGGCTGAAGGTCACGCGCACAATTCAGGTGCAGGATGACGATCCCTGCTTTGCAAATGCGGTCAGCAACACCTGCATCAACACAGGCTCGGTCGCACCATCTGGAAAAAACTACGGCTATGACACCAAAGTGACCCTGTCAGTGCAAAACATCGGCAATCTGAAGCGGGAGGGCATCTCGATTGTGGAGAATGTCAATTATGTTCCTGTTGGCGCAAAGCTGACTTATTCGCCGCAGCCGAACACCACGGACGGCAGGCAGGCCTATTGGCAGATTGGCAGCCTCAAGCCAGGGGAGTCAAAATCAGTCTCATACGGGTTTTCCGCAACATTGCTTGAGGGAGCTGCGAAAAAGGCTGGCGCGGTTTCCATATTGTCCGACCCCGTGTTGATCTCGCTTTTTGCGCCAAGCATCTCCAAGGTTGGCGAAAGGCTTTCGCTTACCATAAAAACCAATGAGGGCCAGCCTGTGCAGGGAGCCACAGTTTATGTTGAATTGGCAGACGGCTCAAGCCAGGCTGTGAAAACAGACGGCAGCGGCACAGCGTCATTCATCGCCAGCTCGCCGGGCTACTACACATATTCAGTGGAAGGCTACCGCCTTTCAGACCTGACATCCACACAGGTTCGCCTGCCTGATGACGGGCAGCCTTCAGTGGCGGCAGCCGCAGTAGATGAGCGGGGCGTGCTGCCCTCTCTTGCGGGGATTTTCCCGATACTCGCAGCTATTTTCATAATTGCCGTCGTTGCGCTCATAATATACAATTTCCTGGCTGCGAAAAGGGAGGATGACGAGGGGTATCCGCAGGCAGGGCAGGGGGAGGCAGCGGCTGCCCCGACCTACACCCAGAAATTCAGCTTTGTTCAGCAATCCCAGCAGGATGAGCGGATACGCGAAACAACGCGCGGAATACTGGAAAGCCGGAAAAAGCAGATGAGGGAAGAGGAAGGGGGCGCGCAGGGTGTATTCGAAGCCGAGCCAGGGCAGGGGAAGGAAGAATTTTCCGAACTTGACCCGGCACTCGTGCGGCTGGAAACAGCAGCGAGGCACGAGGGCGAAAGCGCGCATGAGGAGGACGAAATAGAAAAAGCGATATCTGAGCTTGAGGCAATCCGAGAAAAGCTGCGTTCAGGGCACGAGTATCAAGGCATTGGGCAGGAAAAGGAAATGGGTGCGGAAAAAACCCAAGGTGCCCCTGGAAACTTGCAGGAGGAAAAGCGCCCAGACAAAAAAAAGCCCTCTTATGAGAAAAGAGCGGCGCCTCGGAAGGCTGCGACTTCCAAGCCGAAGAAAATGAAATTCTCCAGCCACGGGATAAGGAAAAGATAGGGCAAGATGAAAAAGCTGATGTTTTCCGGCCTTTGCGGGGGCTCGCAATAGGGCGGCTGTCTTTGCCCGGCGCCAAATCCCAAGTCTTTTTTCAGCCGCAGTTCTCTTCCCCGCAGTCTGTGCTGTTTCCGTTTTCCGCCTTGCACGGCCCAAATCCCGAGCCGCATTCATTGCAGTAAGAATAGCCGAAGTTGCAGCTGTCTATGCTGCAGCCCCGTCTCTGGCCCGGTGAGCAGACTTTTTTTTGCAATACGCAGTTTCCCCACCTGCCGCCACGGCATGTTTTTGTGCCGTTGCAGTTCCCCGCAGCACACCCCTGCTCAAACCCGTCTTCACATTCGCGCTTCTCAACGCTTAATGAAATGGATGCGAAGCAATTGGCGTTTCTTGCCTCGAACATGTGCCGCCCAGGCTCAAGGCTCAGGCTGGTTTTCACGCTTTGCTGATAGCTTCCCTCTTCTACCCCGTCAAGGTAGGTCTTGAACGGGCCGCAGGAGGTGATGAGGAAAAGCCCCAGCTCATCCCCTTCCAGTACATTTTGAGGCCCTTCCGGGAAAATCTCAAGCTTCTCCTCCCCTGCAGCAATTTTTGGGGGAAAAACGGAAAAGAACACGATTATGGCAAACACCAATGCCGTGCCTGCGATAAAAAAGGCCTTGCCTGCCGGATTTTTTTTCGGTGGGCATGACCGGTCCTGCAGGCCGCTTATGTCCAGGGGCTTTTTTCCCATGAAAACCACTAATTATAGGATAGCCGCGGGAAGCCCATCCTGCCAAGCGCAGCCTGCACTGCCTCGGATGCAAATGCCCCCAGCAGGCTTTTCTTCCCGCTGCTTTTCGAAAGCTCGCATTCCTGCGGCTCGCTGCTGTCTATTCCGCCAAGCCAGGCGGCTTTTTTCAGCGCAGCCTCCCTGCTGCCAACATCGTCAATAAGGCCTATCTTTTTTGCCTGCCTTCCGGTCAGCAGCCGGGCATCCAGGGCCTGCTCGAAAAGCTGGGCGTCCAGGCGGCTGCCCCGCCCCCTCACAACAGCCTCGCGGAACTGGGAAAAGCTTTCGTCTACAATGCTGGCAAGAACCTCCTGTTCATCCAAAGTCAATGGGCGGGAGGCGGTCCCCATGTCTTTCATCGCGCCTGATTTTATCGATGTTTCATTATAGCCCAATTTGGAAAAAAGCCCGCTCATGTCTGCAAGGGTGATGCGCGCACCTATGTTGCCGGTAATCGCGTCCGGGTGGGCAAGAATGTAATCCGCGCCAGATGCCACATAATACCCCCCCGAAGTCCCAAGCTCGTGTATGTATGCCACCTTGCTTTTGTTCAATGCTGAAAAAGCGTCATATATCTCCCTGGTTGCAACCACGCTCCCGCCAGGCGAGTCTATAAGCAGCAGCACTGATTTCACTTCCCTCCTGCCCTCGGCGCTTTTTATTTCCCTGGCAATGCTCTGCGCCCCCTTAACCTCGTCTGAGAAAAGGGTGGCTGGCACATCATCCGAGACTATCTGCCCCTTTATCTCAATCACGCCCACGCAGCCTTCTAAAGGCGCCATGGAATATGCAGCCACCACCAATAGGGCAAGGAGCAGAAGCCCGCCCAGCCACGCATAAGCATAATTGTTGCCGCCGCTTTGCCTGTTTGCCATTTTTTCCCCCCGCCCCATTCTGTTTCAAAAGTTAATAAACTTCACCTTGCGAATCCTAGCGGTGCAAATGGAATCCGCATTGATGGCTTTTTGGCTGGTGCTTTATGCCCTTCCATCCTACTTTGCCAACTCGGTCCCTGTCCTGCTGGGCGGGGGCGCGCCGATTGACGGGAAGAGGAAGATGGGTGACGGCAGGCGGATTCTGGGAGACGGGAAAACCATACGCGGATTTTTTTCAGGCGTTGCCGCAGGCACTCTTGTGGGGGCGTTGGAAGGGCTGCTGCTGCCTGGCACCGCGGCGGACATCTACTTTTCCGGGCTGCAAACCTATGTCCTGGCGGGCTTCCTTCTGGGGCTGGGCACCATGGCAGGGGACTTGTTTGGCAGCTTCATCAAGCGCAGGCAGGGAATCTCGCAGGGCAAGCCATCTCTTGTCATGGACCAGCTGATGTTCCTTCTTTTTGCCATGATTTTTTCCTATCCAATAGCCTCGCGCCTGCTCTCATTAGAGGCGATTGTCTTCCTCTCAGTGCTCACTTATTTTCTTCACATTGGGGCGAATGCTGTGGCGCACAGGCTGGGCTTGAAAAGAGTCCCCTGGTAACTCTGCCTTTTCGATGCAGGCCTATGGCTTATTCTTGCCGCCTTGCCAAACAGGAGCTATTTGCGCCGCGTGGAAACAGCTGAAAATGCTGCAAATCAGCGTATGTAGGACAAGTCGTGCTTGCCAGGCTCCACGGTGGGCATCCCCTTGCCCGCCATCGCCTCCTTCTCCATCTTCTTGGCGAACATCTCGCTCTCCTTCGCCCTCTCATCCAGCTTCTTCACATCCAGCTTAATCTCCAGTATCCTGCAGAGCACTTCCAGCACAGCCTGCGCCGACTTGGCATCCACAAACCCGCCGTGCGTCTCGCCCATCAGGCAGACCCCGGGCATGTTCCGCACCTTTCCCAGACCCAAAAGCAGCCCTGCCGCCCCTATTATCGAGCCCTTGCTCTCGCCGAATATCACGCCGTATTTCTTGTACTCCTCTACCATCCTCTTGTGCGATACTATCCCAAACACGCGTGGGGTGGGCTGCACCTTTCCCATGCCGTATCCGCCAAGGGTGATTGTGAGCTTGACGCCTTTTTTCTGCGCGTAGTCGAGCATCTTCCCGGTTACCTCATACTGCGCCTCGGAGGTGACCGCCTGGACATCTCCCACCAATATGAGAAGGTCGCGGCTTTTTCCCTTCACCGCGTAAAACTTGTTCTTTATCATGCGCATTACGCCGTTTTTCTGCATGAGCACCTGGTGCGGGAAGTGCGGGGAGTAAAGCTCGGCCACCTTCTCCGCCTTAAGCTCGGCAATCAGGTGGTCTGCCGCTATCTTGCCCACAAGGCCAATGCCTGGCAATCCCTCGATGAGTATCGGATTTTTCAGCTTCACTTTTTCCTTTTCGACAATGGTGGTCTCAATCATAGCAATCACGACTCAGTCCTTTCCAGCAGCTTCGCGCCTGTATTTTGCGTACTTGTCCTGTATTGAGAACTTTGGCGGGTGCGGGCTGGCTGCCTCCTTGCCGCAGTGCGTCTGGTCAAGCGTGTAAGAATTGCAAAGCGAGCAGCGCCTCATTCTTTTCATCCGAATCATGCATTTTCAAAACTAGGAGTTTATATAACAATCGTCTTTGGGCGGCCAAGTTCCCAATCCCAAAAAGACATTGCGCGTGTGCGCGCAAGCGCATCTTGCAATCCCCTGCGATGGCTGTCCAGCCCCGCTACTCTTCCTCAAGCCTGGCAAACTCGGCATTTGCGCGCGCCTCTTTTGCAGCCGCGTTTATCGCGGCGAGCGCCTCGTCCATCGCCTTTTCGGCAGTCTTGAAGTCCTCAGCCACGCTGCGCAGCTGGTATTTGGGGGCTCCCAGGTAAAGTATGGAAAATTCTGCGCCTGCAGGCTTTGCAGCGCCAAGTATCCTTTTCACCACGTCCACCCCGTCAGGCGCGTAGGAGGTGAGGGTGAGTATGCCGTTTATCTCCGCCCGCGCCTTTTTGGCATTTTTCGAAGCCACTTCCAAAAGCGCCTTGAGCAGCCCCTTTTCTATCTTCATGCCAGAAAGCGCGGCTTCCCCCTGCTCGCCAAGCGCATCCAGGGCTTCGATTATGCCTCCGTATTTCGCACTCAGCGCCTGCCTGGCAGCCATCTCCTCTGCCTTGGTGGACTTGGCGATTTTGAGCGCGACTTCGAAAAGCTTGTCAGCGCGCCTCTCCCGCCTGCTGCCCTCCATCTTCGCCTTTCTCTCAGACTCGGTGACGCGCTTGAGCGAAAGGTCTATCTGGCCTTTTTCAACCTCTATATGGTAGACCTTTGCCACCAGGCGCTGCCCTTCACGCAAGAATTCGTGTATGTTCTTTATCCACCTGGGCGCAACTTCGGAAATGTGGACAAAAGCCTCCCGGTTCCCGTACTCATCCAGCGTGCAAAACGCGCCGTAGGGCATTATCTTCTTCACTGTTGACAATACCAGTTCGTCCTGCTCGGGCATTTCAGCCATTTTTTCTACCTTCCCCTGCCTGTTCAAAGAACCTTGATTATCTTCGCGCCTTCGGACAGCTGCACCCGCGAGCCGGTTGGCGTTGCCAGCGTGGCTGCGCAGACCAGGCACTTGACCGCCTTTGCGGCATTGGCAAATATGTTCTGCTCGTTGCCGCAGGCGCATTTCACTCTAAGGAATTTGCTCATATGAAAACCTCTCAAGCTCCGAATTCTATCTTCTTCTTGGTGCGGCTGCCCACAATCCGCTCCTGCTTCTTTTTGCACACCTGGCACTCCAGCATCACTTTCTGGCGCACCCCCTGCTTCTTGACAGGCACCTTGCCTGCCCTCTTTCCGCCGTGCCCGAACAGCTTGCGCTCGTGCTTGCGGGTGCCGATTGCCATCGGGCGCGCCTTTCCTTTTGACGCCAGCTTTGCCTTGTGCACAGTATGCTTGAGGCAGTGCGGGCAGTATGTCCTTATTTCCTTTGGATATTTCATAACAATCTCCTCTTTGCCTATTGCGCAAGCTCTGCAAGCTTGCCCTTCAAAAGCCATTCGGCCTCCTCAGAAGGCAGCGCACCTTCCTCGCCGGTCTTGAACGGCCCGAAGGTCTGGCTGTTTGCCCCCTTGTAGGAAGGAACGTCTTTTGTAAATCTCACCTTTTTAAGCCTGCTGGGGGCGGCAAGCTGCTCCTGCGTTATCTGCCCCCCGGACTCGAATCTTGAGAGCAGGACGGAAAGCCGAGCCTTTTCATCGCAGATGATTGAGCAGAACCGGTCGTAAAGCTCGTGCTCCTCCCGGGTCATATCATCCGTTTTCCCGTGCACCCCGCCGTTTCGTATCGCCTTGAAAAGTATCTTCTGCTGCCTTATCTCAGATATCTCCTTTATCACGGCGACCGCGTTTTCAAACTCCCTCATCTGCATGAGCGAGCGGCTGGATTGAATCTCGGTGAATTTTGAGGATAGGAAAGATGTTATCGATGGATAGAACTCTTGGGGCAGAATCGATAGCCCTGGCTGCGCCTTCTCCTCCCGCGCCAAATCGCGCAGCCGCTTGTAAGAAATTTCCTCAGCCACAACTCTCCCCTACTTTTCCGTTTCACAAAGAATAAAAACCAGTGCCAGCCAGGCGACCGCATCATCAGGCAAGCACTGCGGCTTTTTTGCACAAAAGGTAGACCGCCGCGGCCTGCGGCAGCTCCCTGGTCTGGCCCGAGGGTATCGGCCCGAAAGAGAAATCCCTGATGTTCAGCGCAGGCACGTTCTCAGATGCTCTCACCTTCAGCTCCCCTTCAGTGAAAACAGGGGCGCTTCTCATGGGCTCGAATGAGGCAAGCTCGGGCACACCCATCCTCTTTGCCGCAAAGCCGCTGCCCCCGTGCAGGCTGTCTGGCATCCTGATGAGCTTGGTGGAATCCGCAGTCACATTGGCGTCTATCCTGCCCGCCATGGTCAGCCGCATCTCATCGAACTTTTCCTCAAGCTTCTTTTCCCGGGCCGCAATGCCTATGCTGTCCCAGTTGCCCTCATTTATGGATGCGAGCAGCTTCTGCCGCTCCCCCTCCTTTTTCAGCTTCCTGGATATAAGGGCTGCAAAAGTGGCATCCTCCAATCTCTTGGCAAATGCCCTTGCGAACTTTCCCCCGTAGCCTCCCTGCGAGGGCTTTGGGCCGAAAAGTTTCTTGCCATCCTGCCAGAAAAGGCGGTCAAAGGCAAGCCCTGTGCCAGAAACATAATCCGCTATCTCACGCCTGGCCTCCCTATCAAGCTGCATGACCGCCTGGTTTCTCACATGTATGTGGTATCCCCTGCTCCCTGAAAAGTTCACCGACAGCTCCTGCTTTGAAAATCCGAAGTCCGGCAGCAGGAACTCCTCTATGAGCTTTACCGCGTCTGCCCTCACGCCATCCAGGCAGTGCTGGCAGGTGAACTTGCCGCAGGAATGCCCCTCGGCATCCAAGTCAAAGACCAAATCCGCGCCAAGCCAGTTTTTTTTCGGCATGGGCCGAGCATCGGGGAATTCGTAATAGCCAACAGAATGCGAAACATAAAGCGGGGCTTCGGAGACCAGCCTGGCGCGAAGCTCGGCATCGCTTTTCACCCTTATGTGGCGGAACTCTATTTTTTTCTCCCAGCCCCCAAAGCCGAACTCGCGCTCCTGGGGCTTGTAAGCCCCGATTGGCGCGCGCTGGTAGTGGGAGGAGAATATCCCCCTGAGGTAAGCCTCCTCGCGCGATGCTCCCTGGCGAAGCGTTTCCTGAATTGCCATGCCAAACACATTTTCCCCAAATATTCCGAATGGTTAATGCTACTCCTTCCTCTCCCCCTCAAGCATCCTGAGCCTTTCGCCATGGATGGCATCGCGGTAGCGCAAGGGGGTGCCGCATCGGCAGTCCGCCATGCAAATCCCATAGCTGTCCATCGTGCTGCAGGAAGGCATGGAATATTTTTTCGCCCTGATGTACTCAACTTGGTAGCGCGTGGTCTTCTCCGAAAAGTCTGGGGCGTGCCTGAAGCATTCCACTATCTTTTCCACCGCCGCCCCCGCGCCCACCAAATATATCGCAAGCGCCACCCTGCCGGTGTGCGGCACATTCACATTCAGAGCCAAGTCGTCAATCAGCTTCTTTATGCAGGGCGGGTAATTCTCCTGCCCCACCTTGACTGCCGCTGCCTCCAATTTCGGTATCAGCGCCACCATGCGGGCAGCAGCCGCCTTCACCTCAGATGGAAAATCCGCCCTTATGGGCAGCGTTCCCTCCATCCTTTTGCGCACAGCCTCCTCCAATATCCTTATCCGCTCGTGCGCGCTCACCCTGACCTTGCCCGCCTTCAAATCCCGGTTGGAAAGCTTGTAGTCGTAGGAGCGGGGGGTATAGGAAAGGTAGTGTTCAAGGGGCACAAGAAATCCGCCCTGGTATTTTTCAAAGGCGATGCCAAATTCCCCCGCAACCTCGGAGACGTATTCGGGATGCGCCAGGCTGTCTGCAGAAAGGTATTCCCCGGCTCGCTTTGCCTCGGCGACAGAGTACCTGTTGATGAGATACCGGTTGGCGGCAGCCGAAACAATCATCCTCGCCCCGGCGTAAACCACCAATTCCTCCGCCTGCGCTTGGGGCAGGTCAGTCGCCTTTTTTATCCTGCCTGCAGACAGCGCGTCTTGCACACGCCTCTGCGCCTTCTCCACAATGGAGGAGGTCAGCTCCAAGCCAGCCTCAGCCGCGTGCTCCTTTGCCGCTTTGGAAAAAGGGTAGTGCGAGCAGAAGAGAAGGTCTGCCATGGCTGATTCTTCCTTCAGGGGTTTAAAAAATAGCGCCAAGCGGATTGCCGCT
>CAYMOY010000002.1:419529-422914 GCA_964392435.1 Microcaldota archaeon
CTGAACCTCCGGCTGAAGCGGATTCCGCGCAGCGGAAGGCAAGCTTCTTGGCTCCGGCCTGCCGTTTGCCCTCAAGATAAGGGGTGCTGTATGTGAACGTGAGCGAAATCTCCTTAACGCTGTCTAAAGGGCAGACCGAGCCTATGACATTTATCCTGACCACCTGCCCAGGCCCGACAGAAAGCGAGCTGCTTCCTGCGTTCGCCCCCTGCAGGCAGAATGTCTTTGAAACATTGTCCACCCTAATTCCTGTTATGTAAACCGGGTCAGGGTCGCTGTTTGACGCCACAAGGGTGTATGCGTATTTGTCTGCCTGGCCGCAGATGGTCCCGGCTGTGTTCTTGACATCAACCACGCTTATGGGCTTGGCGCTGCCCTTCCAGTACAATTGCGACTCTGACACCCCGCTCTCGCCCATCAAGTCCGGGAAAAAGCCAAGCAGGGAAACCACGCCCAAGGCGATAAGAAGCACGACCCCCAGCATCACCAGGTATTCCGTGGAGCCTTGGGCTTTCAGCATGCATTACCTTTTTGCAGCCAGTTTTTTATTGGTTACCATGGCAGCTGCCAAAATCGGGAAGGTCAACGTTGCGTCCCCTTCCACAAAAGCCGAGTTCTCCTCGGACTTCAGCTTGTTCCAGGAGACCGCTTCGCGGGGGCGGGCGCCGGAAAGCGAGCCGTCGTATTCAGTTCCGGTCGAAAGGTAAACCGCGTAATCCAGCCCGTTGCGCAGTATCGCCGCGCCTATCAGGTGGTGCTTGGCAATCCCGCCTCCAAGTATTATGCCCCCTGTCTTTTCCGCCCCCAGCATGATGTCGTAAAACCGCCTCACTTCCTCGGCCGCGTCAATCACGAAGGGCTTTTTCCAATTCTGCTTGTTGAAATAGTAGAAGTGGTCGCCCATCGCCCCGTCCAGGGGCCCTGGCAGGAAAATCGGTATCTTGTTCTTGGAGCACCAGTAAAGGATGGAATTCTCGTCGGAAAGCGTGGCGCCAAGCTCGCTCACATAGCTGCTCATGCACATCTTTCCATCGTTTTTTTCATACATCTTTTCCATGAAAGAGAGGTGCTGCCGCTCAAAGGCTGCGTACTGCTCGTCCTTCACAAGTATGTTGCCTATCCGGTTCATCCCGTTTGCCTTCACCTCCTCGTCATCCGCGGTGAAGCTTCCCAGGAGGAAAGGCTGGCTGGCCTTCATATAATCCTCCTCTACAGAGCCTGTGGAGGTGATTATGCAATCCACCATTTTTTCCCTGCAAAGGGCGGCGAATATCTCCCTCAGGCCGGATGAGACCATGTTGGAGGTGAATGAGAAAAAGACAGTCGCTTTTTCCTGCTGCATCCTTTGCACCACCTGCGCCGCCTTGCCAAGGCTGGATGCCTGAAAGCCAAGCGTGCTATAAGCAGAGACCAAATCCGAAACACTCATGCTAGGGCTTGGGTCAAACCCCTTCACGTTTTGCAGGCGCGCGCCCCTAACAGAACTGGAGCTCACTTTTCTTTTGAAAGACGGATTTCCTCCCATATCTAGGGATAAGCCAGGAAAAGATAAAAAAGAAAGCCCACGCCTAAGCATTCTCGGCTCTGGCAAAAACCTACTGCCGCAGCACGCGCAGCAGCGCCACGCGGATGGTCTTGTCGTTTATCTGAAGGCTGCGCAGCCTGCTCACTATGCTGTTTTCCCCAACCATAGATAGCCAGGGGGCGAAATGCCCTCCCTTGGCGTGGAAAAGCACGGCATCCAAAGGAGCGCTTTTTATCAGGCTGGTAAGCTCGGAGACATTCTTTGCCCGGCCCACCACCCTGCCGTCAGGCATCTTGAATACGAATTCCTTCCCTGGCATACAGTTTTTCATAATCCCACCCCTCAAGCAGGGGCTTCTCTTGGGCGCTTTTTAATCCTTTTGACAAGTTTGCCATTTTTTTTGCCTTCAGCACACAAGCAATTTCACATGCTTATAAAGGGCTTTTAAGGCTTTATAAATGCCCTTTTGCCTATTTATAAAGGCCCCAAGCCGCATGGGCAAGCTCCAATGCCAAATCCTCGGAGGAGAAGTTGTATTTCATCACCCGGAACAGCATCTCCCCAGCCCTCTTGTTCAAAAAAGAGGCGGTGTATGCCGCGCGCAGGGGGGAGCCGCAGCTGCGGTGAGAATAGATTGCCGCCAAAAGCCCGGCAAGAACGTCCCCTGTCCCGCCCTTGGTCATGCCGGCGTTCCCGCCCTGGATGCGCGCCGAAGCAGACGCTGAGCAGGCGAAATCCCGTTTCCCCTTGAGCAAAATGGAGCATCCGAACCTTGCCGCCGCCTCCTTCGCGTTTTTTTCAGTCGCCTTTTTCCCAAACGCAGCCTCAAACTCGCGCGCATGCGGGGTGAGGATGGCCTTATCGTGCAGAAGTTCGGTCGGCAGAACGCGCAGCGCCGCAGCGTCAATCACGCACTTCTTTTTTGTTCTGAGTATTCTTTCCACCATCCTGCGGGTGGCGCCATCCGGCTCCATCCCATTGCCGACAAGCACGCAGTTTGCATGCGAAAGCGCGGATGCGAATTTTTCCTCAGGCACGCAAATTACGTTGGGCGTGGAGACTTTCATCTTCTTGAGGACCGAGGCGTTTTCGGTTGCGGAGGAGAAGTACACCAGGTCGCAAAAGCGCATTGCGGCAAGTGCCGCCAGGATGGGCGCGCCATGATACGTCTTGCTTCCCCCGATTATCAGCACCACGCCGTTTTGCCCCTTATGGCTCTTTTGCCTCGGGCGGGGGAGGAAGACCATCTCTTGCTGCATGGAGGGCTTGCAGAAACTATATTCAAAAGCTTTTTCGTCCAATTAAGCATATGGGAGGCACACTGCAGGCGCTCGATGGCAAGCGCGAATACTGCGGCGCGTTTGGTATCTACTCTTTTTCAGGCACAAGCGTTGCCCATGACATCTATATGGGGCTTATGAACCTTCAGCACCGCGGGCAGGATTCCGCAGGGGCTGCCACATCGGACGGGAAGACCATTTCCAACCTGCGCGGGCTGGGCTTTGTCGCCGAGGTGCTCAATGAAAGCGCGCTCGGAAAGCTTCCCGGGCACGTTGGCATAGGGCATGTCCGCTACCCTACAATAGGGGCGGGCGGGGTGGAGGACGCGCAGCCATTCGTCGCCCGGGCGCGCGGGAAGAATTTCGCCCTTGCGCACAATGGCAACCTTTCCAACTACGGCAGGGTGAAGAAAATAATGGAGAAGGCAGGCTGCAAGTTCTGCTCCACCTGCGATGCCGAGCTGATACTCGCCGCCTTTGTGGAAGCGTACGAGAAAAAGCCCGACCTGTTCCTTGCGGCGGCGGATGTGATGCAAAAGATAGACGGCGCCTATTCGGTCGTGCTGGTGACTGACAGCGG
>CAYMOY010000003.1:121-25750 GCA_964392435.1 Microcaldota archaeon
ATTGGTGTTGGTGATTGTGTTGTTGGAGCTTGAGTAGATGCGGATGGCGTAGCCTGAGGTGGAGATGGCATTGGTGTTGGTGATTGTGTTGTAGTTGGAGCTTGAGTAGATGGAGATGCCGGAGAACCATGTGGAGGTGGCGGTGGAGTTGGTGATTGTGTTGTTGGAGCTTGAGACGAGGACGATGGCTTGACTTAAGGTGGAGGTGGCATTGGTGTTGGTGATTGTGTTGTTGGAGCTTGAGTAGATGCGGATGGCGTAGCCTAAGGGGGAGATGGCATTCGAGTTGGCGATTGTGTTGCCGTTTGCGTTGGTGGAAAGGAATATTCCGTAGCCGTCGGAATATGTGCTGCTTGAGTTTGTCCTGTCTATTGTTCCGCTTGTTGTTCCGTTGAAGTATATCCCGTGCCGGAAGTTTGAGATGTTGCAGTTCCTTATTATGGTGTTGAACTGGTCGGAGTAGATTCCGTAGGTGCTGGTGGTGTTGTTCCCTGTTATGCTGTAGCCCGCGCAGTCAAGCGTGATGTTGGCTGCCCCTATTGTGAAGCAGGTTGCCCCAGATATGTTCACCGAGCCGTTGAGAACATATACTGTGTTTGGCGAGGAGAGGTTGGTGCAGTTGGATATTGGATTGGGCTGGAAGAAAAGGGGCGCATAATCAGCCACGCTGCCGGAAAGCTTGCCCTGTGCGTTTGTTGTGTTGTATGGATAGCCTGTTCCAGAGGAGCCGTAGAACCAGCCTCTGCTAAACAATGAGACACCAGAGCCGTTTATCTGCACAGAGCCGTTCATCACGTTGTAATAGATGTTGCCCTCACCGTGGCCGGAGAGGGTGGTGTTGTAGTAGTTGGCCATGCCGCTTTGGTCATCTATATAGTAGCCCGCCGTGTTGGTGAAGTTGTTCCAGTAGAAGGTGTTGTTTGCCCCTCCGCCGGAGTCATACACAACAAGGGCACCTGAAGAGAGGAATGTATTGTTCTTGAATGTGTTGTTTGCGTTGGTGCGGTTGGAGTAGAAGCGCACCGCGTTGTTGCTGGTGCCGTTTATTGTGTTGGACTCAAACCAGTTGTTGCTCACATACCCTTCCAGAAGCAGGGTGCCGAATGCTGTATTTGCAGTCATGCGGTTGCCCTTTATGATGTTGTTGCTAGTGGTAAACAAGTCAAGCCCGTAGGAAGTTGCGGACATCGTGTTTCCCATCATGGCGTTGTTGTTCGCGTTGTTGATGAAGATTGCTGGGTAGGTGGTTGCAGTAGCGATATTGTCCGTGAAGTTGTGGCCCCCTCCATTGACTGCGTAGATGCCCATGCCGTTTGAATAGGTCGAGGAGAGATTGCTTTTGGATATTGTGCCGTTTGTCGCGCCGACGAAGTAAACCGCGTACCAGAAGTTTGAGATGTTGCAGTTCCTTATTGTCGTGTTGTATTGAGAAGATTGGATGCCGACGGTGTTGGTTGTGTTATTGCCGGTTATGGAATATCCGTTGCAGTCAAGGGTGACGTTGGCTGCCGCAACAGTGAAGCAGGTTGCTCCGCTTATCTGGATGTTCCCGTTCAATGTGTAATTGGTGTTTGGGGTGGAAAGGACCTGGCAGTAGAATAGTTCTCCTTTGGTCAGGGGCGCGAAGTCTGTCGCCCTCCCATAAATTTTGCCCTGCGAGGTGGCATTGGAATAGGGGTAGCCTGAGCCGCCTGTGCCTATTTTGAAGCTTGAGCCGTAGCTTGAGTAGTTGTCGCCTGTTACCACGACAGCGCCGCTAAGAACGTTTGCCCAGAGGTTGCCCTCCCCCTGCCCGCTTATTGTCGTGTTGTAGAAGTTGGAGCCGTTAGTGTCGTTCACGTAAAAGGAGGAGGTGCTCGAAAAGTTGTTCCACCAAAAGGTGTTGTTGGAGGAGTCCGGGGCAACCCGAAGAAGCGTGCTGCTTGGGGAGGAGAGGGTGTTGTTGTAGACCAGGTTGCTCTTAGAGCCTGTGTCAAGGTAAATCGCGTTGCTTGAGGATGAGGAGAAGGTGCTGTTCGCGATTATGCTCCCTGTTGCCCCGGCAAGCGCCATGCCAAGCCCGCTTGTCGAGGTGCCTTGGCAGCGGGAGACCCGGTTTTCGCTGTTTGAGTAAAGGTATATGCCTATGTTGGAGCCAGAGTGACCTGCGCTGTCCAGGATGTAGTTTCGGTTGGAGCCTGATGAGATGTATATGCCGGTGGAGGAGGAAGAGCGGCCTGTGGTGGATGAGATTGTGTTGTTGCTCGAAGAGTCGAGGTAGATGCCGTAGCCGTCGGCCTTCGTGGTGTTGGCGGTCGTGTTGGATATGGTGGCGTTGGCCACGTACTGGAAGCGGATGCCGTGTGTGAAGTTGGAAATTTTGCAGTTGCGCACGGTTGTGTACTGCTGGTTTGAGAAAACGCCTTCAGTGCTGCTGGCGTTTTCGCCTGTGATTGAGAAGCCCGCGCAGTCCAGCGTCACGTTGCTGGCTGTTACCGAGAAGCAGGAGCTTGAGGTGGAGACAGACTGGTTCAGCGTGTAGACTGTGTTTGCAGAGGACAGCGCGCCGCAGGCGGAAATGTCAGGGTCGACAGTCAAGTTGGCAATGGACAGGTTGAAGCTGCCAGACACGAAGTTGTCAGTGAGAAGCTCTATGGCAAAAAGCAGGCCGCCAGGGGAAGATTGACCTTCGCCTGCCTCCGCGTTTTCCGCCAGGGGAAGCTCGAATGCAGAGGAGGGGGAGGAGAGGGAATAGAGGAAACGGCTTTTGATGATCTCCACTTCCTCCTCCCTGTACTCAATGCGCGTCTGGTTGCCAGTGACTGTGTACTGCGCGCCCTGCTCGTCCTCTTTTGTCTCGGTGATTTGCTCCTCAATCTCGTAGGGGACCAGGGTCTTTTCCTTAACGGTGTAGTAGTCCGGCCTTTCGCTGGAAACAGGGTAGACGCGCACCGAGCGGATTGAGATGCCCTCGCTTGCCAGGATGTTTTCAGGCAGGAGGGTGTGGCTCCCGCCTATGGGGGGCAGGCGGGCGATGTAGTAGTGGTAGGTCCCCCAGGGCATGATGACAGCTGAGGTGTCCTCAAGGGTGATGTTTATCCCGTTCTCAAGTTTTGTTGGGGCATCGGCAGGGAGGTAAAACTCCGATGCCGCGTATGTGTAGTTGCCAGTCTGGTTGGTCGCGTTGATGGAGAGGTTCTGCGGCATGAAAGTCACGTTGTTGATGATTGCGTTGTAGATGTCCATCCTGCTGAAGTTCATCGCTCCCCCGGTTATGTTCCCCTCTATCGGGATGCCGGTGGACTTGAAGCGGTACTGCAAATCCTGGGGGGATTGGAAGGGGCTTTCCTGCCAGTCCGGCGGGCAGCTGCCCACGCAGTCTGCGCTTTGGAAAAGGAGGGCCGCTGCCCCGGCAACATGCGAGGTTGAAACCGAGGTGCCTGAGCGCGTCTCCAGATTGCCGCCCATGCCGCTTGCGGTCACCTCTTCACCCGGGGCGAGAAGGTCGACAAGGGCGTTGAGGTTGGAAAAGGGCGAGATGGTGTCGTTTTTGCTTGTGGATGCGACCGCGGTGACGTTTTGGGCGCAGGCAGGCGCTGTGATGTACCTTTCCCCGAAGCTGCCAGACGATGCGACTGCGAAGAGGCCGGCTGCCGCGGCATCGTTTGCCGCCTGGGAAACCGGGTCTGCGTCGCAGTATTCGGAATACTCCCCGCCCCCGAAGCTCATGGAAAGGACTTTTATCGCCCCGCCTGATGAGAGCTGCCTGCAGTAGTCTATTCCCGCTATGATGTCCGACGACCAGCCCTGACTGTTGGTGGAAAGCACGCGGACTGAGACGATGGTTGCCTTGGGGGCAACCGCATGGATGACCGATGCCATGAATGTGCCATGCCCGTTGTCGTCTGACGCGTCGGTGTCGTCATCCACGAAATCGTAGCCAGATATTGCCATCCCTTCAAGTGAGGGGTTTGAAATGTCGACTCCTGTGTCAAGCAGGCAGATTGCCACCCCCTCGCCTGTGAAGCCGAAGTCCGACTGCGCCTGGCTTGCGCGCAGCAGGGGGAGAGTTTCGTGAAGCGAGGCGGTCATTACCGTGTCCAGGTATACCCCTTCTGCGCCAAGGGCCAAAAGCTGCGAGAGGTCCTCCTTTTGTATCTCCACCACTTCCAATTCGCGGTTGGGTATGGATTTTATTATCTCAAGGGGCTGCCCCTCATCCGGCGGAATATATGGCACGTAGTCGGACTGGTTGGTCTGGTTTTCATATGGCGGCACTTCAGTGAGGTTTTGCGTTTCGTTGTAAATTCCTGTCAGGTTTTGAGTTTCGTTGTAGATTTGGGTGAGGTTGGAGGAGATGTTCTGCGTCAGGTTCTGGGTGTTGTTGTAAATTTCTGTGAGGTTCTGGGTTTCGTTGTAAATTTGGGTGAGGTTGGAGGAGATGTTCTGCGTTTGGTTGTAAATCTCTGTCAGGTTCTGCGTGAGGTTCTGCGTGCTGTTGTAGATTTCTGTGAGATTGGAGAGGGGATTGGGCAGGATGCTCGAATTTTCGCTGGAATTTCCTGCTGGATTGGTGATGGGCGAAAATGCGCCTGGGTCGGATTGCTCGGGCGCGTCGAACCTTATGCCGGAGATGCTGCTGCTTTCGCGCGCGAAGCGGACAGGCTTGGCTTTTTGAAGAAGCGCCCAGGAGAAAATCCTGCTTTGCAGCCTCTGTATGTATGCCGGAGCGCTTGCGGAGATTGTTTGGTTGTTGCCGGATTCTGCTTCTTGCGGGGCTTGACCATCGGATTTCTTTTTGGCTGCCGCCTTTGCCTCCTCTGCCTCTTTTTCATCCGCCGCAGCCTTTGCCTTCTCCGCCGCCTTTGCCGCGGCTTCCGCCTTTGCCTTGCCCACTGCAAGCTTCTGCGCAGCGCTGCCTTTCTTGGACTTGACCAAAACGCGCACAGTCTCGTTTTTTTCAAGCTTTTGCAAAAGCTCGTTGGATACCTCAAGCTCCTTGCCATCGCCAAACGAGATTATCGATAGGGACTTGCCTCGCGAAATCACGTTGAAGCGGTCCTTTTTCTCAAATGCCAGGAGGTTGACAGTCTCGCTTGGCTCAGGAGCGCGCTGCATGGAGATGAGCGCCCATTCGTATGGTATGAGCGAGAGCAGCCTGTGGGGAATGTCGGTGCTTCTCCCGTCCGCGCTGGAAAATTGCACGCGCAGGTTGGAAAAGTCAGGCTGCAGCCCGAGGAAATAAGTCACATTCAGCTGGTCTGCCGCGCTTCTTGGGGGGTCGGGCAGGAAAAAGCCGAGCGAGTAGGGGACTGGGGGGGCAAGTATGCTTATTAGCGCCCAAAAGCTTGGCTGCATGCTCATTACCCTGAAGGGTATTTCATATGTTCCGTTCTGCGTGGCAAGCCTCACCACCAGGTTGGAAAAATCGGCGTTGAGGCCTTCGAAATAGGAAACGTTTATCGATGCTAATGAGAGGTTGGCAGATGGGTCTTCGGTGAAATTGTAGAGAAGGTCTGTCAGGTTCTGCGTTTCGTTGTAAATTTCGGTGAGGTTGGAGGAAATGTTCTGCGTGAGGTTCTGCGTTTGGTTGTAAATCTCGGTCAGGTTCTGGGTTTCGTTGTAAATCTCGGTCAGGTTCTGGGTTTCGTTGTAAATTTCGGTGAGGTTGGAGGAAATGTTCTGCGTGAGGTTCTGCGTTTGGTTGTAAATCTCGGTCAGGTTCTGGGTTTCGTTGTAAATTTGGGTGAGGTTGGAGGAAATGTTCTGCGTGAGGTTCTGGGTGTTGTTGTAAATCTCGGTCAGGTTGGAGGAAATGTTCTGCGTGTTGTTGTAGATGCCTGTGAGGTTTTGGGTTTCGTTGTAAATTTCAGTTATGTTTTGCGAGATGTTCTGCGTGAGGTTCTGCGTGCTGTTGTAAATTTCGGTCAGGTTCTGGGTGGAATTTTGGATTGGCTGGAGGGGCATGTAGGGGGGCTCCGCCAGTATGCTAAGCGAATCCTTGCTTGTCGAAACCGAGACATTGACTGATGCCCACTGCCCGCTTCGAAGCTCGATTATTTCGAAGGGAGGGCGGGAGGTGCCCTGCGGGCCTGAAACCTCTATCACCAGGTTGGAAAAGTCGGGGCTAAGCTCTGGGGAGTAGTCGATGTGCAAAAGGGTCCATCCCTGCTCAGAGGTTTCGCCGCCTTGCTGGAGGGGGGGCTGCTGGTTGGAGGAGAGGAAATTCAGCGTGTAGTTCCCATCTTCAGGCACAGAAACGAGCAATGTTGCGAAGGAGCCAGGCTGCATTGCAGTCATTTCAAACTGGGGGTTGGTCGTCTGCCCTGCGTGGGAAATCTCCAGGGCGAGGTTGGAAAAGTCGGCGTTAAGACCCTGAAAGTAGGTAACGTTCACCATTTGCGGAATGGCAAATAGGCTTAGCAGTATGAAGAAACGATTTATGGTCCCCCTCACCCTTCCGCCAGTTTACAAACGCCAGCGGTCTAAAAAAGGAGCCGTCCCACCGACCCCTTTTCACCAGGCTTAAACTCGCGGTGAAACTTTATAAATGTGACTACGAGTTCAACGAATGAGAAAGATGGAAGGTTAATAAGCTGATTTTTGGCTGATTTTTAACTACGAATTTATACTTTTTAAAACAGAAAAAAAGCTGGAAAATGGGAAGATGGGCAAGCTTGGCTGCAAGGGCCGCTGGAAAAGCCAGTTTCATGCGCCAAGCATGATGGGAATTGGGCGTTGGCGCAAAATTGTACGGTGGCACCCTACAAAATTGGTCAAAAATTGTATGCTTGATATATAAACTTTTGTGGGCCGCGGGAAAGGGGAATTTCTAGGCAGAACGGTGATTTTTTCCAAAAAATGGGCAAGACCATTCACCGTCATTTTTGTGGAAAAGGTAGGCGCCGCGCTTGCTCACTTCTCATCTTTTTTGTGCAGAGGCTTGCCCTTTTGCCCCTCGCGCTTGTCCTCAGGATAAATCGGCTTTATCGTCAGCCCGCCCTTGCTTTGCCAATGGGGCTCGCGGGAAACAGGATGCGAAACTTTCTTTTCTTTTTCGCTGTGCGCCTCCTCCCGCCTGTGCTGCTCTTCCGCTTTCCGCTCGCGCACCCTTTCCTGCGCGTGCTTGCGCTCCCGCTCCCTCTCCTCCTCGCGCCGTGCCCGCTCTTCCAAAATGGCGCGCAGCTTGGGCGAGAGTTGCGAGAGGCGGTCGGCTGGCGGAGCGGGTTTGGGCCGCTCGTCCGGAAGCTCAAGCGAAGAGTCGTATTCTGAATGCCTGGCCTGCGCGCGGCTTGCCTCCCATTCCGCTATCTTCACTTCCTTTCTTGCAAGAGGCGGCCTTGCCGGCTCAAGCGCCTCGCCGCGCTCCTTCTTCTTCTTCCTGCCAAGCGCCGTCCCTGAAACCACCAGCAGCACCACCAGGGCAATCGCCGCGCTTGCGCACAGGCACAAAGTGTCATATGGCGGGGCTTCGGAAACGCAAAGCTGCGGATAGATAGAACAGATGCTCTGTTCCAGGCTGCGCCAGGCTTTCTGCAGCTGGGAAAGTATGGACGGAAGCAGCCCGTCTGGCTGCTCCTCTTTCACGCCCTTGCACTTTTCGACGTTGAAGAATTCTATGTCCGTGCATTTGGAAACGTCCTTGCAGTGCTGCGAATGGTATCCGTCCTCGCCGCATTGCCCCCAGGGCTCGCAGTAAACGCTGATTATGCACGCCGGGGTTGTCGCAGGCTGCTTGCCAGGCTGCGTCTGGTTGAACTGCGGAATCAGGTTGAGGTAGGGGTTGCCGCGGTTGGCTGACAGCACGACTGGGATAGCGAAGCTTTGAACTTTGGACTGCGCGACCTGCCTGGACACCGAGTATGTCAGGCTGCGCGATTCGCCAGATGCGAAGACAGGAAAGACGAAGAAGACTGTGGCGCCTTTCACCGAATTGTAAGGCGGGCTGAAGCTCACCTCGTATATCTGAGCGAAGTCTGAGGGGATGGTGTCCTGGAAGACAAAGTCGTACATCGTGCACTCGGGGCCGCCCTTGTTTGTCAGCGTGGTTATCACTACTGCGTAGTCCTTGGAGATGGTAAGGCTGCGCTTGACATTGACTGTGCAGATTATCCCGTTGCCAAGGTTCACCAGTATGTCAATTGAGGGAAGAGAAGAGTAGGAGAACGAGCCTGCGCCCGCGCCGCCGCCCCCTCCTCCCCCTCCGCCGCCTCCAGGGCTGGGCGGTGTTGGCGGCGGCTTGCATTTCATGTCGATGCTCAGGTAATAGTTGGTGGTTGCCGCGCTTGCAGTGGGCAGCATGAACTGGAAGTCGTAAAGCTGCAAGTCAAAGCCGGGCTGGTCATTGACCACCGGCATTATGAAAACCAAATTTCCAGACGTGTCCTGGAGGTAGCCCATTTTGAATGTAGAGGGGATTGGGGAGTTGGTGTATGTTGTTGGGACAGAGGAGAGGGTGCCGTATGCCGAGGTGGTAAACGAGGTGGAATTCTTGAAGGTCGCAGTCGCGTCCTGCTCTTTGTCGTTTATGAACGAGTCCAGCGCCGGGATGCCCCCCGCAGTGACGCTTGTGATTAGGGCCGAGGAGTTGGAAAAGAGTATGTTGAGTATGTCCACGCCGTCAGTGCAGATGGAGGCGCCGGTCCCGATGGTGGTGCGCGTCAGGTTTCCCGCGGTTGCAGGTATGACCATGGAGCTGAATGCTGATATCGAGGCGTGCCCCATCACCCCGTGCCAGCTGGAATTCCTCCCCTCGCCCGCCGACAGGTTGGCGTTGGTGAAGTTGCCCCCTTCTGTGCCGGAGTCTGAGGCGAATTGGGCGCAGGAAAGAAAGAGAAGGCACAGGAGGAAGCTGGATATGGCGGTCCTCAATGCCAACTACCTCGTCAAATCACTTCTTCTTCCTGAAGAACAGCAGGTAAATGGCTGCTGCGGTTGCCGCCAGAAGCGCGATTGCCAGGATTGCGATGCCCGCAACTGCGAGGGACATCTGCCCTCCCCCAAATCCTTCGCGCTCAAGGGGCATGGCGTAATTCGCCTTCTTGTTCAAAAAGCCGCGCCTGCCGCCGTAATCTATTGAAACTGACACCTCCTTGTTTAGCGAAAGCTCCTCTTCAGACAGCTGCAGCGGGAATTCCTCCACGAATATCGAGTAGGGGTCTATTTGGCGGATGGTTGCCCCGCTCACCTTGGTAGGCGTGCCGTCCTCTGCCATGAGGGTTATGCGGGAAAACACATAAGCCGTGTCCTCGCCGTTGTTCTTTATCGATATGGACACGCGCTGCTTGTCGTGCTCGTATTTCGCGTATCTTACCGAGACGTTGGTGTTGTCAACATAGTCTATTGAGGCCAGCGCACCGGAGCTGGTCTGGAATTCCTCAAGTGATTTTTTCGAGCTTCCGAATTTTGCAACCGCTGTCGCGGTTATCTCCCCTTCCTGGACAGAGGACAGGTCAAGTGGGTATTCCAGCCCCACCGACTGCCCGCGCTCGATAAGCTGCGTTTCGCTCTGACCGAAAATCTTGAAGTCCGCCCCGTTCACCTTCACCTTCACCTCGAGGTTGTAGTAAAGCGGCCCGTCCCCGATGTTCTCAAGGCCGGCCATCACCTTCTGCTTCCCCTTGTCATAGAATATTTCGGTTATGTTCAGCTGCGGCCTGTATGCCGGCAGCACGAAAACATCCAGCGAAAGCGTGCCTGACTGCGTGGCTGGGAGCGCCTGGGCGAACTTGACCAGCACACCCATTGATTTGGAAATCCCTTCTGTCGCAAACTCGGTTTTCATTCGCTCCCGCATGTCATAGACCGGGTTTATCAGGTCCCCCCCTATGAGCAGAACTCCGGAAATCTTGCCCGCCCGCACCTGCTGCTTGAGAAAATCGTAAGTCACCTGCGGGACAATCCTGCCGGAAAGCAATATGGGGGCTGTGCCAATCATGCCGTCCTCTATGGACGCGCCGTCGGTTATTATCACCCTGTCCGGGGCGTATTTTTCCACCATCATCCGGACAAGCTCCACGTTGTCCTCGTACTTGTCCTCGCCCTTGCCTATCCTCTGCGGGGAAAAGGGGGCAAGCTCGGAGCTGACCTTGCCATCCACATAGCCGTAGATGATTATTTTTTTGCCGCTGACTATCTCTTTTACCTTCCCGATGTTGCCGCTGTCCGCGAATATCACATATGCCTTGAGCGCCTGCGCATAGGGAAGGACGGAAATCGCGCTGTCGGAATATGCAGAATCTACAAGGATGAAAGTTTCTGCGCCCGAGCGGGAAGCCAGCTCCAGGTTGGTTTCCCCCCCGTCATTGGCGGGGAAAATGGTCACCTGGTTGTTGTTTGACTTAAGCTCGCTTTCGGCAAAGCCTGATACCGGGTTGGAGGGGGATTGGATAAGGAAAACCGAATTGCCCATTCCCACCTTTGCAGCGAAAATCTCGCTGTTGCCCCCGGGCGAGGCCATGAACTGCACGGGGTAGCCCTTCACTCCGGCGTAGAAAATGCCGGAGAGCACGTCCCTGCCGTCAATCGAGTTTATTGCCACTGTCTCTTGGCAGGATGAAAGCGGGAGCAGGGCTAGCAGAAAGAGTACTCCGACCAATGCAAAGCGACCCATTGACCTCCCTCCCTTGGAAACTTGAAAAAACAAAAATATGAAAGAAAAAAATAAAAACGAGCCGAATCAGGAATTCAGCTCGATGTAGAAATAATAGGTCTCCACCCCAAGCGGAGTGGTGGGCACCATTATCTCATAGTTCGATGCGACACCGGCATAGTTGGTCCCGGCGTTGCTGATGTTTGTGCAGAACGCATAGTTGTTCTTGCTGCCGGTTGTGCCGTTGTATACTGCGGCAACCGTGAAGGTGCTGGAGCCTTGCAGCTTTGCCCCGACAGGACTTATCACCGTCTCTGAAATATTCAATCCCCCGAATGTGGTGTTGAATGTGTTTGAGGCGTTGTCGATAGTCCCGAGAGTCCAAAGTGAGTTCATGTCAGCAAGATTTGCGGATGCCAGGCTTGTTATCGGCCCGGGAAAAGAGCTTTTCGTCGAAAGGCAGACCTCGCCTGAGCCGTTCGCGGTGGAATACGCCCATGTGTAGACCGCGTTTTCAGAAGCATCCTGCAGCTTTATGCTTCCGCCGGTCACCGTGCCGTAAAAGTCAGCCCACTTTTGTGTGAGCTGCACCACGCCTGTGATGTTGACGTTGCTTATGTTGCCCCCTGTGGTGTACCTGGATGCGGCTGTGCTGGAGCCCTGCCATCTCGCCTGGTTGCCAGCCACGCTAAGAGTCGCGTTTGTTATTGCGCTTGCGCTGCCTGCAAACAGACACATTAATATGATTCCGAACAATGCCCCCTTGTATCCCATAACTGATCGCCCCCAACATGGTACTCGCATATTCGGAAGCAATATTTATAAAGCAAATCTTTTTTTTTTGAAAATGTTCAGTCGTGAATTTCAGCCAGGGGCGAGAATACGCTTAAATTGTTTGCCGCCATCTGTCTTGCATGGGCTGGAAGATGGATGAGAAGGACAGGAGAATAATCGGGCTTTTGAGGCAGGATGCCCGCCTTTCCAACGCCCAGCTGGGCAAGCGAGTCGGGCTTTCCGAGCCGGCTGCCAGGCGCAGGGTGGCTGCCCTGGCAAAAAGGGGCACTATACGCCGTTTCACAGTCGAGGTGGGTGAGGCCGGAGGGGTGCAGGCGCTGGTTTTCATCTCCACCTCGCCGCATTATCCCACCGAAAAGCTGGCAAGGAGGCTGGAAGAGGAGGAGTGGGTGGGCGCGGTATGGGAGCTTTCTGGCGAAACCGACATCGCGATAACCCTTTTTGCCGATGATGTTGCCGAGCTGAACCTGCTGATAGACCGGGTGCGCCAGCTGGAAGGGGTTGAGGAGACGCGGCTGTCAGTGGTGCTGCGCAAGTGGAAGTGAGCCGCCCAGAAACGCTGTTTTTTGAGAAGCATCCTGGTTGGAAGTTTGTTAATTTCCAGAAAAATTTGGGCATTTTGGCCCCATTGCTGAGAGCATCAGCATCTCCTTAAGAACTCCCGCAATATTTCCACCAGCTGCAGGTAGCTTTTTTTGGAGACCCACTCGCTGCAGGTGTGCTCGCCGCCGCCCATCGGCCCGATTGAGAAGACTGGCACCCCGGTGGAGGCGAGCCTGTTGTCGTCAGCCACCGAAAGCCCGTATGAGTATTTTGGCACCCTGCCGGTTTTTTCCCGCACAATTTTGGAAAGCAGCTTGACATAAGGGTTTTTTCTGTCCGTCAGATAGGGGGGAAGATAGGGGTTGGGGCGCGGTGCGAGCCTGGCGGTTATCCGCTTGCCGTCAATCTCGGAGAATTCGCCTGATGCGTAAAGCGAGGCGATGAACTGGCGCACTTGCGAAAGCACGGACTGGGGCGTTTGGGGGACCACCATATGCCGGTCAAGCTCTATGACCGCGGTGTCCGGTATTGAAAGGGAGGTGCTCTCCCCGTATATTTTGCGCACGAACTGGGTGGGGGGAGGAAGGAGCGGGTGCGTGCCAAGCGAGCCGTTGAGAAGCTCAAGGTGGGAGACCAGCCTGCTTGCCTCTGATATTGCCGAAATTCCCTTGTGCGCCTGCGCGCCGTGCGCAGAGCGGCCAGGCACAGTTATTTCAATGACGCACCTGCCGCGCCTGCCAAGCGTTATCTCCCCTGTGCCAAGGCAGGGCTCGCTGGTGGATATCTCTGCAGAAAGCACGGCCTCCACCCCGCCAAGCACGCCTGCGCGAAGCATCGCGTGCGAGCCTTGGGAGATGTTCTCCTCGTCAACAGAAAAGGCCACCCGTATCCTCCGGTCGGTTTTCTCCTCTGTGGCGCAAAGTATTGCGGCGCAGCCCGCCTTCATGTCAAATGCGCCAAGCCCGCGCAGGGAGTCGCCTTCTTCGCGCAGCTTTGTCGGCTTGCCCTTCCACTTCCCGTAAGGCGGAACCGTGTCCATGTGCCCGAAAAGAAGGATGGGCTTGCCCCTTTTTCCCCGCTGGCCAATCACGTTGAAGCGCCCGGGCGAAATTTGCACCCGCCTCGTGCGAAAGCCGCGCAGCTTAAGCTGCCCCTCAAGAAATTCCGAGAGCTTGCGCTCGCTTCCGAAAACGGAATTTATGGAAACAATCTTGCGCAGAAGTGAGACGGGTTCCATATGAAATCACAAACCTGGGAGGCGGCTCTTGGCTGCATTGCTGGGCTGCCAGGGCAAGGCACTTGCAGCCGCCAAATAATTGCGAGGCGCTGCCCCTTTGAAAGGCGCAAGCCAGGCAGGCAAACACTATTGTGCGGCGCTGCCCTCATCGAAAGGCGCATACCAGACATTTAAGCTTTCGTACTGGCGGTTGCCCCCGTTGTACTCGAAGTTCCGGTCGGATATCAGGGCGCAATGGAATGGCAGCGTTCCCCCGTAGGTGAGCCCGGCCTCCTTGGAGGACTTGTTCACCGGCATCCAAGGCGCGCGGTCTTCGGCGTATATTATCGCGTGGGGGTCAAGCTTTCGCAGCAGGCGCACCGCCTCAATCTGAAGCGCGGTGATAAGCCCGTTGCCCCTGTCTGCCCTGAAGGTGGCGAAATCCGAAAGCTCGTACATGGTCACCTTCTGCCCCCCTTCAAGCTCCACAGTGCACTCCTCGGCTATCAGCGCCGAGGCGATTCTGCCCTTTTCGTCCCTGGCTGCGAAAACCTTGTTGCCGTTGCCAACCATGACCTGTATTGTCTGCTCGTTCACCTCGAATGTGTAAAGCTGGTATGCCTCGTGGTAAAGGTTGAGAAGCGCCCTGATGTCCTCTTGGCTGTGGTTGCCCTCTGACAGAGAAATCGAGTAGCCGCCATTTTCTGCGCGGGCAATCGCGTCGGCCCGGCGCACTGTGCCGGTGCTGCGCTGCACCTCGGACAGGCTTTGCCCCTCCTTTTGCCTCAGATCCTCAGGCGGAGTGCGCTGCGCGGAATTCCTGCCGAAATAAACAAGGTCGCACCCTTCCACAGCCCCGTTTGTCGGAACCACCGCCTCAAGGGAATATTCGCCAAGCTCCACCCCGGTTTCCTGACGCAAGCGCCGAAGCTGGGAGATGAATTGTCCTGCTGTGCCGTCCACCCGCTGGTGCGCATCAGCCGCGACCTGCCCTTCCTGCTCCAGCAGCCTCTGCGCGCGGCGGATGTCCTCTATCAGGCCCCTGTCCACGAATGCGCGGAAGGTGGTCCTGGTGGCTTGTGGGTGCGCGCCCTCTGCCTGGGCAGCGCGGCTGAAAATTGCCGACAGCCCTTCCGGAGTGCGGACCACCTCGCGGAAGATGCCCTTCATACGGCTGTTGCGCTCGTCGAAAGCCAGCCTGCCCACAGAGCCCACGCTGCCGACCTTGGCTCTGTTGCCGTTCGTGCTTGCGATTGCAGTTTCAAGTACCATTGTTTCGCCTGTTTCCCTTTCTGGGGGCATCAGTTTATAAAGCAATCGTCTTTTTATAACTAAAATAGGCGAATTAAATAGCTTTAGCAACGAAATTAGTTAAAATAGTGATATAAAAGGACTAAAATAGGCAAAGATTGGTATTGCATGCTGCTGGCGCGGCTTAACTATTATATATAATAGGCTTTGGCGACAAACTGGCTTTTGAGAATGGTGGATTGATGGCAGAGAAGATGGGGAAAAAACTTGCCGGGCAGGGGGAGGGGGCGAGCCTTGGGGGCAGGGCTATCGCGCTTCATAGGAAAAACAGGGGAAAGCTTGAGGTCAGAAGCAAGGTGGATGCCCTGTCGGTGGAAGGTCTCTCACTTGCCTATACCCCAGGCGTTGCCGAAGTTTGCAGGGAAATAGTGCGCAACCCTGATTCTGTTTATGAGCTTACCCTCAAGTGGAACTCGGTGGCGGTTGTGTCAGACGCAAGCCGGGTGCTTGGGCTTGGAAATATCGGCCCTCTGGCAGGCTTGCCTGTGATGGAGGGCAAGGCGGTGCTTTTCAAGTCATATGCGAACATCGACGCTTTTCCCATCTGCCTTTCCTGCCATAGCGAAGATGAGATAGTGGCTGTTGTCAAGGCGATTGCCCCATCTTTTGGGGGGATAAACCTGGAGGACATTGAGTCGCCCAAATGCTTTGAAGTGGAGCGGCGGCTGAGGCAAGAGCTTGACATCCCGGTTTTCCACGACGACCAGCACGGCACCGCGGTGGTGGCCCTTGCTGGCCTGCAAAACGCGCTTCGCTCCCTTGGCAAAAAAAAGGGGGATTCGAAAGTGGTGGTTGCCGGGGCAGGTGCTGCAGGGCACGCCATTGCCAAGCTTCTCGCCTCAGACGGCTTCGGGGAAATATTGGTCTGCGACAGCAAGGGGATTATTGCCGATGATGAAAGGCTGCCTTGGCACAAGAGGGAGCTTGGGAAGCTGAACAGGGCGGGGGAAAGGGGCTCGCTTTCGGATGCGCTGCGCGGGGCGGATGCCCTGGTCGGGGTTTCCTCGCCCAACATAATTTCCGCATCGCAGGTCCGCGCAATGTCATCCTCGCCTGTGATATTCGCCTTATCCAACCCTGTGCCGGAAATAAGCGCGCAGGAGGCAATGAGGGGGGGAGCGGCGGTTTACGGGACAGCGCGCGCCGATTTGCCCAACCAGATAAACAACGTGCTTGGCTTCCCGGGGATTTTCCGCGGCGCGCTCATGGTCCGGGCAGGGCAGATAAGCGAGGGGATGAAGCTTGCCGCCGCGCATGCGCTTGCAGGCGTGGTCGGGGAGAAGGAGCTTTGCCCTGGGTTTGTGGTCCCGCTTGCCTTTGACGCACGGGTGGTGCCCTCTGTTGCCCGCGCGGTTGCGCAAGCCGCGATGAAGGAGGGCATTGCCAGAGTAAGGAGAAACGAGGCCGAAATCTCAGGCGAGCTTGCCTGCCTTGGGCTAGAGTCGGAAGATAATCGGCTTTGAAGCCTGAAATGAGCTTTCATCTTTTGGCATTCCCCAAATTGGAATCCGCAGGGGCAATCATTGCCTTTCCTGGCAATCCCCCTTCCCAAAAAACAATCAAAACGCTTTAAAATTCCGTCATGCTATTTGGTGCGGGTGAATTATTATGAGGTCTTTTGCGCCAGCATTCGTGCTTATTTTGCTTTGCTCCTCGCCGTTTGCGGCATTGACCTATGTGGGGACATATAATGGAAGCAACCCGGATGATTCGGGCAGCTCGGAAAAATTCATCAGCCCCTCCGCCCTGTTCTACCTTGAAGGGAAGCTGTATGTTTCGGATTTTAGCACCAGCTTCGTTTATGTGATGGACGGCAATTATGCGCCCAACGCCACTTCCAGGCTGCGGCTCATCACCCCGAAAAATGACGAGGGCGCGCTTTCGAATCCGACCCGCATGGAAGCAGAGAACGGGGTGCTTTATGTTGCCGACGGGACCACGGGCAAAATCAAATATTACTCTGGGCAAGGCTCCACAATCGAGCTTTGGAACACCGCCAGCAACATCGGCAAGGCAACCGGCCTGGCTATGGACAACCAGTCATTTTACATCACAGATGGCCAGAACGGGAGGCTGCTTGTCTACTCGCGCCAAAACAGGGCATATTCGAATGTTGGGCTGGAGAAAGGCGGCTCTGACGGCCAGCTTTCCTCGCCATCCGATGTCCGGCTTTACGGGGAAAAATTCTACATATCCGATGCGGACAAGAACCTGCTGTTCGTCTACGACAGCGGCCTGAAGTTCGAATACACCGTTGGAAGGGGCAAGGGAGGGGTGGAGCTTCGCTCGCCGCGCGGAATCAAAATCCACCAGGACAGGATTTATGTCGCCGACCGAAACCAGAACCGGGTGGTGGTTTTCACGCTTGACGGCTATCCGATTGAGACCCTGAACCGCTCGCCCAGTGCGAACTTCTCCTACCCTGAAGATGTTGCTGTGGGGGACGGGAAGCTTTACGTGGCAGACACCGGAAACGGACTGGTGCACATCTTTGCGATAAATTATTCCATTGCCAACGACAGCGTCCTTTTTGGGATAGGGCAGGCGAAAAAATCAGCCGAGAGCCTGAGGGAGACGCAGCAAGCCGCAGGCAAGCTTGGCCTGGCGTATGAGAACCTCTCGTTTGATGCGCAGCTGGCATCAGCCCAGGACTACTACGACCGGCTCCTGTTCTCATCCGCATCCGCCCTATCGCAGGGGATAGCCGATTCCGCAAACGCGGCCCAGGCTGCGCTGGGGATGCAAATCGACGTCAGGGCGCGGCAGATGGCAAAGCAGGCAGCAGACAAGGTTGCGCCTTACCGGCAAACTCAGATGGACGCCTCGCTTGCATCCGAGCTTGCGGCAATTGATTCTGCCTCATCGCAGCTGCAAACAAGGCTTTTGGCCAAGGATTATGCGCAGGCGGCAGAACTTGCCAGTGGACTTTTGGATTCCGCGGACGCTTTTGTGGCGGGCTTTGAAGGGAAAAGCGCCGAGAGGCAGGCCGAGGAAAAAAGCCAGCGGCTCCAGTCGCTGATTCGGATGCGGGATTCGCTGGGGGCGCGCGTTGCCGCTGCCAAGGCAAAGTCCGATTTGTACCGCCAGGTCGCGGATTTTGCCAATCTCGAGAGGCTGCTGGGCCAGGCGTCTGGGGAGATTTCATCCGGTTCGCTTGATGCCGCCAACAACTCGCTTTATCTTGCCACAATAGAGACTGTGGCTTTTGAAACCACCCTTGCAGCAAGCGCGAAGGAAATAGACGCTGCGCTTGCCAACCTCACAGTGGTCGAGTTTGAGATGAACGCCAGCGTCTCAAGGCCCATGCTGCTGCCGGCCAACATGGATGCGGAGCGGCAAATGCTTGCCCAGGCAAGGCTGGCTGCGTATTCCAACCCGCAGCTTGGCCTGGCAATGGCCGCCCAGGCGCGGGAGGCCGCGAAAGTGAAGGTGAAGGATGCGCAGACGCTCTCTGTCGCCGCTGCCGCCCTTTTGATGATGATGGGGCTGATAGGCGCGATTTCAGCAGCGTTCTATCTGCACTTGCGCAGCAGGCAGAGGAAGCTTGATGCCAGCCATGGCAAGGAGGAGGAAGGGAAAAGGAAAAAATGAAGCGAGAACTGATGCTGTGATTCCCCAGAACCTTATAGCCAATACCGAAGCGGCGCTTGCAGCGCTTTCAGCAGCGCTTGCCGCAGCAGGCCTGCTGCTTTGCGCGGTTGCCTATTTCGGGGTTTTCCTTTTCCTGCAGAATGCCGATTCGGCCCTCTCCCCGCAGATTGATTCTGCGCAGGCTGCCCTGGGCGATGCGCAGGCTGTGGTGTTCTCAGCCTCGCAGGCCGCAGAGCCTGCCGTAGAAACGATGGCCGCGGTGGAGGGGGCGCTTTTTGCCTACTCCTCTGCCAGCAGGAATGTTTCCGACTCGCTTGCAGACATCTCAAAGGTGCCGCCCTTTTCCCTGGATGCGAGAATCGCCTCCTCGGCGGCCAGCATGAGGCGGGCTTCCGATTATTTTGCAGAAGCGGCAAAGTCCGCCAATTCCAGCGCGAAGGCAGCCTCGACCGCTATTGCGGACATCAGAAAGGCGTCGGCAGACCTGGATTCGGCCAGCTCCTCGCTTACCCAGTCAGAAAAAAGCTTCAAGGATGCGATAGGCTCGCTGCACCTTGGGGCGCTTGCCGGATTTTTCGCCCTCTCCGCGCTTTTTTCCTCTGTGATGATGCTTTCCGCCTCCATGCTGCTTACGCACTACCCCCGCGTGTTCGAGAAGAATGATGGCGAGGGCGTGAGGAAAAGGTAGCCTGCCGCAAAAAGCGGCATCGAGCGGGAATCATTATTTCCCGCTCAGAACATCCAGTATCCTTTTGTGCTGCCGCCCGTTTGAGCAGACGAATCTTTTGGTGGAAAGCGACCAGGGCCTGCCTTCAAAATCAGTTATTTTTGCCCCTGCCCTCTCAGCTATGAACGCGGCTGCCGCAAAATCGTAGGGCTTGAGCTTGAAGTCAATCTCCGCATCGGCCATGCCGCATGCGACATAGCCCATCTCGTAAATTGCCGAGCCTATGAAGCGCGTGTGCTGGCTCATTTTCTCAAGCGCGAGCACCCCGGGAAGCAGGCCTTGCTCCTGTATTAGATGAAGCCTGCTGTCGCACAGGAGGAAAAAGTCCTCCAGCTTAGCGCGGCTGGAAACACGAATTGATTTGCCGTTTGCGCTCGCCCCGCCGCCTTTTTCGGCATACATGAGGATTTTTTGTGGGGACAGGTAGATTCCCCCGGCGGTGGGCTTGCCGCGCGAATAGTGGGCAAGCGAGACACCGTAAAGCGGAATCCCCTGGATGAAGTTGTGGGTGCCGTCAATCGGGTCGAGCACGAAAAGCGAGTCGGATGACAGGTCGGCTTGGGCGAAGCTTTCCTCTGAGAGAATCTGCGAATCCGGGTATTGCCTGCGTATTTCGCCGACCACTAGCGCCTCTGCCGCAAGGTCTGCGCTTGTAGCCATGTCATTGCGGCCTTTTGCTTTTATCCTAAGCCCCTTTTTCCTTGCAATATCCGATTGCTCAGAAGCAGAAAGCAGGCAGGCGGAAATGAATTTTTGCATTTTTGTCATGTGGGAAGAAACAAAAGGAAAGAATAAAAAGAAGGAAGTCCGTGCCGGGTTTTGCTGGCAGGCCCATCAGCCTGCAATGAGGACAGAACTCTTGATGCAATGCCAGCCAGCCGGGGAATTTTGCCGCGATGGGCTGGGCAGGGGCTTGCTTCCCCCAGGCAGGCTAGCAGCCGTTTGGCTTTGGCGAGGAGAACTTGCCGCAGACCCATGCCTTGAAGTCAGCCTCCGGCATTTCTCCAGCCTTGGAATCCACGCCGTTGATGATGAACGTGGGGAAGCCGGCGAACATGTTCTTGGAGCTGTATGTGGAATAGACCTCTGAGACTGCCGGGTCTGTCCCCTTGTCCTCGTCCCTCCACATGCGGATTGCGAAGCGGTCAGATGGGAGGGCTTTTTCCAAAGCAGCCACAATCGGCTTCATCTTCTGGCAGTGCGGGCACCAGTCAGCGTAAAGGAAGTCAATCGTCACTTCCTTTGTTGGCGCGAGATTCGGTGCGCCTGCCGCAGCTGAAGGCGCTGCCGCGGCAGGCTGTTGCTGCGCGGCAGAAGGCTGTTTTGCAGCAGCCTGCGAGCCTGTGCCCTGCTGCTGCACCTGCGTCCCTGCTGTCGTGGGCTGGGAAATTATCTTCACAGCCTCGATTGCCTTTTGCAGGCTGCTCAGCCCCATGTACATGGAAGCTGAAACCAGCAGGGCAGCCATTATGATGGCAATGCCTATGACGTATTCGCCCCTTTCCACATTTTTGTCAGCCATAATCCCACCTTTTTCCGATTCTTAACCGCAGCCGCCGCTTGCCACCGCTCCGGCTGGCTGGAAATCAAAGCCGAAGCCGGGAGTGTATGCTTGAGTGGAAAGCGCCTTGGAGCACTCGGATGGCGGAGTCTTGAATGCTTGGCAGACCGTCTTGAGCACGCTTTGCGGGTCGCGCCCCTGCCCCTCGTTGACCACTCCGTTTATCACGAATGTTGGCGAGCCGCCCACGTTGTACTTCTTGTTCAGGGCGGCATCCACGCCAAACAGCGGGAACCTTCCGCTCAAGTAGGTTGCCGTGTTCTTCAGGTCTGATGTGATGTTGAAATTCTTGTCAGCCTCATCATAGCATTTCTGGAGCTGCGCCCGGGTGAGCCCGGAGGCGGCAAGGCAGGCGTCGCTGTTGCTGTTGTTCAAAAAGCACCTGAGGTACTCGTAGTATTTGCTTTTGTTCTGCAGCTGTATGCAGTACTGCAGCTGGTTCTCCCGCACCTCAAGCTCGTCGTGCATCGCGTAGTAGACAAAGCGCATGTTCCAGTCCACCTTGTCCCCCAGAAGGTCCACCACCGGCAGCATGCCCTTTTGCATCTGCGTCCCGTAGGGGCAGTAGCTCATGATGAAAAGCTCCACTTTCGGCTTGTCGGTCTTTTCCATGCAGGAGATGTCGCTCTTGCAGGCTGCGTCCGCGCAGTCTGCAACGCCGTTGCCGTCGTCGTCCAGGCTGTTGCCGCAGATTTCGGCATTGGGGTCGAACTGCGCCCCGATTTGCAGTATCTGGTAGTCGCCGGCATCGCCAAGATACTGGCTTATCTGGTCAAAGCCCTGCGCGCTTTTCACAGAATCATCGAAGAGGAACATGGGGAGCCTCTGCCTGCCCCCGACGTTCGCGTAAAGAGCCTTGGCAATCGGCTCGGAGTAGTCGTATTGGACTATGCTCAGGCCAGAAATCATGCCCTTCAGCTGCGCACCCAATTGCGAGGCCGCAGCGTCGCAGTCAGGGCAGCGCTTGTCGCTGACTATGTAAAGCTTCACCTCGGATGGCAGGGGGGCGGCAGTGCCTCCGTTCTGCGGCGCAACTGCAGCCGCGGCAGGAACGGTGAGCTTAAGCGCGCTTACCGCCTTTTCTATTCCTCCTATCCCAAAATATATCGTGGCTGACACCAAGAGCGCAGCCAGTATGATTGCTATGCCTATTACGTATTCCCCTCTTTCAAGCCCTTCAGACTTCCCTTCCATTCTCCCACCTCCAAACAAGCTAAGAATGTGCGTGGCTGCATATTTTCTAATAATGTTTTTAAACTCGCCTACAATGGTTAGGTAGGATGGCTGCCAATGGCGGTGGCCTGCTCTTTGTGCCAAAGCCACCCTCAAGTTTGATGGGTACGGAGCTGGCTAAACGGCGGCGCCAGAATGGCTCTTCGGCAATCGGCAAGCCGCAGCAGCCAAAGCTCTGCCTGCAAGAAGAGGAAGATTTTTATTAAACAGAAGAGATTGGGTTGCATGGTCGAATTTTCTGCGCCTGACTTGGAGCCTGCCCGGGCAAAGCGCCTTGAATGGCTGGTGGCAAGCGGGAATGGCGCCTACTCCTCCTCGACTATCATAGGCATGAACAGCCGCAAGTACCACGGCTTGCTGGTCGCCCCGCTGACAGGTGCAGCCAACCGCCATGTCATGCTCTCCAAGCTGGAGGAGACGGTTGCCATCGGCGGCGCGCAGTTCCCCCTTTCCACAAACTCATACCCCGGCGTGATTTACCCCACTGGCTACAGGCTGCAGACCGGCTTTTCCTTTTCCGACCATCCTGTTTTTTCCTATTCGCTAAACGGCGCCAGGCTGGAAAAGTCGGTAAGGATGATTCATGGGAAAAGCGCGGTGGCGGTTTCCTACAGGCTGCACTCAGGCCAGGAGGCGAAGCTTTCGGTGCGCCCCCTGCTTGCGCCCCGCCCCATCCACTCGGACCAGGGGAATGCAGATGCCCCCTTCCAGCACGACAGGTTCGGCTTTGGGATAAAAAGCCCTGCCCAGATGAGGGTGTGCTGCTCGTCCGGGGGGTTTTCGCCCTCGCCCCAGAAATATTTCAACCTGTCATACGAGGTGGAAAAGGAGCGGGGCTATTCCAGCACAGAGACGCTTTTCTCCCCAGGGGAGTTTTCCGCCACGCTTTCAAGGGGCGAGGAGTTGCACCTGGTCGCCTCGCTTGAGGGCCTTTCCCCGTCAGAGGCGCTGGAGAGCCTGGACAGGCAATCGCTTAGGCTCAAGCATCTTGCGGAAAGCTATTGCAGGGCGACCGGGCTTGAGAGGACCGATTTTTCGGATGCCCTCCTGCTTGCCGCCGACTCGTTCCTCAATGTCACCGAGCAGCATAAGGGGATTTGCGCCGGCTTCCACTGGTTCTCCGATTGGGGCCGCGACTCGATGATTTCGCTTCCCGGGCTGCTGCTTTGCACAGGGCGGCACGCCCTTGCCCGCGAGATACTCGCATCGCACGCGAGGATGATGCAAGACGGGCTGCTGCCCAATTTCATAGACGAAAACGAAACGCCGCATTACACCTCGGCAGACTCCTCGCTTTGGTTCCTCAACGCAGTGCGCCATTACCTGGATGCCACCGGGGACGAGAATTTCGTGCGCGAGCACCTCTGGCGGCACATCCGCTCTGCGATGGCATCCTATGTGCAGGGCAACCACCTGGTGCGCATGGACAGCGACTGCCTGCTTCGTGTGCTGGAGCCTGCCTCCACCTGGATGGATGCCAAGGTGAACGGGGGGGCAGTCACCCCGCGCAGGGGAAAGCCGGTCGAGGTAAACGCGCTTTGGTACTCGTCACTTCACATGATAAAGGGGCTTGCGGAAAAGTTCGGGGACAGGAGGACTGCGAGCTTGGCTGGGCCGATAGCGGAGGCTGCCGGCGCCTCTTTCCAGAAGTTCGTTTCGCACGAGGGCGGGCTTTTCGACGTGCTTGAGCCAAACGATGCGAGCGTGCGCCCCAACCAGATATTCGCTGTTGCCCTGCCGCACTCCCCGCTCAACGGATTGCAGCAGCGGCACGTCTTCAACCTCGTCCGCTCGCGCCTTTACACCCCCCTGGGCTTGCGCACCTTATCGCCGGAGGACAAGCGGTGCCATGAGACTTACAGGGGCGGCCCTGAACAGAGGGACGAGGCGTATCACCAGGGGATTATCTGGCCTTGGCTTTTGGGCGCGTTTTACGACGCGCAGCTCTCAGTCTACCCTGGAAGCGAAAGGCAGGTGCTCTCTGCCCTGCGCCCGTTTGCGGAGAAGATGGGGGAGGGCTGCGTGGGCACTCTTCCAGAGCTTTACGAGCCAGCCACAGGAAATCCGGCAGGCGCTGTGAGCCAGGCTTGGAGCGTTGCCGAGGTGCTGAGGATTTACACCAAGGTGAAAAAAGCTGCTGCGCGGGAAATCCGGCCGGCCATGAGGGCCCCAGGCATGATTCTAAGATGAACTCGGGTAGAGTGCTTGCCCCACGATTATCTAAAACTATCCTATTTGAAACGGGCGTGCAAGCCCACCTTGAAAAAAGTAAAAAATCAGAAATAACTGTATTGAATGTCTGATGATAGTTCTGTAGTGGTTGTGCCATCTTTTGACACGAAATGTACCGCTTTAATCCCCTCTATGTTATTTCCGAAAGTCTTATTGAAATCAATACTAACCATGGCGGAACCATTTGATCCTTCCAACAAAAGCTCATAAAGGCCCTTTTTGCTCGATTCAGTTAGACTGACTTTTATTCCGTTGCCTAAAGAAAGGTTCTTTTGCATTAATTCATCCATCAGATTTTGGACGCTGACCGTCACCCCTTCTTTAGTGTTTGGGTTTGGCTTCACCCCTATCGCTATGTTATCCCAATTGTTAACGTTATCCCAAAGGACATCGTATACCTTATTGTCCCCAGTCTTTTCCAATTTCAGGATTTGCCCTTTCTTCGCATTAATAGTGAAATTTGACTCGAATTTCACCCTGTCCCCTGCACTATCTTGGCTTATTTTTTCGAAAGTTTTTCCAAGATGGTCTTTGTTATTATAATCTGGGTCTTTGAAAAAGGAATATACTGTGTTCCCGTTTTTATCTTTGACCTGATTACCATTATCGAATACTGGTTCTGGTTCGAAGCGTATTTTTACTCCAGTAATTTTATTTTCAACCTCAAACACCACATGCTTAAATGTTCCATATGTATGATTCTCAGTCACTGTGACAAACCCGTTTATTTTATATCCGTATTCTTCGCAGAGAGATTTAATGTTCTCCAAGAATTTTTTTGTGGGCTCTTCCTCCATTAAGTAAGACGCCCCGCGTTTCTCGCTGCGCCCCTCCTTTCCATTATATTTTGGGTAATAAAACGTGCTTGTGCAGTTTATTTTAGGCTTAAGAGTTGAAAGTATCTTGTCTTCCGTTTTACGGTAATCCGTATCGAATTCAGTGCTTGATGTTACATCTGTCTTGCCGTTAGCTGTTTTTTGGACATTATAGGCTTCCGAAATGCCTAGGTCATCTCTCGCTGTTTTAAAACCATCTACTGCGCTGGTTATCACATAAGCAGAAGTTAAACTGCTTCCATCTGAGTATTTGCGCTCACTATTAATCTTGATTGAGCCGTTGAAATTGTTTTTTCCAGCAGTGAAGTTTATGGTGTAGTTGTTCTCTTTGGACGGAGTTATTACCAAATTCTGCATTTCATTGTAAGTCTTAGACAATATAGAGAAGATTGTGTTGCGCAAAGATTCCATCTTATTCTGGTTTACGTTTGCTTCGGCATTTTTCATCTGGAACAAGAACATCTTACCACCTTGAGAAAATATTGTTCATTCTTAATATAAATGTTTTGTTTTTTTTTTGCTTTTTAAGAATAGAAAGCTGGAGCTGGAACGAATTGCGGCCAATGCCAAAATCCGAATCAGCCCTAAAGCAGCTTGAGCTCCTTGCAGTACTTGTTGATTAGCGACTCCTCTGCAGGGCCTGCGCCAAAGCAGGTTATGCTGCCAGGCGCCACCTGGGTGTGCCCTGCGTCGCGGATGAGCGCGCAGGGCATTTCGCGCTTCATCTTCTCGTAAAGGGACAAAAGCTCCCCTTCGCCGCCCACCTTCAGCACTATCTTCTTCTGCCCCTCCTCCTCCCATTCCCTTGCAGCGGCCGGGTCCTCTTTCTCCGTCTTCTTGTAAGCGGAAAGGGAAGCGTGTGAGGATTGAGCGGCGAGCTTGCCTTTCCCCATCCCAAGGTCGCTTCGGATTATTATTGCCTGCTTGAGCCCCATTAGTATCACTTGCAGCCGGGATTTGCCCCTGCTTAAGTGGCATCCAGCTTTGCTTGATTATAAAAACCATCCCTATCTT
>CAYMOY010000003.1:25850-55558 GCA_964392435.1 Microcaldota archaeon
GCCCCTGCTTAAGTGGCATCCAGCTTTGCTTGATTATAAAAACCATCCCTATCTTATAAACAATATGCCCGGCGCGGACAGCCTCAATGAGATTGCGAGGCAGATAGCTGATGCTGAGGGCGCAAGGAGGGAGCTTGCCCTCCGGCTGCGCTTCAACTCCGGCAAGATACAGTACGGGGAAACGCTGGAAAAGGAGCTGCATCGCCCTGTGAAGGAGGTGAGCGCCGAGGGCAAGGTGGCTGCGGTTGACGCAGGGATAGTGGGGGAGGAGCTGCACGGCTTCGACTTTTTGCTCAGCCGCACGGTCGGGGTGGTTTTCAACTACGGGTCAGGCAGGCCCTCCTCGCACGCTTACCACCCCTCAGCAGTCCCCCCGATGCACTACGATGTGCGCAGCGGGCTGGACTCCCACGAGGTGATGTGGCACAAGTCGCTTTTCAGGCTCAAAGGGGAGCTTGATTGCGCAAGGGAGATTGTCGAATTCCACAAGCCCGCGTACCTCCTTTTGGACGGCTCGATAGCCCCGCTTTTGTCAGACAAGCCCTCCGAGGAGTCGGAGATGCACCCGCTTTACCTGGAAACTGTGGATGCCTACCGGGCGCTTTACCAGGCTGCGTGGAAGGAGGACTGCGCGCTTTGCGGGGTGATAAAAGACTCGAGAAGCAAGCGGTTCATAGAGATAATCGGGAAACATTCCCAAAACGAGCCTGGGCTGCTGCACACCACAGACACGAATTTCCTATATTTCCTTTTGGAGGCAGGGGAGAGGACGTGCGCGTTTCCCTATGCCGGCGCGCCTGCGCGCCACCAGATACTCAAGGACCTGGGCGAGTGGTCCGCAAAAATACTGTCTTTTTACCTCAAGCCTGTCCGGAATGACCGCCCGCTCAGGGTGGAGTTCCTCTCTGGGCAAAAGTCGTTTGATGAAATCGCCTCTTTCATACACTCGCTCTCCTCGTCGCACAAGGCGTATGCTTACCCGGCCATCCTCATTGAGGCGGACATGAGGGCGGCGCTGTCGCCCGACGAGTTTGACTATGCCTACGGCAGGCTGTTTTCCAAGCTTGGGGGCGCCTCTTCGCTTTTGAAGCTGAGGCGGAACAGCCGGCCTTTCAGGTAGCATTTTATTCGTGCGCGCATCATGGTGCAAACATGGGGGTGCTGGCATGGACGGCATCGGAAGGCCTGTTGAGGAAGGGAAGGAGTACGAAGTAACTATAGACGCGAAGGGCGCGCGGGGCGACGGTATTGCCCATGTGGAAGGCTTTGTCATCTTTGTGGCAGGAGGCGAGGTGGGCAAGAGAGTGAGGGTGAGAATCACCGCTGTGCGAAGGACCTTTGCCCTGGGGGAAGTGGTGTAGCCTGCCTTTTTTCCCTGTTTTTGCTTTTTTCCCGTGCGGCCCGTTTTTTGTTTTGCCTCTTTTTTGCCGGATTTGCATTTTTGGCTTATTTATTAATCTTTCGCTTGTTGCAAAGCAAATATTTATTAATAAAAAGCCCAGAAAATCTTCCATGTGCGGAATAATAGGCTATATAGGGCACCGCAAAGCCTCCCAGGTCATATACAAGGGGCTGCAAACCCTTGAGTACCGCGGCTACGATTCGGCGGGCATCGCGACACTGGATGGGGGGAGGATTTCGGTAATAAAGGATGTCGGAAGGATAGACGACATACACGCCAGGCGCGACTTTCTTCAGCTTGGGGGGAAAGCCGGGATAGGGCACACCCGCTGGGCCACGCATGGGGGCGTGACGCGGAAAAACGCGCATCCGCACACGGATTGCGCAGGGAAATTCTTCGTGGTGCATAACGGGGTCATTGAGAACTTCGACGAGCTTCGCATGGGGCTTTTGGCGGCCGGGCACACCCTCGCCTCGGAAACCGACACCGAAGTGGTGGCGCATCTGTTCGAGGAGGAGGCAAAAAAGATTGCCTGCGAAAGGGGGGGAAGCAGCCAAAAAAAGGACTGCGAACTCGCATTTTCGCGCGCGGTTTCCCGCCTCTCAGGCTCCTGGTCGCTGGTGGCGATAGAGGAGGGCGAGCAGGCGATATATGTTTCCCGCAACGGCTCGCCCCTTGTGATAGGGGTTGGCAGGGGGGAGATGTTCTGCGCAAGCGACATACCTGCCCTTCTCCCATACACGAAAAAAGTGATATATCTTGAGGACGGCGACCGGGCTGTGATAACCCGCAACGGGTGCGAAATCAGGGGAAAGGACGGCAAGAAGGCGCTGCGCGAGGCGCATATTGTTTCTTGGAACGCAGAAATGGCGGAAAAGGGAGGCTACACGCATTTCATGCTCAAGGAAATAGCCGAGCAGGAGGAAAAGACTCGCGAGGCGCTGGCTGCCGACGTGTCCGGGGCAGTGCGGCTGCTCAAGAACAAAAAACAGCTCACAGTGGTTGCGTGCGGCACCTCCTATTACGCCGGGCTGGTGCTCAAGACCGCGCTGCAAAGCCAGATGGGGATGATGGTGGATGTGATACTCGGCTCGGAGTTCCCCTATGCCCGCACAGGAAAAGAGAGGGTGGTTCTTGCAATCAGCCAGTCGGGCGAGACGGCTGACACCCTTTCCGCAGTGCGATTGGCGAAAAAGTCGGGCGCCAGGATAATCGCAATCACCAATGTCGCCGGAAGCTCGCTTTACCGGGAGGCGGACACCAATGTGATGATTGGCGCGGGGCCGGAAATAGCGGTGGTCGCCACCAAGTCTTTCACCTGCCAGGTGGCGGTGCTGCTCAAGATAGCCCTTACCCTGTCGGGGAAAAAGCGCGAGCTTGGGCAGCTGTATTCGCTTGCCCCCCAGATAGACGCCCTGATTGACAGGGCAGGGGAGATAGGCAAAATCGCCGAGAAGCTTGCGGACAAGCGCGATTTTTTCTTCATAGGCCGCTCGTTTTCCTTCCCCTCGGCACTTGAAGGCGCGCTGAAGCTCAAGGAAATTACCTACCTGCACGCGGAAGCTTATGCGGCAGGCGAGCTGAAGCACGGGCCGCTTTCCCTTCTTGACAAAAACGTCGTGGTCATAGCCCTTGCCCCATCGGACAGTTCGCTGCCCAAGATGATATCCAACATACAGGAATGCCGCGCAAGGAATGCCATGCTCGTCGTTTTTTCGGACAGCGCTGATGCCATTTCAAAGTCAGAATTGCACTTTGCCATGCCCCGCTGCGAGCCTTTCGCAGTGCCGATACTCTACGCGGTGCCATTGCAGCTCCTTGCCTATTTCATGGCGATGAAGCTTGGCAGGGACCCGGACAAGCCGCGCAACCTTGCCAAATCCGTGACAGTTGAATAGCCGGGTTTCGCCTTTGCGAAAAAAAAGCGCCAACTGCTGCGGAAATTATGACCCGCCCCTTGGTTTTGCGCTGTGGCGCAAAAAAGCGCCAGCCCCAATTGCCGCTTGCCAAGCCCGCCAATTGAGCGCGGAAGTAGCCGGGTTTTTATTTGCTTCGCCCCACAAGCGGAAATGATAATATGCAAAAGCAAAAGGAAAAAGTCCTAAACGGGGACGGCTTTGACAACGTCCCTTATTCCGCAAAGCAGCCCTTCAGGCACTTCACGCGCAAGCGCCTGCCTTTCCGCGGGGCGTTCTTCAAGCTGCCCCTCTTCGAGCGCGCGATAATTTGCAGATTCAGGAAAAACCCAGAGGGCGCCCGGGAGTACTACGGGAGGAAAAATGCTGACCCGGAAACCCTTCGGGCTATAGGCTTTGCAACCAGGAAATACCATGAAAGCATGGGAAGGATGGGGCGTGTTTTTGGCGAGTCTATAGCCGCGCAGACCGAGGCTATCGGGATGCTGGGGGAAATGCACAAGTCCGCCTTGAGGCAGATAGAGCATGCCGAGAACCTGGGGCCCGACTACTTCGACTATCGGCGCACCGAGGAGGTGGACAAGCTGGTTGACTATGCCAAACGCATCGAGGTTCAGATGCGCGAGGCTGAGAAGCTGCTTGCCCTCTTTGAGAAAGACGGGCCTGCCCATGCCAGCAGCAACGCGATTGGGGCGGCTGTTTGGCTTTTGAAAAAGACGCTTGCCGAAGCCGGAAGGAAAAATAGGCTCGGTTAGGCTCTTGTGGGGGCGCTTCGAAACCCGCCAGGGCAGATAGATGGAATAAGCATTAAGCATTATTAAGCGCAGCTTCGCTTTTTCTTGCGGTGGTAAAGATGGTGTCCTTCAAGAAGTGCTTCTCCTGCAAGTGCGGCGCGAATTCCACTTTCGAGTTCGTCTCTGACATGGCTGTGGAGGAAATAGTTGTTTCAGCCCGCTGCCCCTCCTGCCAGGCGAACATACACGTGAGCGTTTCAGCCCTCCTCTCTTCCCCTCCCCAATCCCCAGCCAGCCCCTCTTCCGAGGCGCCAGCAGTCCAGGCCCTCAACGAGATGTCGCAGGCGCAGGCGGACAAGGAGACAAAGGAGAACGTGGAGCAGGCTGTGCGGGACTTGTTCAAGTACTGAAGGCAGAGTGGCGCGTCAGTCTTCCCCCTCTGATTCCATCTGCGCGATTTTTTCCGTTTCGAATTCCTGGAGCATGAGCCTTGCGCTGGATGCCAGCTGCCCCGCTTCCTGGTATTTCCCATTGTCAAAAAGTTCCTGCGAGCGGCGGAGAGTGGAATCGGCAAATTCAGCCAGATTGCTGCCGCAGGCAACCGATTTTCCGTCTGCCAGGAGCTGCACCTGCTCGCCCAAAAGGCTGATTCCCTTTTTTGCAGACTCTTCCATCTCCTTGTTTAGATTCTCAGCTGACTTCCTGCTGTTCTTGTAGCGCTTTGCCCCGATTATGGCAAGTATTGCAAGCGCGGTGACTGCGGGTGATGCAAGCAGCGCATCGGAAACCCAGCCTGCCGCAGTGCACAAATCAGCCCAGACCTTGCCAAACGCGCCCCAGCCCAAAGTGGTCACGCCGACGATGAAATCTGAGCCGAGCAGCAATACTGCAAGCGGCTTTATTGCTTTGCCAATTGCCGCAAGGCCGGTTTTCAGATATGATTGGGCCTTGCTTATATTGTCGTCCAGCTTCGCCAAAGTCTCTTCGCTTAACCTCTGCCCGACCGGCTGGAGGTCCTTGGTGTTGTTTTCAACATGCGCCTTGATGGCCCCCAGAGCGGTTGCAAGCAGCACTGCGCCCCCAGTCAGGTAAGGGTGATTCCAAAAGAAACCCGCGAACTTGCTAAGCGCATTGAAAACATCATTTACCGTGGGGGCGATTGCGCTGAAAACGTCTCCTTTCTTCAAAGCGGTGTTTTTTGCAAAATCCGCGGCAGTAAGCACAACGGTCGTGGTGAGAGCAGCGCTGGTCAGCGTTTTGCCAGTGCTTTTCGCCCTGTCCACGCCCCAGCGGAAGAATTGCATTTTCGAGGACTGCCCGCTATCAGAGCCGTTGGTCGGACCGCGCTGATGATTGGTTTGAAGCTGCATGCATATCCCTCGGATGAATTGTGGCTGGATAGGTATTTAAACTATACACATAAATAGTGAAATTACAACAGCTCGCATCGCAGGAGCCCTGCCAACCTCTGCCCGCGCAACACCATAGGGTATTCAAATCCCAAGCGCTTTTCCAATCTCTGCCGCACTACTTATGATTAGGCTGGGCTTGTCGCCTGTGGGAGCTTTTGCCGCGTCCTCTTTTTTCGCAATGCCGGAAAGCACGAGGATGGACTTCATGCCTGCCTTGTTTGCCATGCGGATGTCTATATCCAGCCTGTCGCCCACGAATGCCGCCTCTGACGGCTTTATCCTGTGCAAAAGCAGAAGCTCCTCTATTAGATAGGTGGAGGGCTTGCCTATTATTGCATCAGGCTGCCGTCCGCTGGCATAAATGAGCGAGGCCGCAATCGCGCCGCTTCCAGGCGCCACCCCGTCTTCCTTGGGCCAGGTCGGGTCGCTGTTTGCCAGCAAGAAAAAAGCGCCTGCGTTGATGCAGGAAAGCGCGCGCTGCAGTTTTTCGTAGCTGATTTGCCTGTCCAGCCCGCAGGCAACTATGTCCGCGCCGCCGTCCTCGACAAGCTTCGCGCCAGCTTCGGAAACAAGTTCGTCCTTGAGCCCCTGCTCGCCGACAACGGATATTCTCTTTCCCTTGCCGAACTTTTCCAGCACGAAGCGCGCGCAGCCAAAGGAGGAGGTCATCACCTCGCCCTCCTTTGCGCTTATGCCGAATTGCGCAAGGTGCCGCACATAGTCCTTCCTGCTTTTGGTGGCGTTGTTGGTGAGGAAGAAAACGCGCACTTTTTTTTGCAGCCGGGAGATTTCCTGCGCTACGCCGGGTATGCCCCTTGCCCCCAGGTAGACCACCCCGTCCAGGTCGAAGACAACCGCGGCAAGCATGGATCTTTCCCTCAGCCATCAATTATAATTCAGCAGCCCAGGAAAGGGTTTTTCTTCAGGAATTCATTCATTTTTTCGATTGTCATGGTGTTCTTCTTGACCCCTTCCATGGCAAAGCCGCTCTCCCCGATTGCCTTGCGCAAGAATACGTCCTGCTTATTTTTGCACCCGGCACAGCACGCCTCCTTGCAGGGAGCCTGATTGCGCATTATTTGTTTTTCAGCCATAATATCACCTAAATTTTCCCCGTCAGGTACTGCTCGTAGCCGTAAAGGTCCAGCAAGCCGTGCCCGGACAGGTTGAATACTATTGTTTTCCCCTCGTTTCTTTTCTTGCATTCCAATGCGACATCGATTGCCGCCTTTATCGCGTGCGCCGACTCCGGCGCGGCTATTATCCCTTCGGTGCGCGCAAAGGTGATTGCTGATTCGAACACCTCGTGCTGGCCGTATGCCCGCGGCTTTACCAGCCCGTCGTGGACAAGCGAGGAGACGGTGGGCGCCATGCCGTGGTAGCGCAAGCCGCCCGCGTGTATTGCCGAGGGGAGGTAATCCTTGCCCATGGTGTACATTTTCAAAAGGGGCGTCATGCCGGCGGTGTCGCCAAAGTCGTAGCGGAACTCGCCTTTTGTGGTGGAGGGGCAGACCGTGGGCTCGACCGCTATGAACTCCGCGCTGTTCTTGCCTTTCATCTTGTCGTATATAAGGGGGAATGAAATCCCTGCGAAGTTGCTGCCCCCGCCTATGCAGCCTATCACATAGTCCGGAGTCTCATCAGCCTTGGCAAGCTGAGCCCGCACCTCCTGCCCTATGACGGTCTGGTGCAGCATGACGTGGTTGAGCACCGAGCCAAGCGAGTACTTGGATTTTTTCGTCGGGTCGGTGACAACTTTCTCGATTGCCTCGGAGATCGCTATCCCGAGGCTGCCGGTGTGGCCGGGCTTTTCCGAAAGCACCTTCTTCCCGTATTGGGTGTGGCGGCTGGGCGAGGCGTGGACAGTGGCGCCGTAAGTTTCAATCATCATCTTGCGGTAGGGCTTCTGGTCAAAGCTCACCTTCACCATGAACACTTCGCACTTCATGCCGAAAAGCATGGTGGCATACGAGAGCGCCGTGCCCCACTGCCCCGCCCCTGTCTCCGTGCAAAGCTTTTCCACGCCTTCCTTCATGTTGTAGTATGCCTGGGCGATTGCGGTGTTGGGCTTGTGGGAGCCGCAGGGGTTGAGCCCCTCGTGCTTGAAGTATATTTTCGCAGGCGTCTTGAGGTATTTTTCCAATCTGCGCGCGCGGAAAAGGGGCGAGGGGCGGCCGGATGCAAGCAGCGCATCGCGTATTTCGGACGGGATTGGAATGAACCTATCCTGGGACATTTCCTGGCGTATTATCTCTTTTGGGAAGATAGCCTCGAAGTCCAGGGGCGAGGCAGGCTGGCGCGTGCCTGGGTGCAGCGGAGGGGCAAGGGGCGTGGGCAGGTCGGGCAGTATGTTGTAGAAGTCCTTTGGGACCTCGTTCTCGTCCAGCATTATTTTTGTCATGGAGCCTTTCATCGGTTTCACCTGCTGGGCTTCTTAGGGGGGCAACTATTTATAAAAAAGGACAAAAATGCATATTTTTATACATAAGGGGAAAATGAGCAGGGAGTGGAAATGACCCTATTTAAACATTTTGCCAGCTAACTATCTTTCGTCCCGCCATAACTCAACCTGGTAGAGTGCGTGGCTGTAGTAAAACAACGGCCGTCGGCGATTGTGCTGGCAGTCATCACGATGTTGTGTGTTCAATGCCTAGGGGGCATTCGCCAAAGAGAAGATCCCCCTAAGGCTTCACCCCCAAAAGGGGCGGAGCAGGAGGAAGATTATTATCTTCTTTCCTTCGAACAAATCACACTGGCGGGATATTTATATTCCAGAATCAGCCGTCAAAATGCTGATGCATTTTGCCGTCCAGGAGAACGGCGTTTCGTTCTCCTGATCCACCCAAAAGCTGCAGCTTTTGGCTGTGCCTCGATGGTGTAGTGGTTAGCATTCGAGATTGTCGATCTCGCGACCCGGGTTCGAATCCCGGTCGGGGCGCTTTTTCTACCCGATTTTTTTCATGTCGGAAAAAAGCGAGGCATATTCGCTTTTCAGAAAACTGTATTTTTTCGCGTTCTTCGGCGCATAACGCTTTGCTTTTTCTAGGATGCATTTTTTGGTTATGTAGAATCCGATAAGATACCTATCGTCATATGCAATGCAATTGGGTGGCATGAGCACCACTTTCCTGAATAGGATGCGCTTGACAGGCAGCGAACTATAAAAGTGAGATATGGTTTTCGAATAATAAGATCGGAGTTTACCGTATTTCTCCGCAAAAAGGCCAAAATCGGCCTCGAATGTCTTCTTGTTGTTGAATACCTCTATGAACCGGGTTGGCCTCCAGCTCAGACCGCAGTTTCTTGCACTCGTGACAATCCCGTAGTGAAGGCGAAATCCCCTTTCCTTCTGCAGCGCGTCAAGCAAAGCCGGGACAAAACGCTCAACGTTCAGCGTTCGGCTTTTCTTCTCCACATCAGACGGCACGTAATACAGCCCCTTGAGTGGCGTTTTGAGGTATTCGAACCTCTTCTTCTTTGCATCGCATTCCATGTTTTTCAACTTTACAAATGGGATGCCCTCAATCCTTCTCATGCACTTTCACCCTTGCAGCCAAACTTCCGGCAAGTTTCTCATAATCGTTCTTTTTGAAATACTCTTCCCCTTCATTTGTGAGATAATCGCCGACAACTCTCCATTCCAGAAGCGGGCGTATGTCCTCGCTGGCCGCTACCCTGCGGGGGAGATGGTATTTCGTCGACAGATAGAGCACATCGATGATGTCCCGTATGCTGACGCTCTCGCGCTCTGAGAGCAGCCCGATTTTTATCCTGAAGAGCGATTCAGGATGGATTATAGGAAGCACGCCATGCAGATAGGTCCTGGAGGGGAACGACTGGGAATCGTAGAAGAACTCTGCCTTGATGCTGTGGGGCAGTATGAGGACAATGCTGCCCTTTTGCTCTGATTCAAACCCCAATCCAGCGAGGGCAGCCCCATACTCCTTTGCAATCTCTGGCTCGCGTATGCCACCCGGATTTTCAATGAGTTTGCTGTCTCTGTTGAAGAAATCAATGTCTTCAGAAGCCCGGATAGGCGGGTCATTGAATATGAATCGGGTGGAATAGAGGTGCAGGGAAGACCCGCCGGTGAACACCAAGGATTTTTGTGTTTTCTTGCCCATCTTGCCGAATGCTTTTTCTATCAGCGCATGGCTGTACCGCTGGAGGAATGTCCACTTTTTTGAGAATTGCTCGTCCATGACTTTTTATCGGAGCGAAGAATTTTAAATATATATCATATTACTGTAAAATTTATTTACATAAAACTTATATTAGCCCTATTCTGCCAGTTTTGTTCAAACGGCAACCAAGGCGTTTCACTCATGGCTTGAAACTTCGAAGAACGGGAATGGGGCGGGTTTAGCCTCCGCCATTTGAGCCAAGAACGTCTTCCGCGTGGACCGGCTTGAACCACTTTTGCGCGATTATGGTCGGGATGACTTAAGCATGCTTTTCTTCTTTTTACTGCTGGGCAAGCACTCAAAAAACAAAGACTTCGTCAATTTTTGACTTGAGCGCGACCGCAACATCGTGCGCAAGGCGAAGCGAGGGATTGTATTTCCCCTGCTCAAGAAAGACGATGGTTTCGCGCCTCACCCCTGTCTTTTTCGCAAGCTGCTCCTGTGTGAGGTTGTGGCGAGCGCGAAGCTCCTTTATCCTGGTCTTCATGTTGCGCCCCCCCTCTCGCCTCTTGAAAGCAGGTAATGCTTTATCAGAGTCTGGGTGATGAGCATGACAAAAAGCAGCACCCCGCCGAACTGCACGGCCGTGAGCTTGAGGTAGCCGCTGTAATCGAACCAGAACATTATGCCTATCATGAGGTATGCTATCCACCACGAATATGCTATTGCGCGGTTGTGCACCGCAACCGTCCGCTCATCGTTGAGCACCTCCCCTTTCCGCCTGTTGTGGATTACCAGCCCGATTACCACGAGCCCGGCAATGCCGGAAATCGCGGCATCCGCAATCGAGCCCCCCGACTCCTCATTTATCGCGGCTACGAACATGGTTGCAATGAGAACGGACGCCATAATGAAAGGGATAACCTTCCAGAACTTGTCTTTTATCACAAAGGAAATGCCAAACATGCCGATTACTGCAAGCGCAACCGAGAGCCGCGGGTCGATAAGTGCGGAGAGCAGCACGAAAATTGCCGTCAGCACGGCAAGTCCGTCCTTACCCAAAAGACCCTTATTTTTCTTTTGTGCCATATTTCTCACCTTTTGTTATTCAAACACAACATTTTGTTAGAAATATATAACATAAGGTTAAAAAGGCTACGCATAGCCGAGAAAAAAATCAGCAGAGTCGGAGCGAAAGCAAGCGGCTTGGCATGAATTTTCCGCATGGCCGACAAGCTTTCTTTTCATTCTGCCGACCTAGAGGTAGCCCCAGGTGGTCAGACGGTCGCGGTCCTCCGCCCAGCGCTTGCCTATGTCGGTGCGGTAAAAGAGATTGGGTATGATGATATTCTTCACCCGGTTGTAGGCGACGCTTCTGGCCTCCTCCATGGTTGTGCCAGAACCGGTCACTACAAGTGCGTAGCCGCTGTTGCCGGCAAGCTTCCAGTCTCCCTCGTCCAATTTGACATCCCCAAGATGAACCCCTTCGAAAACCGGCTTCTTGAAAATTATCGAGGCGTCTTGCGAATATTTCCTGAATGCTTCCGGGTCGTGGAAGGGGAAGGGCGGCACGGCCACCACCACTCCCACCTCAAATGCCCGCTTGGTCCTAAACTCGGGCTTCTCCCCACTTGCAATGCCCAAAAGGTATGCGCCCCACTCGGAGAGCACGCCCTCCATCATTATGCTTATGTGTGGATAGCCGAAGCGGCTGGTGAATTCCAGGGGGTAAATCCCGCGCGAGTTGACTATGCAGTTGATGTCTATGTATCCGACGTATCCGGATGATGCCAGCTTGTCTTTCATCTTGGCAAGCGTTGCGTTGAAAAGAGGGCTTTCGTGCATGAAGAGCATGGCTGTGCCCATCTCGCCTGTGGAAGGCCCGATGTCGCCCGGAAACATCCGCTTGTGCTCGAAATTCACGTTTATGGGGCTGGCAAAATCCTTGCCATTGAAAAAAGCGCCGACCGCCACCTCCACCCCGGAGATGTACTTCTGCAGCTGGAACTCCTTTATCTGCCTGCCCCACATCTTCTTGTAGCGGTGAAGCATTTCCCAAATGTCCTTGCCGTCCTCCTCCTGCCCGACAAACAGAAGCTCCTTCTCGTTTTGCGCCAATCCCGAAGGCTTTAGCACATAGCGGTCAGGGGTTTTCTTGATGAACTCGGCTGCTTCGTCAAACGAGGTGAAATTCCACCTGGGTATTATTGAAACGCCGGCTGACTCAAGCTCATGCTGCCCGAATTCCCGGTCCATCTCAAGCTTGTCCGCGTAAACGCTTCCTCCGACCACCGGCTTGCCCGCCTTGCGCAGCTCGTCAGCCTCCTTGCCAAAGCCGAAGTCGTCGAATACGACCACATCGGCCCACTCAACCTCTTTTTTCCAGTCATCGCACTTTTCCAAAAATCCGTCGCACACATCTTTCTGCTCCTTGCTGGAAATGTAATATTTTATCTCGTGGCCCTCCTTTTTTATCTGCCACGCCAAATCGCCAATGAGCGCGTCAATAGAGACGAACAGGAATTTGAGCTTCTTTTTTTCCGCGGCATTTCCGTTGGTCATCATCCACAATTGCGAGCCAACCCTTTTTAGCAGGTATGTTGCAATTGCAACATGCGGCAACTGATATCCCGGATAGCGCGGCTTCACTTCAACGGGGACACAAGGCGCGGGCCGCGCGCGGGTTTCATCTTCAGGCAGCTGCAGCGCACGGGCTGCTCCCCCCGCTATGACCTGCATGGGAATATCTGGGTGGAAAGGGGGAGGGGCAAGCCCCTAGCTCTTTTTTCCTCGCACATGGATGTCGACCCCCGGATAAGCGCGAGGCAGACCGCTGTCTGCACGGTCCGGCGCAATCTTGCGCGCGGGGTGCTGGACAACGCGGTGGGCTGCGCGATGAACATGTCCCTTGCGCGGCGAACTCCGAAAAAGGGGAGCGCCATCCACGTCTTCACCGCATCGGAGGAGATTTCAGGAAAAAGCCCCAGGATATTTTCCAGAAGCGCCAAGGAGATTGTCAGGCAGCTCAAGGGGCAGCACCGCAAGCCTTCCATGTGCGTCACAATAGACGTCACATATCCCCGCCTTCTGATGCCCCACCACAAGCTGGACTGGAGCTGCAGTCACGAGGAGCTTTTCTACATGATGGACACTACGCACTGCTACCTCGACGGGTATTTCACCCGCGCCTCGCGGCGCTTGGGCGCAAGGCTGGTGAAAAAATTCAATGACAAGAAAGTTCAGGTGCGCAATCTGCCAGGACACGACGAGGCGGCAGTTTACCGCCGCCTGTGCCCCGCCTTCGCATTCGGCCCGGTCGTCTTCGGCAGCTTTGACCGGCCAGGCCAGACAATGCCCCTCTCGCACGCTAGGACAGCCCTGCGATTCCTCAGGTCAATTTTCCCATAAGCCAAAACCGCCTGCGCAAGGCACACTAATTGTTATAAATAGGCAATACCCATCTTAGGATTAAGGAAAGATGGTGATTTAATGAAAGGAAAAGTGAAAATGTTCAACGCAGAGCGTGGTTTTGGGTTTATCACGGGCGAGGACGGCAAGGACGTCTACGTGCACACCTCGTCCATCGAAGGCGGCGTGGCGCTTTCCCCCGGCGATTCGCTTGAATACGATGTCGAATCAGGCGAGCGGGGCTTGCGAGCAAAGAACGTGAAGAAAATCTAAGGGTTTGCAAGCATACAGCGCGCCTTAAGGCTTCATCCCCCAGCTTCAGCATTGGCGCGCCTCCTCCTGTTTTTCTGCCAGTGCTTTTCCTAGAAAGGCTCTTTCGCACCTGCCGCGCTTAAGTCCTTGCGGCTTGCTCTCCTTTTGAAAAGAAAAACAGCGTTCACTCATTTTTCCTGTAAGCCACAAAGCCTATGAGCAGCAGGCCTATTATCGCCGCGGGGCAGCAGGTGCAGGAAAATGAACCGTTTTGACTTGCGGGCGATTGGCTGCTGTTGTCAGATGGCGGGATTCCGCCAAGAAGGTCTGCAGTTCCTCCAAGAACGTTTGCTGCTGTTGCTGAGCAGCGCTTGCCGTCCACCACCTTGCCCTCAGGGCAGCCGCATTTGGGTGAATTGTCTATGAGCACTCCGACCCCTGTTTCAGAGAGCACGCATTCCTTCGGTTTTGAAGACGAGCATTCGCCTGACTGCGTGCCATCCTCGCAGAACACCACGCACGCTTCGCCCTGCCGTGTGGTGCCTGATTTGCACGGGCAGTCCGATGCCTTGTCCACCAGCGCCCCGTCAACGCATTTCTTGCCGCTTGATTTTGGGGAGCAGAGGCCAGAGGGCACACTCACCCCGTTATCCATGCAGGGGAGGAACTCGCAGGACAGGCCGTTTGCGCTTATTTTCTTGTTGGAGGGGCAGCCGCAAGCTGTTGCGTTATCCGCCAATACCCCGTTTGAGCACTGTTTTGGCTTGTTAAGCGAGCATTTGCCGCTATCCGTGCCGTCAGAGCATTTTGCCTGCACGCAGGTTGCCGACTCCCCTTCGCCTTGCTGCACCCAGCCGGCCACCTTGCTGCATGGGCAGTATGCGACGTATTGTATCAGGTGGCCGTCGTTGCAAAGAAGCCCGGGGGTAACTGTGGAGCACTTGAAATGCTTTGTCCCGTCCACGCAATCGGAAGTGCCTGCGAACGCGAATCCGGAAAACAGAAGAAAAATGAACAGACCGATGGTCCTGTGCCTCATCATATCGCCTCAAGCCGGATATTCTTGTCCAAGTAATAAAAACATTACGCGATTTTCGCGAAGAAGTAGTCCGCCAGAAACTCGCGGTACTTTTCTTTGAGAATGCCCGCCCCCTCAAGCAGGCTGGCTTTGGAAAGCGCAGCCTCCAGGTTTGCGGGTATCCCTGTGCCAGACTGGCGGGTGCAGGCTGAAAGCAATGCCGGCTTTGCCCTTGTGATTGCGCGCCTCTCGACCGCAACCATCCTGTCGTGCTCCAGGTGGATGTTCAGCGCCAGCCTGTGCTTTTTGACAAATGCATCGGTGTCCGAGGCGAAAGATATTTGGGGGCCTGTTGACTTTTGGACAGCAGGAAGCTCCCACCGGTCAAGCTCGAAGAATATGGCGCACTCTGCCCCGTCGCTCCAGTGGTAATAGCCGAATACGGAAAAGCCGTGCGAGGAAAGGCTGCGCACCAGGGCCTGGCTTGCCTTTTTCAGCTGGGGCCACAGCACATCAGGCACCACTTTCGGGGCTGGAAATGACAGAAGCAGGCAGCGCGTGCCGCGCAGCAGCATCGTTTTTTTTATTTGCGCAAGCGTGCTGCTCTTTTTCACAGGAAAGAAAAATCGTTCCGAGGGGGATTTCAGAAACCGCCTGCACTCGAAAATGAAGCGGGAAAGCGAGGTTTGCGAAACCACCGCTGCGACGTTTCGCTGCGGGTCAACCGGGTCGATGACCACAAGTGGGGCGTTTGGAAAAAGCTCGCTGTGGTTCCCCTTGTGATGATTCTGGCTGTCAAGCGCCGGACTGCTCCAGCTTGCGGCCTCCTCCATCAGCTTCAGAAGCGAGCCGTAGTGGCAGATGAGAAGCTCGCACAGGTAGCCTGAGAATCCCTCAACGCGAAGCTCTGCCCCATATATTCCAAAAGCCTTCATGAAAGCCTTGAGAAGGCGCACCTCGTCCTTGCCTTTCTGGGAGAGCTTGGAGTTGACGTATTCTGTGTGCAGGGCTGAGCGGTCCACAGAAGAGCCCTTTTCGCCTATGCTGCGTATCTTGTAAGCAGGCACGATGTCCGCATGGTAGCCTCCTGTGTGCACCTGCAGATAGGGATGCTCGGCGTAGCGGCTTTCAGTGCGCATGCCGGCAAAAGCCTTGCGCGCGTAATGCAGGCCCAGGAGGGTCATTTCATGGTGCGAGTAGTTGCGCGGGAAAAGCAGGAAAATGTCAAACTCGTTTTTGCCCCTCAAATCAGTTCCTTTTGCAAGCGAGCCTGCCAATCGCACCTCAACAGAAGAGGGGACTGCTGAGTGCAGCTTGCGGATAAGCTGGCCGGCTGCCTCGAAATCCTTCTTAGACTCAGCAGGACTTGGTTTTATCCTTGGAAGCACGGAGAGGAAAACGGACTCGGCTTTTTTCTGGTTGGCGCCATGCATAAGGGGGATTCGCCTGCCAAATTAAAAAACACTCACCTGATAGGGGCTGCGGAGCAACCTGGAAGCGCCTGCCGCCTGCAGACACTTTCCACCTGAGCCTCGGCTTTGGGCAATCCTTGGTGCCGCGCTGGCGTTCATTTCTTCAATGCCGCGTTGTAGTCTTCGAGGAATTTCTTTATCCCCTTGTCAGTCAGGGCGTGACAAAACATTTTTTCAAGTATCTCCGGGGGTATGGTGGCTATGTGCGCGCCTGCCTCGGCTGACTGCAGCACGTGCTTCTCGCTGCGCACCGATGCCACTATCACCTGGGTGGAAAAGCCGTAGTTTTTGTAGACCAGCATGATTTGCCGTATCAGCGCCATGCCATCCTCTTTTATGTCATCCAGCCTGCCTACAAAAGGGGAGACGAAAGTGGCGCCCGCCTTTGCCGCCAAAAGCGCCTGATTCGCGGAAAAGACAAGGGTGACGTTTGTCTTGATGCCCTTTTTGGAGAGGATGGTGACTGCCTTGAGCCCCTCCTCAGTCATCGGTATTTTCACCACGACATTTTTCGCCCATTTGGAGAATTCCTCCCCGTCTTTCACCATGCCCTCTGCTTTTTCCTCCACCCCTTCGACAGAGACAGGGCCGGATACCAGCTTGCAGATGTCAAGTATGGCATCCTTTTGCTTCCTGCCGCTCTTGAGGATTAGCGTTGGGTTGGTGGTGACACCGTCTACCAGGCCGGAGGCCGCAAAGCGGCGTATCTTGTCCGCCTCGGCGCTATCCAGGAAAATTTTCATATCCACACCTCACTTGAGCTTGATTTCTTCCCTCACTATGCTGGCAATGCCCTCGCGGTCCAGCCCGTACTTTGCCATTACTTGCGGGCCGGTGCCAGACTCGCCGAATTTCATCTGCACGCCATGCCTGCGCACGCGCACTGGATAAGTTTCGCAAAGGGATTCGCACACCGCGCTGCCCAGGCCCCCCTTCACCTGATGGTCTTCGACTGTGATGATTTTCCCGCAGGAGCGCGCCAGCTTCTCAAGCGCTGCAGAGTCTGGCTGCGAAAGGGTGTGCATGTCGGCAACCGCAACTGATATGCCCTCTTTCCCAAGCAGGTCGGCTGCCAGAAGCGAAGGATAGACCGTGTCGCCTGTTGCGATTATTGCCGCATCGGCACCCTCGCAAAGCAGGTTGAGCTTGCCTATTTCGAACGGGGTTTGCTGCGTGGTGAATGTCGGCACCTTGTTGCGGGTGCAGCGGATGTAGACCGGGCCCTGGGTTTTCCATGCGGCAAAAACCGCCTTGTGAGCCTCGTTGTAGTCGCAGGGGGAAAGGACGGTCATGTTGGGAAGGGAGCGCATCAGGGCAAGGTCCTCTAGCATCTGGTGCGTTGCCCCGTCCTCGCCAACGTCCAAGCCAGTGTGCGAGCCTTCTATCTTCACGTTGGCCTCTGCGTAGCAGATTGTGGTCCGTATCTGCTCCCAGTTCCTGCCAGGAGAAAATGAGGCGAACGCCCCGATGAACGGCGTTTTTCCGGCGTAGGCAAGCCCTGCCGCAACCGCCGCAAGGTTCTGCTCGGCCACGCCGACGTTGAAAAAGCGCTCCGGGAACTTGTCTGCGAATTTGGAAAGCTGCACCGAGCCTGCCACATCTGCGGAAAGCGCCACGGCGTTTTGGTCAAGGGCGCCTATTTCAGCTGCCGCTGCGCCGAATGCCTCGCGCGTTGCCGCTTTTTTCAGCTCAGGGGAGAGCGGGTCGAGCAGGTGCATTTGCGGGTTGAGCCTCATCGCAATCATCTAGCCTTTCTGGCTTTCCAGCCTTTTCCTTTCCTCTGCAAGCTCTGCAAGCGCGAGCGCAGCCTCTTCTGCATTGGGCGCCTTTCCGTGCCAGGCATACTTGTTTTCAGCAAACGAGACGCCCTTGCCCGGCGTGGTGTTCGCGATTATCATGGTGGGTCTGCCCTTTGTTTTCTTCGCCTCTTCAAAAGCGCGCATCAGCGCAGCATAGTCGTGCCCGTTCACTTCCAGGGCGTGCCAGCCGAATGAGCGGTATTTTGCCGCCAGGTCGCCAAGCGGCATTATCTCCTCTGTGCCACCGTCAATCTGTATGTAGTTGCGGTCGCAGATTGCGACGAGGTTGTCCAGGCGGTATTTTGCCGCGAACATCACGGCTTCCCAGGTGGCCCCTTCCTGGTGCTCGCCATCAGAGGTCACGCAGTAGGTGCGGTAGCCTTTCTTGTCCATCTTGCCAGCAAGCGCCATGCCGCAGGCGATGGATAGCCCCTCGCCCAAGGGACCTGATGAGCTTTCCACACAGGGCATCCAGTGCCGGCTTGGGTGCCCTTGGAAGCGGGAGCCCAGTTTGCGCAGCGTGAGCGTTTCCTCAATGGGGAAATAGCCTGCGCGCGCCATCGCGGCATAAAGCACAGGAGCGCAGTGCCCGTTTGAAAGCACCAGCCGGTCGCGGGAAGGGTCGGCGGGATTTTTTGGGTCGTAATCCATCTCGTGGAAATAAAGTATGGAAAAGATGTCCGCAAGCCCCAGCGGGCCTGCCGTGTGCCCTGACGCGGCAGGGATGAGCATGCGGATGATGTCGGAGCGCAGCGTGTTTGCCATCAGGGCAAGCTCCCCTGGTGAGTTTAGCTTCATGGCTAGCACCAATCAAAACGCAGTCATTCCCCCTGCAATTTAATTGCGGGAAGCATTTAAAACTAGAGCTAGCGGGACTGGCCTGGCTTAGCAGCCTTTCGCGTCCCTCTTCAGCTCCTCAATAGCCTTTTTCACATCAGGCTTGGAAAATATCCCGGAAGCCACATTGAACATGGTTGCACCTGCCCGCGCTGCTCTTTTCACAGAACCCAGGTCCACCCCGCCGTCTATCTCCACCTTCGCGCCCAAGCCGCATAGATAGCGCATCTTCTCCTCCATCTCTGGCAGGTATTTCTGGCCAGAAAAGCCGGGGTGCACAGTCATCACCAGTATGTGCTGCACCTTGCCAATGTACGGCTCGACTGTGCGGGCGGGCGTATCCGGAGAGAGCGCCAGCGCCACCCTGCCGCCCATGCGCTCCACCTCCGAAATGGCGCCGGACACATCTGATAGGCTTTCTATGTGAAGCTCGTATATTGCGCCTTTTTTGCCAATCCTTCGCACATAGTCGAGCGGGGATTGCACCATGAGATGGTATTGAACAAGCAGCTTTTTCGGCATGGGCGGGAATTTTTCCGGCTCAAGCGTTTCGTTGGGCACGAATTTGCCGTCCATTATGTCTATCTGTATTGCGCGCACATAAGGCGCGACGGCCTTGACCTTGGCTGCAAAGTCCTTTTTGGTCTTGGAAAGTATTGCCGGTATTATCTCAACTGCCATTCTCCCACGCCGCCTGCCAGACGAATAAGCTCTGGAAAGCGCTGAAGGCACCATCTCAGCCGCCATTCCCAGTGTTACTGGTTCGCCGCATACTCTTTTATATCTTCATAAATCGGCCCTGCCGGGGTGAGCCTGCTTCGCACCAGGAAAAATGAGCCCGCCTCAAATGAGCAGACCTCCCCTGTTTGCTTGAGAAAGTCATCTATGTCCGCCACGCTTTTGGGGGCTCGCGCCACAGTCAGGTGCACCGAGAATTCCTCCCGCTTAAGGCCAAGAAAAGACAGGGCGCTTTCTATCTTTGATGCCAGCTCCTTCGCGCCTTCTGACTTGCCCCCTATCCAGATTGCGCGGGGGAAATTCACATTGGGGAATGCCCCTGTGCCGGACAGAATGACCTCAAACGCGCGGAACTTCACCGCTTCAAGCGCGACCTCTATTTTCTTGGCTGCCTCCTCATCAACATCGCCTATGAATTTCAGGGTAATGTGCAGGTTTTGCGGTTCGGTCATCTTCACGCCAAGCGCCCCTTGCAGCGGGGCGGATGCCTTTTCCACCCCTGACAGCGCCTGGGGGGGCAGCTTTAACCCTACAAAAAGCCTCATGCGTATTTTTCGCCCGATAATAATATAAGGGATGAAAGTGAACTGTTGGCATGGCGGATTATGTGAGCCTGCTGATGCTGGTTCTCAAGATTGCCAACCTGGCGGTTGCTGCTTACCTTATCGCGGTGGTGGCGCCACTTTACTGGAAAAACAGGCAGGGCTCGTTTTCCAAGTCATTCAAGATAATAGTGGTTGCGATGCTGCTTTTCTTCAGCTCCGAGTTCGCGCAGGCATTCAAGCTCATAGAGCCGGAGGTGCAAAGCGTGCTGCAGTCATTGTTCTCGTTTGTTTTCCTGCTGCTTTTGGTGATGGCGGTCATGGAAGTCAGGCAGGGCATGCTTGCCCACGACCATTTGGTGAAAAGGAAGCAGCGGATGCGGCTGGAAGACGTGGAATGAACCGGATGCTTTGATGCTGCTGCCCTCTGCCTCGGATGCCCTTTTGGCAGGCTCTGTCAGGGCGGCGGAAAACCGGGGCGGCCCTTTGGCTTGCGTTGCATGCTGGAGCCAACCAACGGCGGGTTTTGCAATGGTGGAATACCAATTTTCGGACGCGCACTGCCACCTTGACTCTTGCACGGGTGTGCTGCTGCCCCATGTGCTGATGATTACTTCCGGCACCTCGCACGAGACCAACCTCAAGAATGCGAGGATTGCCTCCCAGAATGACAATGTGTATCTATGTGCAGGCATATCCCCTCAGGAGGCGATGAGGCACAAGGACATCAAAATAGCGCTTGTCGAGTGGGAAGATGCAATCGCTGGGGAGATTGCGGATGGCAAAAAACTGGTTGCTATAGGGGAGATAGGGCTGGACTATCACTGGGCAAAGACGGAAGAGGAAAAGCACCTGCAGTACGAGTGCTTCATTTCCCAGCTGCAGCTTGCCGAGAGGCTGTCTCTGCCCGCGGTGATACATTCACGGGATGCAGAGGAGGAGTGCCTGGACATATTGCGCAACTTCAACCTGGACTACATGCTGCACTGCTTTTCTGGCAAGGCCCAGGCAGCATCCGAGGCTGCTTCGCAGCGCGCAGTCATATCAGTGCCGCCCGTTGGCAGCCATGAGCGCAGCCAGTTTGTCGCCGCCCTCCCGTTGGAAAAGCTGCTGGCGGAGTCCGACGCGCCTGGCATCGGCAAGTCCCCCCAGGCAGCCCTGGAGTCTATAAAAATGATTGCGAAGATAAGGAACCTGCCTGTTGAGGCTGTGCAGAGGCAGACCCTGCTCAATACGATTTCGTTTTTCAGGATAAAATAGCGGTGGTGCGGATGGCGGAAACAAAATCAATGCTGGAAAAGCTCAAGTCAATGCTCAAGAAAAAGCAGAACGACCGCAACATAGCCCTTTTGATAGACGGCCCCAATGTCATACGAAAGGATGTTAGGCTGGATTTGGTGCAGGTGAGGAAAAGTGTGGAAAAGTACGGGCAGATAAAGGTGGCAAAAATATTTTTGGACCAGTATGCCTCAGACAAGCTTATTGAGGCGATGACCAACCAGGGGTATGAGCCGATAATAACAACTGGCGATGTGGACGTGACAATGGCTGTGGAGGCGATGGTGCAGGTCCACAACCCCCATATCCAGGCAATCGCGCTGATGACGCGCGACATTGATTTTCGGCCAGTGCTTGTGAAGGCGAAGGAGCTGGGGAAGGAGACCATTGTCATCGGGAGCGAGCCGGGCTTTTCCATTGCCCTTCGCAACACCGCGGATGTTGTCATAATGGCAGAGCAGAGGTAAGCGCCAAAGGGTTTGGACGGAGGCAGGACGTGGCACGCATGCACCTTGACCCGAAAGTGAAAATATACTGGATGTTCCCAGTGGCCTGCTTTCTCGCCATTATCTGGCTGATAAGCGTGGCCGGAGTGATGTTCATCGACGATGACCAGGTGGTCTTTGGCATGCGCCCGCCAATGTTCGCCCTAATAAGCGCACTTGCGCTTTGCGCGGCTGTTATGCTCCCCATCTACATATACTATTCGCTTGACTACGATGCCTACACATACGAGTTCACCGAACAGTCGGTGGTGGTGCGAAACGGCATACTCTCCACAAACGAAGTGGTCATACCTTATGCGCATATCAGCCGAATAGAGGCTGAGCGCTCGGTGCTCGAGCGGCTGCTTGGCTTATCGTCTGTCGAGATAGTGACTCCAGGGCCGAAGGAGATGGAGATAAACCATGTTGTGCCCGGAATCCCTGCAAGCATGAATTTTGCCGAAGAGATTGAGAGGTGGAAAGCAGGCGGCGCCCCCAGGTCGCCTTGGGCGAAGGCGGAATTGAAGCAGGTGATTGATGGCGAAGTGTTGCGCAATCTTGTCCAGGAGCTGCACGACCTCAATCGGAATATGGGCGGGCTCCTTCGCGAAATTAGCGCCCCGCCTAGAAAAAAATAGACTTATCAGCAGGAGAAGATGAAAACCAGGTCATTCTCTTCCCTATTCGCCTCAGGCGAATGGGTCCCTTTTTGCCCTGGCAAAAAGAGGGCTTTCCCGTCCAATCTTGCATAACCGTATCGCTCGAATTGCACTATCGCCCCGTCTGGCAAATCGCGGCAGGACGCTTCGCAAAATCCGCTTTCCACAGGAAGGCTATCCGCCCGGTAATTGCCCGCTTCGTCCAGCAAGTCGGTTGGCTTTTTCACCTTGCAGGCAACTGCAGACTCCACAGGCACCCACTGCAGCTTGCGCGCGGCTATTCCCTCGTCCGCCTCGTACTTTGCCCGTATTTCCCCCTCAGTCTTCCCAAGCACTGTCAGGTTGTAAAGCTCCTTGAGGCGGAAAAGCTCGCCCATCTGCAGCGCCTGTGCGTCAGAGCCTGATATGTAGAACTGCGAAGCTGCGGCAATCTTGCGCTCGCCCATCTCTTTTTTAGTCGGATGGTTTTTCACAATGGCTTCTTTTTCAGGCGCGCCCTCCACGGAAAGCTTCACCGGATTTGCGACAAAGTACCTGCGGGCCGCCCGCTCGTCCAGAAGCTTGCGGTTCAGGGAAAGCAGCTTGTCATAGCCAGGCTCGCTTTCCACCTTTGAAAGGCCGAAGGAGAGCACGAATTCGCGTATCGCCTCGGGCAGTATGCCGCGGCGCTTCAGGCCGGAAAGCGTGGGAAGACGGGGGTCGACATACCCCTCCACCCTGCCATCCGCAACAAGCGGGGCAATCAGCCTTTTTGAGATGGGCGCGTTTTTTATCTGCAGGCGGGAGAACTCGATGAGCTGCGGCCGGCGAAGCTCGAGCTTGGAAAGCACGGCGAAGTAAAGCTCGTTCCTCAGCTCGTACTCCTTTGTCCTCATCGCGTGCGTCACGCCCTCAAGCGAATCCATGATTGGCGCGGCAAAGTCGTAGGATGGCCAGCACTTGTACTTCTCGCCCTGCCTGTAATGCGGCGCCGCTATTATGCGGAAAAGGGTGGGGTCGCGCATCACGGTGTTTTCCGACTGCATGCTGCCCTTGAAGCGCACAACTGCCTCGCCTTCTTCCATCTTGCCCTCGCGCATTTTGCGGAAAAGCGCCATATTCTCCTGCGGCTCGCGCGCGGAGCAGTCGCATGCCTTCTTCGCTTCCCTCCCTTTTTTCACTTCCGCAGCAGGGCAGGTGCACACATAGGCTGCGTACTTCACGAACAATTCGTCGCAATATGTGTAGAATTCCTCCATTCGGTCGGAGGTGTAAGTCTCATCGGCCCAGTCAATCCCAAGCCACAGCAGCCCCTCTTTGAGCGCGTCCACGAACTCCTGCTTTTCCTTTTCAGGGTTGGTGTCGTCAAGGCGCAGCAGCATCTTCCCGCCATACCTGCGCGCGGATTCGAAGTCCAGCCAGGCAGCTTTTGCGTGCCCTATGTGCGGATAGCCCGATGGCTCTGGCGGGAAGCGGGTGACCACGCGGCCCTGCGCTGCGCCGGGCAGCTCTATTTCCTTTTTCTCCTCTTTCTTTTCCTCGAATGTGAAATCGGCAAGCTCCTTTTCAAGCGCATCGGGGGCGAGGCTGTTCACCCTTTTTGCCTCCTCGTTGATGAGCTTCATCGTTGCTTTCATGTCCGCCTTGGCGTCCGGCCACTCGCCAATCACCTTGCCTATCACCTTGCCAGGTATGGCAAGCTTGTAGTCATGCGCGTTCTTCAGAACGTGCTTGCGGATGGTTTCCTCCAATGTGCCCATGCCAGATTACCTTTTCGCGTACTTGCCTGCGTCAATCCCGAGCCTGGAAAGCGACTCTGCGGTTTTCCCGGTAATGATGAGATTCGCTTTCTTCAAATCAGCTATGTTCTTGCTGCCGGTAAGAAGCATTGCAATCTTCAGGTCGCATTTCCAGCCCGCAGCCTCTGCTGCCGGGTCTTTTGCTTTCAGGAAGGGGAGCGCGGCACCAGCAAATGAGGCGCCAAGCGCGATTGCCTTCGCTGCGTCCAGCCCGCTTCTCACCCCGCCAGAGGCGATGACATCGGTTACATCAGAGCAGGCGGCTATGCATTCGCAGGTGGGGTTGCCCCAGTCGGCAAAAACAGCCTCTTGTTTGCTGCGCATATACTCCACTTTGCTCCAAGAGGTGCCCCCTGCGCCTGAAATGTCTATCATTTTCACGCCTGCTTTCTTGAGCTGAATGGCTGTTTCGCGAGAAATGCCTGCGCCGGTTTCCTTTGCAATAACGGGAAGACCCAAATCCTTTGCGAATGAGCCTATCTGGGAAAGCACACCGGAAAACTTGCTGTCTCCCTCGGGCTGAACCACTTCCTGCAGCGGATTGAGATGGATTGCAAGCGCGTCTGCCTCGATGGCATCGAGCATTTCGCGCACCTTTTTCACACCGTACTTTTGGAGCTGGCAGCCGCCTATGTTGCCGATGAGAGGGATTGATGGCGCGGCTTTCCTGACTTTGAAAGTGGCAGCAAGCTCCGGCTTTTCCAGCATTGCGCGCTGCGAGCCTAGCCCCATTGCCAGCCCCTCCTTTTCAGCTGCGGATGCCAATGACAGGTTTATCCTCTCTGAGTCCGGGTAGCCCCCGGTCATGCCCACTATGATTATAGGGGCAGATAGCCGTTTGCCAAACAGGAGGCAGGAGCTGTCCGCCTCAGAAGCATCCATCTCGGGAAGGGAGTTGTGCACGAATCGCACATCTGAAAAGCCTGCCGGGAAGGAATACTCGACGTCCTGCCTCATCGCAGACTCGACGTGGTCCTTTTTCCTGCTGCGGATATCCATGGCATCACGCAAGAGATGGGAAAACCCTTTTTAAATTCCTTTGTGAAGGTGCAGCATGGGAAAGCTGGATTGGCTGGAGGAGAAGTACATCTACCTCGTGGTGCTCGCCCTGCTTGTGCTCTTGCTTGCAGTGATGTACGTCTTCCACACAGGGGGCATGGACCCGGAGTCTGCCAAGGTCTATGTGCAGGCGCTCACAGCTGTTGCCACCCTTGCCCTGCTCTATTACGCTTATTTCAACGTTGCCTCGAAAAAAGAGGAGGACATCGTCAGGCTGGAGCTTGCAGTCCGCCCGATTTTCATATGGGAACTGGAAAGCAAGAACGGCGGCGCGCAGCTGGCTTACAAAACGATAAAGCACCCGATTTACGACTTTCACGCGACAATTGGCATCAGGGGAAAGACTATGGACCTGCAGGAGCGGCATCTGGACGTTTCGGATATCCGCCCTGATGCCCAAAAGAAGGCTGACATTTCCGAATTCATCGCCAATGGGCTGGGCAGCAGGGACATGCAGCTGATGAGGCTGGATTTCTCCTATCATTCGGAAGTCGGGGGCAGATACGAATTTTCCTTCACGAAGGAAGTGGTGAGAAAGCAGCGCGGCTTTTCCTTCCAGCACCGCAAGATAATTTCTGCAAAATACCCCTGGCGACCTGAGCCGGTCAGGTTCGACCAGTGAGGGGAACTTGCACCCCGGCCTTTCTTGGCAGGGGCGAACAAAAAGAGGGCGATTTATAAACAACGGCTGGCACTCCAAATCAAGGTGGTATGATGGCTAAGAAGCAGAATATTTTTTACGACAGCGGACCGATTGCGATTGCGCTGATAGTCGCAGCCGTCCTCTTTTCCTCCGCGTTTTATTTCGCGCCCGCAAGGCAGATTGCCTCTGGGCAGCAAGACCGGCAGGAGCGTATGATTGTCGTATCTGCAGATGCAAGCAGGGAAACTGCGCCTGACAAGGTGGAGATGATATTCTCCGTGGTGAGCCAAGGCGAGGACCCAATCGCCATACAGGCGGAGAATGATGCGAAGATAGCCGGCGTGATTTCTGCGATAGCCGCGCTCGGAATTCCGCAGGAGAATATCAAGACAGTTGGGTATTCCCTTGACAGGTGGAGCGAGTATAACAAAACCCAGGAGAAATATGTCGACATGGGATACCGGCTCTCCAATTCCATCCGGGTTGTCAGTTACAATGTTTCACAGGCTGGCAGGATAGTGGGGGAAGCCGTGCAAAACGGCGCAAACGAGGTGTCCGGAATCAGCTTCTCGCTTGCGGATTCCACCCAGAAGAGGATATACGGCTCGCTCCTGCAGGATGCGGCAGCCTCGGCAAAAAGCAAGGCCGAGGCAATGGCGAGTGCAGCCGGCGTGAGGATATCTGGATTGGTGCTGATGACCGAGGGGTACGGCTATGTTTCGCCCGTCGCCAATTACAACTACAGGGAAGCGGCATTTGACGCGAAGTCTGGCGGGGCGGTTCCCGAAGTCTCGATTTCGGCGGGCCTGGTAAAAGTCAGCGCGACCCTCAGCGCCCAGTATGAGCTTGCCAACTGAGGATTGCTTATTGCAGGACAGGCTTTTGGGGCTGGCTTTTTTTGCCGCCCATGAAAATCATCTGCCGATTGCCAGCGAAGCGTATGCCACAACCGAAGCATCCTCGCCCGTGGTCTCCCCTGAATTGGTGTATTTGAGAAGCTCGCACTTTTTCGCCCCTGCAAGTTTGGAATAGAAAAGCGCGGCGGCAATCGGCCCGTGCCCGCAAATCGAAAGCGAGCGCGAGTCCGCCATCTTTTCAAAGCCCTCACCGTCCAGCGCAAGAAGCCTCTCGATGGCGGGCATGTCCTTCTTGCGCGCAGACTCGGCTGGCTCGTAGTGGGTGAAGTCCGAGGAGGCGATTACTATCGTGTTGCGCTTGGTTTTCGCCACTGCATCGAATATGGCTTTGCCCAAATCCCGCGCGGAATCGATGTCCTGATAGCCCATGCAAATGCAGACAGCCTTTGCCTGCGGGGCGCAAAGCTGCAAAAAGGGAAGCTGCACCTCGCAGGAGTGCTCGGAGAAGTGCGCTGCCTCATCCCTGCTGGCTATTTTGCCAGCCTTCACAATTGCATCTGCCAGTTCAGCATCGCATTTTATCTGCCCAAGCGGGGTTTTCCAGTCATCAAACGAGACAGATATTGGGGAGCCTGCGCCCGTGTGATTGGGGCCGATGACAATTGCGGTCAGCTCGCGCAAGAGCCAGTTGGAGCAGGCTGAAAACGAGTATGCCGCGCAGCTGCCTGAATAGACATAGCCTGCGTGCGGGCAGACTATGGCCAGGCGGGGCAGGGGAGAGACTGTTTTTGCAGCCTCGGAAAGGTAGCCCTGCGCATCCTGCCTAAGCTGCGAGGCTGAGGATGGGTAAAACGCACCGGCGACAGCGGGATATCTCATAGGACCACCGGCGGGAACCGCCGCGCAACCTTATGGGCGGTTTGCATCGCTAACCTTATAAAATTCTGGCTTCAATCCACCAAGCATGGCAGAAAACATACTTTCCTATTCTTTCAAGGCGTACAGGCAGAACATAAGGCTCATTTCCTTCTTTTCTATACCCGCGCTCATAGCATTTTTCATACCTGCGCTGGTCAACACGCCTGTTTTTGCAGCCATGGGGGGAAGCTTCCTGAGGACCGGCAGCATACCTGACATGACCGGGGCTGAGCTTGGGATAGTGCTGGTGGCGCTTTTAGCCTGCCTTTACCTCGTGTCCTTTGCGATAGTGAACATCAATATCGTGATAAAGAGCCAGAGGACAGGCACCAGCGTCAAGAACGAGGTGATGAGGGGAATAACAGGGTATACTCTAAATGTTTTCCTGCTCTTTTTGCTTGGCACCATTGCGCTTCTCATCATCCAGCTTTTGACATTCGAGATGGGCGCGCAAAGCTGGCTTGCACCAATACTGTCCCTCCTGGTTTGGCTTCCCTTATTTTACGCCCCGGCGGCCCTGGTCATAGACGAGATGCGGCCTTTCAGGGCGGCTGAAAAATCCTTCAAGATGGTGTTTTCCAAATTCCCCTATTTCCTGCTCTGGCTGCTGATTGCATTCGTGCTGCTCTCGATACTCGATGTCCTGTTCCTTGGCTTCCTGCCGCACAAGGTCGGCTCGCTTGGGGCGATGGTCGTAAATTCCCTTGTCCTCATGCCCTTCCTGATTGTGCTGCAGACGCAGATTTACATGAGCAAGTACACCATACTTGACTGAAAAAAGAGTCCACTGGCAGAATCCGCCAGTCTTTTGCGTTTGGCTGTTTGCCTGAACCGCCTACTTGAGAAGGTTTGCGGACTGCCCGGCTATCAGGGTGGCCGCCCCGGTTATCGCTCCGACCACTATGCCCCCTGCGATAAGCGCATATGCTGTGGTGATGTATTTGCCTCGCTGGTCGGCAGGCTGCGTTTGCGCAAGGCCATAGGATAGCCCCCCGATGACTATCAGTATTACCGAGACGATTGGGCCAACCTGAAGAAGGGTGCTTTCTATCCCGGTAAGGGTGTCCACAACCGCCATCAAATCGCCTCCGCCGCAGCCAGTTTGCGGGCAGGGAATTGCCGCAAGCCGCGCGCCCTGTTCCCGCCTTAAATTCGTGCCCAAATTATAAAATGCTGACGTTTCCTCTGAAAACGGTGTTCGCTTTTTATATTTTTCCCTTTTTATACTGCCAGAGGTGTACTCATGCGCGACCCTTACAGCTTCCCGATTTACAAGATGGAGGAGGAAGAGGACGAGGAACCTGACGAGGAGGAAGACTTCGACGAGGATTGGGAGGACGAGGAGGAAGAGTAGGCCTGTTTTCCGCTTTTGATTTTTCTTTTTTTCTTTGTTTTTCCCATTGGCTGCTTTTGGCCCTGGTTTTTCTTTTTCATTTTTTCTTTCGCTTTGCTTGCGATTTTCTGATTTTTGCCGCCAGGCGCTGTTTTTCAGCCGTGGCGCTTTTCAAACTGCTTTTGCGCCTGCTTGCCGTGATACGCAAAGAAATCATCCAGCGTTTCCTTTGAAATGGGCTGCCGCTTCAGTGCAGCCTGCTCTATTTCCAGGCGGGATATGGAAAATGTGGAAAGCAGCCTGCTGGCGTTGTGCCAGGAGCCGCACCTTATCCCGGCTGCCGCCTCCAGCACCGCGTTTGCCAGGATGATATTTGTCTGAATGAATTTTTGCTTCATAAGACCATCGGCATTTTTCTTGTTAGAAACCCGTATAAATGGTGGCGCCGGCATGCCGCAGGGCGCTCCGCTCTTGCCTGCGCCAATGACACGGCAAGTTTGAAGCGGCAGGCAAAAGAACCGCGATTCCACCGGCATCCTGGTCCGCCCTTGTTTATAAAGCCGAAAACCGGATTTTGCAGCATGGCAAGCGTCGAAGAGGAGATAATACACTGGTGGAAGGATGAGAAGGGTGAGCCCCATCGCAACGCCCTTAGGATAGAGTCCGAGCCAACCTCTGAGTACAACGGCTTTCCCAGGGACGGAATAATCACTTTGCGGATAATGAACACCGTTTCGCAGCAGGCGATAAAGCTCTCCCCTGACGAGGCGCTGAGGATAAGCACGCAGTTGCTCTCGGTTGCAAAAGACCTGCTCAATCAGAAGCGCCAGATGTGGAACCGCCACGAGGATTAGTTCGCATTCCCGCCCCAGCCGGGCGTTTTCGCCCATCCCTCCTTTTCCCGGCTGGGGCAACCCTCCCACCCCTAGGGGGCATTAGCCAACACCAGATCACCCCAGTATTCTTACAGCATTCGGTTGGGGCGCTGTCATCCCAAGCGCGAAAGTAGCTGGTTTTTTATTTGCTTATCGCCCCCAACACCAA
>CAYMOY010000004.1:0-40194 GCA_964392435.1 Microcaldota archaeon
CATCCCAAGCGCGAAAGTAGCTGGTTTTTTATTTGCTTATCGCCCCCAACACCAATATGGATTCCTTTGATGTCGCGATAATCGGCGCAGGCCCTGCAGGCACCTATGCAGCCTATGCGGCAGCGAAAAGGGGGCTGGGCGTGGCGGTTTTCGAGGAGCACGAGAAAATCGGCGAGCCTGTGCACTGCGGCGAGTGCCTGTCGCTTCTTGCCGCCCAAAGGCTGGGCTTGGAGCTTCCGCCCGAGGCGGTTTCGCAGGAAATGAAGGGAATACGGGTGGTCTGGCCGAATAGGAGCCACTCTTACATCGAGGAGCCTGGCTTTTCGCTGGAAAAGGAAAAATTCGAGTGGTTTTTGGGAAGGCTTGGGCAGGAGGCAGGCGCGGCTTACAAGATGAAACATAGGGTAACTGCGCTCAAGCGCGAGGCTGGCATTTGGAACATCTCCACCACCCAAGGCGAATATTCCGCCAAGATAATGCTGGATGCATCCGGCGTGGCAGGCGTCTCATCCAAGCTCCTGAATCTCAATCCTGCGCCGAAAACGGTTGTCGGCCTGCAATACGAACTTGCGCCAATAGAATCGAACGGCTTCATAGACTTCTTCCTCTGGCCGCGCCTCTCGCCGCACGGCTATCTCTGGATTATCCCCAAGAAAAACGACAGGGCGAATGTCGGATTGGTGACAAACGATGCCCCAAACACGCGCAAGTACCTAGAGCAATTCATCGATGAATACGGATTGCGCGAAAAGAAAAAGGTCGGCAGGATGGCGTTTGGCGGGCAGATACCCGCCTCAGGCGCGGTGAAGAACACTTATTCAGACGGGATAATGCTGGTAGGCGATGCGGCGGGCTTCACCTCCCCCATGTTCGAGGGGGGCACTTCCCTTGCCATGACCTCGGCCAAGTTCGCAGTTGACGTGGCGGCGGATGCCCTCAAGAAAGGCGACACATCCAAGCTGTCCCTTGCCCGCTACGAAGCCCTCTGGCGCGCGGAATTTCCAGATTACAAAAAACTTGTCGGGGGCAAGGATTCGCTTTACGGTTTCTCGGATGCCCAGCTGAATAGCATCGGTTCGATCATACCCAAAGACCTGACCAAAATTTCCACTCTTGATAAGGTAAAAGTGGGCGTGAATGTCATCCTTCGCGCGCCGCATCTTCTCGCCAAAGGCTTCCTTCCCGCGATGGAAGCCCTCGGTAAATCCCGCGCCAAATGCTATGGCTGGTGAAAAAAGCCCGTTTCGCCTAAGCATACTTTTTATTTGCGTTATGCCAAAATCAGGACATGTACGCCATATCCGGAGGAGAGCAGGAGAGCCTTGGGGAGAAAACAGGCGGCAGGCAGACTGAGCAGCAGAAAAAAAAGGGGGGCGAAAACGTCTTTTTCACCAGCAGGCTGACCGAGGCGGCAAATGGCATAGTGCAGTCAAAAAAAATGGGAAATGAGGAGAAAATCCGGCAGCTTGCCAAATTGTATGTGGAAGCAAAAAGCGGCGAAGACAAGAAATTCATAGCTGATGCGCTTTTGGGGCAGATTGAATTTCTTTCGAACAAGTCAAGCTTGAACGCAACCCGCAAGATAGAAATACTTCTGGAATTGCCCGGGGAGATAAGCGAAAACAAGCCTCTTCTGGATGCAGTTGCCAAAGCATACACCGACCAGACCAAGTACCTGAAGGATAAGGCGAATAATGTTCTTGACGCGACATTCTTTGCCCAGATGCAAATAGCCTCCCCGCTGGGCGAGCCCCTTCTTGGCTTAATAAAGGAGGAAGTCTGGCTTAGCGAACACGATGCCGGATGGTATAAACAGTATGTGAAAAAAGGGACTGGACAGGAGCTTGACCCAGGGAAAATACCGAATAATATCGTGCAATGCGCAAAGGACTACTATGAGTCGCAGATTCTGGCTGCGGACAAGCTATTGGCGCAGCAAAAAAAGCGCAATCCGCCAAACGGGACGATACTCGACTTGCTGGAGGGCATAAAATCGAATGCAAAAGAGCACATTGGGGAATTGCAATCAATAGGGAAAACCCTCAGCCCGGATGAGAAGCTGGAGATGGTGAAAGGGCTCATCAAATTCAACCACAATCACCTGCAGGCGGCAATGCAGAAAATAGGCGAGGAGAATCATTGGGACCAACTCTATAGCGCGCAAGGCGACAGCAAATTCATGAAATTCCTGGTCTATAACACGCGGCATGCCAAGACAGGGCAGCTTTGGTGCGCCTTTGCCCTGTCTTGCCTGAACCCTCTTGCGGGCCAGGTCGCATTTGGCATCATGGGCTCAAAGGAGATGGCCGAGGGCATATCAACCCGAAATTACAGCCAGATATTCTTCGGCCTTTCAATGATTATCGGAATGTCCAAAAATCCTATGGCCGGCGGGGTTGCGGGCTCTTACATGAACGCATCAATATTCAAAGGCATGTATGACCAGATTGCAAGCGGGCTTAACACCGGCTTCACCCCCACAGATATGGAAAGTCTGGGAAACAATCTGGTGCTGCTAGCTGGCTTTTACAAAGCAAGGATGGAACAGGGAGGCAAAACGCGAAATAGGGACATAACTAAAAATGAGACAACCAAGATTGAGAAAAAAGATGTGGGAAATACGAAACCTGAGAGACAGAAACCTAAGGATGCCGATTCTAAGGGCTTGGATAAAAAAACTACCCAAAAGCTGGAGGAAAACCCTAAGGAAAAGAATTCTTCCGAGGTTTACCCGCTGGAAGTTTCAAATGAAATAAACCTCAGAGTAAAGAACCTGGAGAAAAACGGCATAACTTTCAGGCCCGAGGAACTTTCCCTCATTCTTAAAGACCCGAGGGTGGAAAACATCCTTGCTTCAAAAAATTTCACGCCGCAGGACGTCGGGCGGGTCACTGAATCGCTTCTCAGGATAGCGAAGGATTCGCCAGAGCTTCTTGAGGCTTCGGTTAACGCGATTGAAAGCTATGCGAAGCTGGACTCGAATTTCAAATACTCGCTGACTAACTTCCTTGCCGACCCCACTTCGCCCCTGAAGGCCAAGCTGGACTTCCTGGCAGACCCGAAGATTTTCGAGCAGCTGTCTAAGATGGGTGAAAAGTCATGGGAGGCTTTTGTGAGCCTTTCCGGAATCTGGGACTACACATTTGAAATGATGCCCAAAACCGAAAATGGCAGGGTGCTTGCCCAGAAGAATGCAAGGGAAATAATAGATGGAGTTCTTGCTGGAAAGACCGCTGAGGAGGTCTTGAGGGCGGTAGAGCAATGGTCTGCAAAGCAGTTCATCGAAAGGGGCGATTACCCGAAATCATTCAAAAGCGCGGGGGATGCGGAGGCATTCTTGCTGAAAAAATATGAGAGCATGGTTGTGAAGCTTGCAGACAGGAAAACCGAGCTGCAATCAGAACTTGCCGATAGGCAAGTGGAGCTGCAAAACGAAACCGACATCAGCAAAAAAACAGAATTGGAAAAACAGGTTGCGCAGACCCAAAAGGCCCTGGAAATTGTGAAGGAATTTGAAAAGAATCCGGGCGCATTCAGAAACAGGTTCATGGATGAGCTCAATGCGCTCAATTCCGCCCAAACGCAGGTCCAAAAAGATGCCTTGCGCATGATTTCGAATGTTTTCAAAGGGACATACCAGGCGGACCTGCTCTCCAAGCTCTCGCCAATCGGGCTGGTGGTGCCAGAGCAATTCTTCACGATATACTCGAAGGTTTCCCGGGGAAATGCCGAGGGTTGCGCGTTTTTAGGGAAGAATCTTTTCCTTGTTGAAAAGAACCTCTCACCTGAGAAAATGACTGGGACCGCTTTGCATGAGGCGTACCACTCCCTTGCAGATCTTAACGGAGGGGGAAAGGTCGTGATTGAACCTTTCATGAAAATTGGTGACAAGCAAGTTATTTCCAAACCTGAGATAGTCACGCATCTCAACGAGGGGCTGACAGATTATTTTGCCATGCAAACCGCCCTGAAAAACGGGCTGGAATACGAGCCGGGCTACTCAGTTGAGATAAAGACCGCTTTTTACCTGGAAAACGTGGTGGGGAAAGAGGCATTGTTGCGCGCGTATCTAACATCCGATTTCACAGATGTTGCCAGGAGATTCGACCAGGTGTTGGGCGAGGGGCAGTTTCAAAAGTTCATTAGCGAGAAGGACGGGGTAAACGCGGCGATTTATCTTGATAAGATGACGGTGAAGGAATACGCAATGGAGCATCCGGGCGAAAAAGTGGCTTGGCACGAGTTTAGCATTGAGAAGATGAAGGAAAGAAGCCGTGAATTCGGGCCAGTGAAAACCAGTCGATCCAAGCAGAACAGTTGGTCTGAATTCATGAAAGATAAAAGGGTGGAAGTATCTGTAGATGCGGGGAGGACACAGGAAACATTAGACCTAGTAGCCAAGAAATTAAAAATCACCCCCCAGGAGCTGGAAAGCGCAATAATGGAATGGGCAAGAAGGTTGAACATTAATGAAAATGGTTTGCAGAATTTTTCTATAGGGCTGGACATTGGAGGCGTCAATAAAGTTTATCCTCTCGAGTATAAAGGGTCCATAATCGGCCTGATCAAACCGGCTAAACTGCTGGAAGGTGAGGGGGTGTGCTTGCCTGTTTATGATGCTGCGGGCTTTTCTCAAGGGTATTCGTTTGAGATAAGCGGCAAGCTTGCGCTGGTCGAATTCGTTCCGGGCAGGAACCTTGAGAATCTGAGAAATTATAAAAAATATTATGACAAAAAAATGAAACAGACCTTTCCCAAGGAGGCGAGCGAGCCGATGTTGGTTTTGGTTGACCCCAAAACAGGAGATGCTGGTTTAGTGCCGTTCAAAGGCTTTGAAAAGGAATTTGCGCATGAATATGGCAGGCAGGCATATATGCATTTTCTTCTTGCCATTCACGACTCCCACCTTGGAAACTTCCGCATTTATGCGGAAAAAAATGGCGGCAGTGCCAGCCTCAAGCTGGTGCGCATAGATATGGAAGGCGCGACCATAGGGGAATTCCACCCCCAAGATTTGGAAAAGATGAACTTAGTGCCTCGCAGCGGAAGCTATTTGAGGGATTTCAATAATCCTACCACCCTCAATAACGGCGGATGGATAACTGCCTTGCTGGAAAAACCAGAAATGCGTGAGGCGTTCATGCGCGGATTTGAGGAGCAAGCAAAGTATATATCTGAAAACCGGGAAAAAGTGGTTAGCGCTTATTTGCCAAAAGAAAATGTGTTCCATAACCTAGGATTTATTAGGAGCGAAGGAAACGCCCCGACCAGCACTTTCTATGAAAGAATAGAGATGCCTTGGAAAGAAGCGTATGACAAGATGTTTGCAGCCCCCTCTAATTTTTGACGCTGTTCAGGGTGATGAAAATGCGGCATTTTTCGTCAAGAATATAGTCGTCTATTGCCTTCGGATAGTATTTCAGCGGCTCCAATGGCGTAGACGCCAATTTCTTCAGATCTATTTCGGGTTCGGAAATAAGGAACTCTGTGCCCCCGATGAGCATCCCAAAACCAAAGGCTATTTTGCCCCTTGATTCTTTTTTTATGCCCTGCAGATAGTCTGCCGGCTTAGCCATGCCCTCTGTTAAGAAACTGAATACCTGTGAAATTGTCTCTTCACAACGCTGTGGCGAAATCTTGTCCCATAGCGAAATGCCGGGCAGGGAAGAGGCGGGTATTACCAGCGCCGAATCGAAAATTTTGACCTGGTCGGACTTTGAGAAAATAAGCTCCCTTCCTGATTCCTTTGCCTTGTTTTCAAGAAACCCTTTGGTCGCTGCAATGTCAGCAGGGCTTAATGGCCCGGCAAGCCCTGTTTTTTGGGCATTGCCAGATTTTTTTGGCAGTTCAGGCCAAAATCGGCTGAAACTGGCCTGTGCTATCCCGAAACCGTCCTTCAGGACCACATTTCTGAATTTAGGAAGGGCCTGGCTCGTCAGCGCGCCTAGCTTTTTTTGGCTGATTTGCCGAAGGTCGTAAAAGTCCCGAAGTTGCCTAACGTCCATGTGTAAATAATGGATTTCCAGCTTAAAAGGGTTTGCCAGGCAGAAGGAGGGCTGGGCGATACCGCAGAAAAAACTGCCTACTGCACCATCCCATTTTATATCATTTCCACCTCTATTCCTGCCATTATTAGGAGGTAATTGCATGGATGCGCTGGAGACGGATTTCACGAAGATAGGCAGCATACTCTCCGGCGCCCAGAATAACAAGTCCGTGAAGATTCGCGGCTGGGTGCACCGCTCGCGCACTTCAGGCGGGCTGTGCTTCCTCGTCATCCGCGACTCAACCGGCGTAATGCAGTGCGCGGTGAAAAAGGATGCGGTGGGGGAGGAGGCTTTTGCTGCGGCGTCTGGCGCTTACATCGAATCGACTATCCTTGTGGAAGGCACTGTCAGGGAGGACAAGCGCGCCCCTGGGGGATACGAGCTTGCTGCAAATAGCGTGCAGCTGGTGGGCAAGGGCGAGCCATTTCCCATTGCCAAGGACCAGTCAGTGGAGTTCCTCATGGACACGCGCCATTTGTGGCTTCGCAGCCAGCGGCTCACGGCAATCATGAAGGCGCGCCACAAGATAATCTGGTACTTGCGCGAATTCTTCGACTCCGAGGGATTCTGGGAGCTTGCCCCGCCCATAATCACTGGCGCGGCGTGCGAAGGCGGCTCCACGCTTTTCCCGCTCGACTATTTCGGCGGCAAGGCGTATCTCACGCAGTCCAGCCAGCTTTACGCGGAAGTATTCACGACCGCGCTTGAGAAAGTCTACGTGCTGGCACCCTCTTTCCGAGCCGAGCCATCGCGCACGGTGAGGCACCTGTGCGAGTACTGGCATTTGGAGCCCGAGATGGCGTTCTACAACCAGAAGATGAACATGGAGCTTCAGGAAAAGATGCTCGAATACGTCGCCCAGAAGCTCGCGGCAAACCACGCGGATTTATTGCAGGCAGTTAGCAGAGAGCCTGAGAAGCTCAAGGCAGTCCGCGCGCCTTTCAAGCGCATGACATACGAGGATGCCGTGCAGCTTGCGATAAAGCGCGGGGCAAACATAAAGATGGGGCAGGATTTGGGTGCTGACGAGGAGGCGCTGCTCACGCGCGAGGAGGAAAAGCCGGTCTTTGTCACCAACTTCCCCTCGGAAATAAAGGCGTTTTACATGAGGGAAGACCCGGAAAACCCCGGCACTGTGCTCAACGCCGATGTGCTGGCGCCGGAGGCGCATGGGGAAATAATCGGGGGCTCGGAGAGGATTTGGGAGCATGAAGAGCTGATGAGCAAGATAAAGGCCAACCACCTCAACCCCAAGGACTACGAATGGTATATTGACCTGAGGAGATACGGGCCGTTCCCGCACTCGGGATTCGGGCTGGGAATTGAGCGGTTGGTCAAGTGGCTCTTGGGCTTGGACCATATCAGGGATGCGATACCCTTCCCGCGCACGATAAACAGGGTTTATCCCTAAGCAAGTGATTTTCGTGAATGCGCAAGAACTTTACCTTTTCTGCGTTGCCCAAAACGGGCTTGCCGACCACGAAATGGGGGAGCTTAGCGAAGAGGAGAGGGCTTTGCTGAGCAGGGGGGAGAACGGTAGGTTCTGGCTGTCGCGGGAAGAGCGGGAGAAATTTGCTGTCGCGCTGACCGGCGGGGCGTTTGACATCTTGCACATCGGGCACATGCTCACCTTGCGCGAGGCGAAAAAACAGGCGGATTTGCTGGTGGTGGTTGTTTCCACGGACCAGAGGGTTAAGGAAGTGAAAGGGCGCGCCCCAGTGCATGAATGCGAATACAGAAGGGAATTAGTCTCGTCGGTGAAAGGGGTGGACATTGCGATAGCAGGCTCAAACGACATTATGGAAAGCTTTTACCGCGTGCGCCCGGATGTGGTGGTGTTCGGCTACGACCAGACGCCCATGAAGCTGCCAGTGCCGGTGAAAGTGGTGCATCTCACAGGGGTTGTTTCGGACCCGAAAATGGCGAAGACCAGCAAGATAATACGGGACTTGGGGCTTTGAAGCGCCTCGTCTCTGGCGCAAGTCCTGCGCTTTTCTGGCAGGAAAAACAACTATCTTTAAAAATCATTCTCGCGAATTAGTGCCACTTTTAGTCAAAGCAAAGATAGTGGGGGGACTGATAAGGTGACAAACGCATCAGCCAACACCAACGCGCACCATGCTGCGCAATCTGATTATGCAGACCAATTCCTATCTTCCATAAAATCCCTGAGGGAGGCGGAAAAGGCCGCGGCCGGAAAGGTGGAGGAAGCAAAGCAGGAAGCCGCAAGGATAGAGGCTGCCGCAAGGGAAAAGGCTGTTGAGATATCGGCGAAGGCATCTGAGAAGGCGGTGCAGGCGAAAAACGAATTGCGCCTAGATGGCAGGACAAAAAGCGACAAGGAAGTCAAGGATATCATTTCAGAAGCCCAAAAGCAGGCTTCAAAAATCAGGACCAGGAGGCTTTCTGAAAAGGACGCGCAGGCCATTGCCGAGCGCATTTTTTAGGAGGAGGGCATGCTGCAGCCAGTAAGGATGAGCAAGGTCAGGGCAATCTGCCTCAAGACAATTGCGCCGTCAGTAATCAAGATGCTGCACAACCTCTCGGTTTTGCACCTGAAAGACGCCCAGGTCCCCCAAACGCAGAGGGCAGGGCCGCTTCCCTCATACGATGACGTTTCTTCCAGGCTGATAAGGATACGCTCAATGCGCGAGGCGCTCCAAAAAGGGGGCAAGATACCGAAAAAGAGGCTGCAGTTCGAGAATTTGCTTTCTGAAGCGGACGGGATGCTCGAAGAAGAGGGCAAACTGCGCTCGCTTTTGCATGAGAAGGAAGAGGTGGCAAAGGAACTGGATGCCTTGTCATCATCAAGAAAGGCGCTTGCTGACCTGGTTGGGCTGGATGTGGACTTCTCCGCCCTTCATTCCGATTCATTGCAATTCGTGCTGCTTAAGGCAAGCCCTGAAAAAGCCAGGCAGGCAACCGCCGCTGTTTGCAGGAAGAAGAATTACGCCATCACAGAAGCGAAATCGGACAAGGGGGGCTCAGTCCTGCTTGTTGCCCTGCCAAAGTCGGATGACGCCAAGTTCCTGGAGCAATTCGGGCAGCTTCTGCCCCTCCCTGCGATAGAGGGAACTGCTAGGCAAGAGACCGGCAGGATGAGGGCTGCAGAGGATGCGCTGCAGAAGAAGCTTGGGGATGCACAGGCGAAGCTCCAAAAATTCTCTGAGAAGAACAGCCCGATGCTCATCGCAGTCCAGGAGGCGCTTGAGATAGAGGCAGACCGGGCGCAGGCTGCCACGCAGTTCGCAGGAACGGATTCATTGTATATAATAGAGGGATGGGTCGAAAAAAGGAAGTTTGCCAGGCTGGAAGAGACGCTTAAGAAAGAATTCGGCAGGAAAATCCTGGTTTGCGAAGCGCCTATTGACGAGCACCATGACGTGCCCCCAACGCTTCTTTCCAATCCCAAGCAGGCAGGGCCTTTCCAGTTCCTGGTGGAATTCCTTTCCACAACGCACTACAATGAATTGGACCCCACCCTCCTGGTGGCGTTTTTCATACCGGTAATATATGCGATGATACTCGGTGACGCCGGTTATGCCATATTGTCCCTTGTCATTTCGCTGTACCTGATTAAGATCTCGAAGAGGGGCAGCCTCTTGAACCAGGTTGCCAAGATTTGGGCGATATCCGCCATACCCGCTTTCGTGGTAGGGGTTGCTTTTGACGAATGGTTCGGCTTCACCCATGAGCATTTGCTTGCCAAGCTGGGAATGGAGCACATGAGCTTCTACCAGGCTGCGCTCCACCGTGTGCACTCGATAGAGATGCTGATGCTCTTTGTGATAATTGTGGGCGCAATCCACCTTGGGCTGGGCTTTTTGCTGGGGGCGATAAACGAATGGACCCACTCCAAAAAGCACGCGATTGCAAAGCTATCCTGGCTTGGGATAGAGATAGGCGGGTTTTTCACGGTTGCCGCATTCATGTTTGGTGCATTCCCCGCACTTTCGCTGCCAGCCCTTGCGCTCTTGGGCGTTTCCATAATAACCCTGATAGCGACAGAAGGAATCATAGGCGCGTTTGAAATACCCGGTCTTGCCTCCAACATAATGTCATACATCCGTATTGCGGCTGTTGGAGTTGGAGGAGTCATACTTGCAGAGGCGATAAACGAGCTTCTGTTCCCGCACTTTGAATTGACCCCGATGGGAATATTGGTATTCCTGCTGACTGCCATCGCTTATCTTGCGATACACATGATTTCATGCACGATTGCCATGTTCGAGTCATTCATACACGGGGCCAGGTTGAATGTGGTTGAGTTTTTTGGGAAGTTCTACAAGGGAAACGGGGTGAGATTCAGCCCGTTTGCCGCAAGAAGGCTTTACACAGAGGAAAGCTAGTCATGCTAATCCGGAAAAATCCGGTGAAAGAGAAAGAGGTGTGAAAATGGTATTGTTGGAGAACACTGGGGCTATCGGGCTTGCGGCCGCGGTTGCAATGTTCGGCGGCGCAATGGCGACTGCATGGGCGCAGGCGTCCATCGGCTCCTCGGTCATGGGCGTGCTTGCCGAAAAGCCGGAGGAGGCTTTCAAGCTCATCGTCTACATGGCGCTGCCCGAGCTGATAGTGCTTTTGGGCTTCGTGGTTGCCTTCCTGCTCATAGGAAAGGTGGAAGCCTCTGCGCCGGCGGCATAGGTAGGGAAGAAACACACTCTCTTTCCAGCTTAACTGCGGCGGGTGCCTTGCCGGAATTTGGCAGAATGCGGATGGCTGCCACACAGCAGTCATGCGCGCCAAAGCATGGCAAGCCCTGCCGCAGAAGTTGGCTAAGGGATGAAAAAGGGGTCCTTTGATGGGATTCGATGAACTGGCAGGCGAGCTTCACAAGAGCGCGGATGCCGAAGGCAGAAAAACAATACATGCGGCCCAGAGGAATGCGGCCAAGATAGTGGAGGCTGCGCAGGAGAAAGCTGAGGAGACGGTGAAAAGCGCCAAGAAGGAGGTTGCTGCCGCAATAAAGCAGGAATCCGCCGAGCACGTCACCTCAGCCAAGCTGTCGGCCAAGAAGATAGTCGATGACGCCCGCGACGAGGCGGTGGAAGCCGCGCTGCAGGACATCTGGAAATTGTTCCGGTCCAACGCGCTTAGGAAATCGACTTATCCCGCCCTTTTGTCAGCTCTAATCAGGGACGGAATGCGGGAACTGGGCTCTGGCGAGGCGACTGTGTACGTGCGCGACGAAGACCGCCCGCTGGTTTCCGGCTACAGGCTCGCAAAGCTGCCGGCCCAGTATTGCGCAGGGGCGATAGTTGAAACGGCAAACGGGAAGATACGCGTGAACAAGACGCTGGAGGAAATCTTCTCGCAGAAGAAAGGCGACCTGAAAAAGGAAATCTACGACAAGCTGTTCTGAGGAGAAAAGATGGCAATACACAACGGCGTTGCAAATTCGCTTGGCAGCCTGCTGCAATTCAAGCCGCTTACTTACGGTTACTCCAATGCCAGGGTGCGCGCGATGCACACAGCGCTCCTGTCCAGAAGGCAGGCTGAGGATTTGCTCAATGTCAAGACCAACGCAGCCGTGGCTGAATATCTTGGAAGAACCGGCTATCGGGAAGACTTCACAGGCATGCCCGCGGGCATAAGCGATGAGGAGAGGGTGGAGCTGGCAGTCTCCCGTAATTTTGCCAGGACTGCGCAGAAAATACTTAGGATAACCCCCAAGAGGAGCAAAGCCACCCTGGCTGCGCTTCTTGGCAGATATGATGTGCACAACATCAAGTCCATATTGCTTGCAAGGAAGCTTGGCAAGAGCAGGGAGGAAGCCGAGAAGCTGCTTGTTCCAGCAGGCAGCATTGGAAAAAAAGACCTCATGCAGATGATTTTTGCAAAGTCTGCGGATGAGCTTTATGATTCGATAAAGGCGACGAAGTTCGGGGAAACGTTCCTTTCATCGGCTTCCACCAGGCATCTGCCCAGGGCGCAAATCCAGGCAGCGCTGCGCTCGCCTGAGGAGGGGAGGCTTGAGCTTCTGCTTGCCGCGCTTGACTCGTACTATTATCATGTCGTATCATCGTCAATAAAGCCCGATGACAAGGATGCAGCCGCAATACTGCAGTTGGTTCGCTCTGAAAGCGACGCAAAAAATGCGATAACAATAATGCGCCTCAAGCGCGGCGGGGCTGACAGGAAGGCGATTGCAAAGGCGCTGGTCGACGGCGGCAGTTTTTCACGAAAAAGCCTGGACAAGATGGCATCTGCAAAGGATGTTGTCGAGGTTGCCAAGGCGGCGGCAGGATTTTTCATGTCAGAAACGGGCAAGTCTGAGTTTGCCGCGGCGCAGAAAAGGTACGACTCGGACGGCCAGCTTTCGCACTTTGAAGTGGTTTTCGAAAACTCGATTGCGAGGAGGAGCCTGCACGCACTGCGCAGAAGCATGATGTCCTTCGGGGCGATTGCAGGCTTTCTGTTCCTCAAGGAAGAGGAGATGAACAACATACGAAAGATTGTCAGGGGCAAGGCGCTGGGGCTTCCTGCGGAAAAGATAACCCAGATGCTGGTGCTGGTCGAATAAGTGGTTTTTATGTCAGGGCAGGCAACACACAAGGAAAAAATCGCGGTGATTGCCGATTCGGCAACCTGCACGGGCTTTCGGCTGGCAGGCGCGGAAAACACTTTCCAGCTTTCCGGCAAGCAGGCCGAGGAAAAGCTTTCCGAATTGCTGTCGAACCAGAATTACGGGATAATAATAGTGACCGAGCGGCTGCTTGAGAATTGCGACTGGCGGCTCAAGAAGCGCGTGGAGGCGACTGCCAAGCCCATCGTGGTGCCCATACCAGATTCGCAGGGGCCTATCGAGCAGGAGGAGTCGCTTGCCATGCTGATAAAGCGCGCGCTCGGGGTGGACCTGACCAAGAAGAAATAGATGATGCTAAAGGAACATTAGGCGCAAATGCAGGAAAAAAGTAACACTTACGGGGTGTAACTATGGGGATATTGCACAGGATTTCGGGGCCGGTAGTCGAGGCAAAGGAGATGACTGGCGCGAAGATGTACGACCTGGTGAAAATCGGCCGCGAGGGCCTGACCGGGGAGATAATCAAAATAGTAGGGGATACAGCAACCATCCAGGTTTACGAGGAGACCAGCGGGCTAAAGCCTGGGGAGCCAGTGGAGACCACGGGCGAGCCCCTGTCAGTGGAGCTGGGGCCCGGCCTTCTCACTTCAATATACGACGGGATACAGCGCCCGCTGAACCTGCTGGTGGAAAAGGGAGGGGACTTCATCACCAGGGGGCTTTCGGTGAACTCTATCGACCGGCAAAAAAAATGGGAATTCACCCCTGTTGCGAAAAACGGGCAGAAGGTAAAGGTCGGGGATATCCTGGGGACTGTGCAGGAAACCGACATAATATTGCACAAGATACTTGCCCCGTGCGAAGGAAGCGTCGCTGGCCTCAACGGCGGCAGTTTCAATGTGGAGGAGACCATTTGTACTATCGGCGGGCAGCCAGTGAAGATGCTGCAGCGCTGGTTTGTCAGGAAAAGCAGGCCGGTTGCCGAGAAGTTCGACCCCAACATCCCCTTGATGACCGGGCAGAGGATTGTGGACATGTTCTTCCCGATTGCAAAGGGCGGGACCGTTTGCGTGCCCGGGCCTTTTGGCTCAGGAAAGACGGTGACGCAGCACCAGTTCGCCAAATGGTCTGACACGCAGATTGTGGTCTATGTCGGCTGCGGGGAGCGCGGCAACGAAATGACCGAGGTGCTCACCGAGTTTCCGCATCTTGAGGACCCGCACAGCAAGAAGCCCCTGATGATGAGGACTGTGCTGATTGCCAATACCTCCAACATGCCGGTGGCTGCCAGGGAGGCTTCGATTTACACTGCGGTGACCATTGCCGAATATTACAGGGATATGGGGTATGATGTTGCGCTGATGGCAGACTCAACCAGCCGCTGGGCAGAGGCGATGAGGGAAATCGGCGGGCGGCTTGAGGAGATGCCGGGGGAGGAGGGCTATCCGGCTTACCTTGGCAGAAGGCTTGCTGAGTTTTATGAGCGGGCCGGGCGAGTGGCTTGCCTAGGCTCGGACAACAGGACGGGAAGCGTGACTATAATCGGCGCGGTTTCGCCGCCAGGAGGGGACATCAACGAGCCTGTTTCGCAGAACACGCTTCGCGTCACCAAGGTTTTCCTTGCCCTGGACGCATCGCTGGCGCAGCGCAGGCACTTCCCCGCGTTCCATTGGCTGAGAAGCTACTCGCTTTACACCGACTCGCTCGAGCAGTATTACATAAACAATGTCTCAGCGGATTGGGTGGACTTGAGGAAAGAGTCGATGGCGCTTTTGCAAAAGGAGGCTGAGCTGCAGGAAATCGTGCAGCTTGTCGGGCCTGACGCCCTCCCCGAAAAGGAGCAGGCTATACTGCTTTCGACAAAAATGATAAGGGAGGACTACCTTCAGCAGTCGGCATACCACGAGGTGGACACTTACTCGTCCATGAAAAAGGAGTACCTCCTTTTGAAGAACATCATCAGGTTCCACCACCGCGCGCTTGCGGCTGTGGACCTGGGCGTGCAGCTCAAGAAAATAACCGAAATGCCAATCCGCGAGAGGATTGCGCGCGCCAAGGAGATACCCGAGGACAGGATAAAGGAGATTGAGTTCATCGCAAGCGAGATAGACCGGGCGTTTGACGCCCTTGGCAAGCAGTAAATGGAGGAAATGCCGTTTGGTTAGAGCACAAAGCGCCCTGAATTGGAGGGCGTGGATTGAAGGTGGTTAGGATGAAGGAATACAAAACAGTCACACAGATTGCAGGGCCCCTGGTTTTCGTGGAGGGCGTTTCGGACGTCGCCTACGGTGAGATTGTTGAGATTACGCTGCCCTCAGGCGAGCGGAAGAAAGGGCAGGTGCTGGATTCCTCGCGGGGAGTCGCCATCATCCAGGTTTTCGGGACAACCGCCGGCTTGAATGTTTCAGACACATCCGTGAAATTCCTCGGGGAAACCATGCACCTGGGAGTTTCAACCGAGATGCTGGGGCGCATCTTCAACGGATTGGGAGAGCCGCGCGACAAGGGGCCTGCCATAATCGCGGAGAAGAGGCTGGACATCAACGGCGCGCCCATCAACCCTTACGCCCGCGCAGAGCCGCGCGATTTCATCCAGACCGGGATTTCCACGATAGACGGGATGAACACGCTGGTGAGGGGGCAGAAGCTCCCAATTTTCTCAGGCTCTGGCTTGCCGCACAATGCGCTGGCAGTGCAGATTGCAAGGCAGGCGAAAGTGGTTTCCTCAGACTCGAAAGCCGCCAGCCAAAGCGGCAAAGAAGCAGGCGGAGCCGCCGGGCAGTCTGAGCAGTTCGCGGTGGTGTTTGCCGCGGTTGGAATCACCAATGAGGAGGCGCTGTTCTTCATGCGGGATTTCGAGAAGACCGGGGCGCTTGAGAGAGCGGTCCTGTTTTTGAACCTGGCGGACGACCCGTCTGTCGAGAGGATTATCACCCCCCGCCTTGCGCTGACCACCGCAGAATACCTTGCCTACGAAAAGGGCATGCACGTTCTGGTAATCATAACGGACATGACCAACTATTGCGAGGCGCTCCGTGAAATCGCATCCGCCAGGGAAGAGGTGCCAGGCAGGCGCGGATACCCAGGCTACATGTACACCGACCTGTCCACCATTTATGAGAGGGCGGGAAGGATAAAGGGCAAGGCTGGGACAGTCACGCAGCTTTCAATATTGACCATGCCCGGCGACGACATCACGCACCCGATTGCCGATTTGACTGGATATATCACAGAGGGGCAGATTGTGCTTGGCAGGGACCTTCACAGGAAAAACATATACCCGCCGGTTGACGTGCTGCCCTGCCTGTCTCGGCTGATGAATCTAGGAATAGGGAAGGAAAGGACGCGCGAGGACCACAGGGGCATTGCCGACCAGCTGTATGCGGCATATGCGACCGGGCGAGACCTGCGCTCCCTTGCCGCGGTGGTCGGGGAGGAGGCGCTTTCCGCAACCGACAAGCTTTACCTGAAGTTCGCAGACGTATTCGAGGAAAAATTCATCAGGCAGGATTCGCACGAGGACAGGACGATTGCGCAGACGCTGGATTTGGGCTGGGAGTTGCTCTCCATGTTCCCGGAAAGCGAGCTTAAGAGGGTGAAAAAGGAGTTCATAGAGAAATACGGCAAGAAATACCGCAAAGGCTAGGTGCTTGAAATGTGCAAGCTGAGAATGAGCGAGAGAAGGGCGAGCCGGATGCTGCAGGAGAATGTAGCGCGGCTGCCCGCAACTGTCTAAAAGGTATTTTCTATGGCAGACAACCCGAACCCGACACGGATGGAGCTCCTCAAGGCCAAAACGCGGGTGAAACTGGCGAGAAAGGGGCACAAGCTTCTCAAGCAGAAGCGGGACGCGCTGATAATGGAGTTCTTCAAGATACTCTCCAAGGCGCAGGATCTGCGAAGCGAGCTGAACGCGCAGATGAAGCGCGCATACACCGCGCTTGCGGTCGCGCAGTCATACCATGGCATGCAGGAAATAGAGTCGGCTTCGCTTTCGGTGAAGCGGGCGCCGGGAGTGAAGGTGGAGGTGCGCAACATCATGGGCGTGAAGATACCTTCCCTCGAGGCTTCGCAGGCTGAAAAGCAGCTTCTTGACCGGGGCTATTCTGTGGTCGGCACTTCCGCAAAAATAGACGAGGTTGCAGAGTCTTTCGAGAAGGCGACCGACCTGGTGTTCAAGCTTTCGCAGACTGAAAACGCGATAAGAAGGCTGATTTTGGAGATAGAAAAGACCAAGCGGCGCGTCAACTCGCTGGAGTTTGTGATGATTCCGCGGCTGGAAAACCAGGCAAAGCTCATATCCTTCCGCCTTGAGGAGATGGAGCGGGACAGCTTCGTCATGCTCAAGACAATAAAGAGGAAGCTTGAGCGGGCCGAGGAAGAGCGCCCTGCCTAAAGCGAAAGTTGGCGGCTGATGGGCATTGAATGCCTGTTCTCAACCACTTTTGCAGGATATTTTGGCCAGGAAAAAAGCGAGAGGCAGGTCCTGCAGCTGGTTTTGCATACAGGAGGAAAGTATCGGGGTGTTTTCCGGGAATGTGCCGATGCCAGGCAAGGTGGCACTGGCTCTCTTTAAATATTTTCAGATTGCACCATTTGCAAAGCGACTAGTTGATGTGGAATGGAAAACAACAGCCAGAAGAAAATATACCTTGTTTATGACTTCGAGGAGCTCTGCGGGGTGTTCTCCACATTGCCTCTTGCGAAAAAAGCTGTGGCCGAACACCTATCCCATATCAGGAAATACACGGAGGACAAATCGCGCAGACTGGGTTTTGGCGAAGTGGCGTTCGAAATATTCGAGGACGAGGGCGAGCGAAGGTGGATATACGCCATGCTTGCTAAGACACGCGACAATGGAGGCGACCTGCACAGGCGCAAGGTCGTAATATACGAATACAGGCAGGACCAGTACTATTCGTCAATGAAGAGGCTGTCAGAGCAGAGGCAGGTCAGCTCTTTAGAGTCGCCAAAAAGCCTGCGCTAGCCAGATTCTGATAAAACGGACTGGGCTTGGGCCACCCGCCCTGATTCGGTAGGGGTTGCTGCTGCCCTTTTGAGCGGGTGCGCGCCCCCAAGCCCGCATCAGTAAGGGTTGCCGCTGTCCTTTTGGAATTCTGACTGCAAATCCTGCCAGGTCTGCCCTGTGGATGCGGCATCGCGCTTTGCCCTGCACCGGATGGCGTCTGGTTCTTTGCCAAGCTTGGAAAACAGCACGGCTGCCTTGTCAAAAGCCCCGCCTTTCTCGTAAGCTGACGCTGCCTTGTCCCCCATGCCAAAGGAAAGATAGATATCGGCAGCCTTGACAAAAAGGGACTTTTCCTCCAGCCTGGCTGCCTTTGCCAGCATTTTTTCCTTTTCACCCTCTTCCATGCGCATTCCCCGACTAATATTCTTTTATCGGTTTGCAGTCGGGGGAAACTTCTATAAAATGCTTCGCCTGCCCTCCGATAAAAGAGCTGCATTGGTTCTCAGGAAGGTTGTCGGCTGCCAGCCTCGGGGAGTGCGCAACGTCGCAGACCCAATATGGAATGGAGGGGATGGGGTCCAGAAGGCAAGGGCCGTGAGACAGATTTCTGCCAGAGAGCATTTCTTGCTGGCATTCCGAAATGCAAACGTTCATTGCGCCTGCCGCTTCTGGCTGCCGCTCATGCTCAATCTGCGTGCAGCCGAACAGCCCAAGAAGGCACAAACCGAGCAGAAGGGGGAAATTCATGTGCTTGATACTGGAATGAGAGTTAAATTACTGCCGGGTCATTGGTGCGCCGAATAAAAACCAATGTGAGTTTTGTCGAAGCAAAACGCGTCAGATTTTTATTCGGTGCGCCGAATAAAAACCGATGGACATTTTGCGCACAAAATGTAGAGATTTTGCTTGTCTTGCCAAACAAAAACCGAACGATTTAAATGTTAGCCTGAAGCACAAGGAAACAGGGTGAGCACATGAAAAAGGCAATTATACAGTCATTCGTCCTGGTCTTGTCAGTCACATTCATGCTGGCGCTTTCGGGCTGCGCTTCCAATTTGCCAAACGCCCCAAGTCAGACCGGGGATAACAAAACTCTGGCGCAGGGCGGCCCTGCCGGAATGAAAACTTTTGGCTCCTGGAATGAAGTGTCGGATTTCCTGCGGGCAGCCAATCCTTCTTCAGGCTATTCCTATGGCGGGGGGATGGGGCGCAACCTGATGCTCCCCAGCATGGCAATGGGTGAGATGAAAACCGCCTTTGACAGCTCTGCACCCGAGCCGCAGTCTTCCTCAGCCTCAAGCTACTCGCAGACCAATGTACAGGTGGCAGGCGTGGATGAGGCGGACATCGTGAAAAACGACGGCAAATACATTTATGTCGTGGGCAATGAATATGGATACTATGGGGTCGGCCCGTTCTCGTTTTCAGACAACAGGGGGAAGATAACGATAATTGACGCTTACCCTGCCTCAGGAATGGCAAAGGCAGGCGAGGTAAGTTTTGAGGGCAGGGCAAGCGAAATGTTTGTCTACAAGGAGAAGCTGGTGGTGTTCGGAAGCAAGTACAAGCAGATGTCCTACCCGAGAGTGGAATCCGCAGCGATTTGCCTGCACTGCATAATTCCGCCATACTACTCGCAGGATTTCGCATTCATGAAGGTGTATGATATTTCCAACAAGGCAAGCCCGGCACTTGTCAAGGAAATTGAGGTGAAAGGCAGCTACGTTTCATCCAGGATGATTGAGGGCAAGGTATACGGGGTATTTTCCGACTCGGCATCCTATGTTGACCCCATGCCGCTTTACGCTGTGGACGGGATAGCGCAGAAAGTGGCTCCGGCGGACATCGCCTATTTCGACTACCCCGACAGCAACTACAACTACAATGAGTTCCTCTCCATTGACCTGGATGATTTGAGCAGGCAGGAGACACACAGGATAGTTTTGATGGGTTATGCGCAGAACCTGTTTGTTTCGCAGGAGAACATGTACGTCTCATTCACCAAGTATGACTACTATTACCCTGAGTGGGAAGTGTTTTCCGAAGTTTACGGAAGCTATCTGCCAAAAGAGGCGGTTGACCGGATATCCGCAATTGATGCATCGAACTATTCCGCATGGCGGCAGGATAGGATGAAAATGGCTGAGATATCCCCATATGCGCAAGAGATTGCGGAGAGGATAGGCTCTGGCCAGCGCGAAAAGCTGCAGAATGACTATTCAAAAAAGCTCTCTGCCCTGCAGGAAAAGCGGGCAAGGGAAGCTGAGAAAACAGAAATACACAAGCTGTCTCTTTCTGGTTTCGAGGCGGTTGGCAAGGGCGAGGTGCCAGGGCATGTGCTCAACCAGTTCTCAATGGACGAATACGACGGGCACTTCAGGATTGCCACCACTATTCAGCAAGTTTGGGGGATGGGAAGCCAGACAATGCCCTCCTCCAGTGGAATATACGTGCTTGACAAGGAAATGAAAACGGTCGGCAAGGTGGAGGGAATTGCGCCGGGGGAGAGCATCTATTCGGCACGCTTCATGGGAAATCGGGCTTACCTTGTGACTTTCAAGAAGATAGACCCGTTTTTCACAGTGGATTTGACCGTCCCAGAAGAGCCCAGGCTTTTGGGCAAGCTCAAGATACCAGGCTATTCAGACTACCTGCACCCATATGACGAGAATTACATCATAGGCGTTGGAAAGGGGGCAATAGCCTCTGAGGAAGGCGACTTTTCCTGGTACCAGGGCGTGAAGCTGTCCCTTTTTGATGTGCGCGACCTTGAGAACCCGAGGGAGGTTGCCAAGTTCGAGATAGGGGACAGGGGCACGGATTCATACGCGCTTTCCGACCACAAGGCATTCCTTTTCGACAGGCAGAAGAACCTCTTGGTAATACCTATAACCCTTGCCAAGCTGGACAGGAGCAAGTATGCGAATGGAACAGTGCCCGACTGGGCTTATGGGGACTACGTATTCCAGGGGGCGTATGTTTTCAAAATCAGCCCTGAGGAGGGATTTGCTCTGCGAGGCACAATAACGCATGCAAGCCAGGAGGAGCTGCTCAAAAGCGGGGAATACTACTGGTCAAGTGCAAACGTGATGAGAAGCCTTTACATGGATGACTACCTGTACACCATATCTGACAGGTATGTGAAGGCGAACGATTTGCCCTCGCTTGCCGCCATCTCCTCTGTGCAGATAGGGGACATGACCGACCGCAGCGGGCAGACGTACATTAAGTAAGCCTTTCTTTTTTTCTTTTTTATTTCCGCTTAGTGAAACAGATGACCCAAAGCGAAGCTCTGCGACAGATGTTAAACGAAATTCCACACGCGGGGGGTTGCAGTAGCCCCGAGCGGATTCGAACCGCTGTTCCCGGGTTCAAAGCCCGGTGTCCTTGGCCACTGGACGACGGGGCTGCCAAGTGCTCTGATTGGGTGAGCAGTGTTTTTATTGCATGGAGGCAGACTTGGATGTTTCAGAATGGGGATGAGCCCTTGGGAGGCAAACTGCTGCGCTTATGTCCCTGGGGAAATCAGTATTGCCTTGCGACATACACTAGGGCAGACGCCTTCTTGCCGCACACTATGCAGATGCTGTGCGGGTGTTCTTCCCGCCCAAATCGGGTGCCCCTCACATCGCCGGAGGTTTTCTCCTTGACGGTGTCGGCGCAAGGGCTGCCTTCTTTTTCTGTTGAGCAAAACGGGACCGCCACAAGCTTCCCTTTCTCAAGTTCTGATGCAAGCTCGGCCATTGTGGAGGCTTTTGAGAGACTGGACTCGAGCTGGGCAAGCGCCTTTTTCTTCAGGTCAGAAAGCTGGGATGCCCCTTCTTTGAGCATGAAAGCCGCAAGTTCCGCCTCTTTTACCTGATGCTTTGACCTATTGTCGCGGCGCACAACGGTGAGCAGCCCGCTTTCGGCTTCGCGCGCCCCCACCTCAACCCTGAAAGGCACTCCTTGCATTTCCCAGTGGTTATATTTGAAGCCCGGGGTGTTTGAGGAAAAGTCCGCTTCCGCGCGCATGCCCAAGGCTGTCAAGTGCGAGGCAATATCACGTGCCTTTTTCTCGACCGCCCCTTCGCTTCCCTTTTTCGGGATGGGTATCACTATCGCCTGGATGGGGGCAAGGTCGAATGGCAGCACCAGACCGGAGTCATCACCGTGGATGGAGATTACTGCCGCATATATTCTGGAAATCGCAGGCCCGTAGCAGGTCTGATGGCAGTACTCGCTCTCCCCATTCTCATTCAGGAATTTCACCCCGAATGGCTTGGCGAAATTCTGCCCCAGAAGATGGGTTGATGGGAGCTGCAGTACGCGACCGTCTGGCATCATGCAATCAGCCGCATAGGTGTGCAGCGCCCCTGGGAATTTGTCCCATTCGGGCCGCTGGAAAAAGATGAATGGGACTCCGAACTGCTCGAAAATGACATTCTGGCTCATCTGCATGTCTTCGCTGACCTGCGCCTCAGCTTCCTTGCGGGTGGCAAACGCGTCGTGCGACTCTATCCAGTAGAACTCGCGCGAGCGGATGAATGGTCGGGTGGCCTTGGTCTCATAGCGCCAGACCTGGGACTGGTGGTAAATCTTGAGCGGCAGGTCAGATTTGCCCTGTATCCAAAGCGAGTACATCTGATACATGGCCGTTTCGGAGGTCGGGCGCATGGCAAGGCGCTCTTCCAAAACAGTGTCGCCAGCGCGCTCCACCCAGAACACCTGGGGCGTGAAGCCCTCGACATGCTTCGCCTCGCGGTGGAAATTGCTCTCTGGAATAAGCGCGGGGAACCAGGCAGGCTTGTGCCCGGTCCGCTCCAGCTCGCGCTCGTAGATGGCATACATCTTTTTCATGCTGGCAACCGACCAGGGCATGAAGACGACAAAGCCTTTCACATTGTAGCGAAGATCGCAAAGCTTCGCCTCTTTTGTGATTTCGGTGTACCATTCTGAGAAATCAGCCTTTTTGCTCTTCATAAGGAGAGATTGGGTGAAAAAGAATAAAAACCGGAGGAAGAGCGCACAGGGCTGCCATGCGCAAAAAAGCGGGATGGAATGACAAAATGTCCCAGGTGAGACAGGCATTTAAATCCTGCGTGGAAATAAAATGATGGGAGGGACATGGCAACCACTGCGAACCTAGTGCGGCTCTATCTGAAGCGCAGGCCCCAGATGCTCTCGCTTGTAAACAACGGGCTTTGCAATTACTCGGCCCTTGCCCGAAGGCTGCAAAAAGAGATATTCCCCGGGAAAAAGGATGAATTCACAGCCATCAAGGCTGCGCTTCTGAGGATGGCGCGGGAGGAAGATGCCGGGTCTGACCGTGACTGGGAACGGGGCGTGGAGAAAATACTGCGGGCAAGCTCTGTGGAAATCCGCACCAACGTGGCTGTGGCCTCCAGCAAGGGCGGTGCAGGAGTGCCGGTTATTGCGATGTCCAACAGCAAATCCGGAGTGATGAGCGTGGTGGACTCGTCCTACTCCAAACAGCTGCGCAAAAGGGGCATCAAGGTGATTGACGGGCTTACACTTGTCATACTATGCAGCCCGCTCCAGCTGCAGGAAACACCTGGCTGCGTATCGGCCATACTGGATGCGATAGCGGCGGAAGGCATAAACGTTCTGGAGTTCATCTCTTGCCACAATGATACCCTGATGGTGATGAGAAACGCTGACGCCGTGCGGGTTTATGAGATACTGGCGAACCTGACCGGCGGGGAGACTGAAGGCCGCGAGGGGGATGTGGAGCCCCTTTCCAGGCTTCCTAAAGGGGCACACCGAGGAAAGACAGGGCAAGCACGATAATCACCCCCAAAACCCCGCCCAGAGCTGCTATCAGGAAGGTCACGATGTCTATCGGCACATGCAATATGCCGAAAATTGAGAGCAGCCAGAAAATCGCAATGCCTGCAACACCGTGCAGCAACAGGGGAAGTACTTTGCGCAGCAGGTGGAATATCACAGATGCCACCAAGACGGAGAGAATCAATGCAAGAATTAAGCCCCAGCCCATGCTAGTGAATTGGAAGAAAAGAAATAAAGAGGGCGGCTATTGCAAAAAAAGCAGCGCCAGCATATCTCAGGGTTGGCTTATGGGACAAGCTCGCCCATATAGACCCCCTGCTGGATAAGAACATCCACCTTGAATGTTCCGTGCTTGGAGGTGAAGGCTGATTCGAACTTTTCCGATGTTCCGCACAGGGGCACAAGCAGCGCCTGCCCGTTCTTATGCTTGGGAATGTATGATGTGATATCGTAAACCTTGCCCTGGAATGCGACATAGCAGTCTGGCGCAGTGGAGTGCGCCGCAAGCTGCGAAGAAGTTAGAAAAGGCCCTGGCTGCATGTTGGGTGGCTGCTGCAGGGGCGGATATGCGGGCATTGCAGGGTCTGGCGTTGGCAAAGCCGGGGGCATCGTAGGGTCTGGCATCGGTGGAACCGGGGGCAGCATAGGGTCTTGCATTGGTGGAACTGGAGGTGGTTCCTGGCTTGTTTGCCCCGGCGCCCCAACAGTCGGAAGGGGCGGGGGTTCTTGCCCTGCTTGCGTTTGGTTTTCCTTGGATTGCTGCTCGGAGGACGGTGCTGGCGGCATGCCATCAGGTACTGCCTGCGGCCCTGTCTGGCTGGTGCAGCCTGCGGCAAGCAGCGCGAACACGATGAGAACCACTATCTCTTTCATAAACTCACACCTCTCTTGCGCATTTTGAAGAAAACATATATAAGGCAAATTACGTGCGATTGCGATGGCAGGCGGGCGAAGGAGGATTTGGGCTGAGAGTCCTATAGGCCTAGAGGAATCAATCCACCAACGGCTAAAGCTTTGCTGCATCAAATCCGCGGCAGCAGGAGGAGGAAGCCCGCCCTGGCGATAGTTGGCGTCAAGGCAGCTAAAGCTTTGTTGCGTCAAAACCCCGCGCAGCAAGCGATAGCGACATCTTGTGGGAACGCCGAAAGCAGGCATGCAGCACCGGCAGTAGCAGCGAGGCTGGGTTGGCAACGCTGCCACGGCAGCGCTGCGCCAGCAGGGTCTTTTGCGCCTTTTTGGAAATATATGCTATTGAGACAAACGCTATTGAGAACATGAATGAAAGGCGGGGGGGCATGCCGAAAAACCTGAGTGCGATGGAAATTTTTGCGGGCGGGGTGGTCAGCCCGAAGAGTATGGGCGTGAACACCAGCGAGAAGAGGAAAAAGAAGTTGAGCGCGCCATAGTAGATGCCTGATGGCAGAACCATGCCATATGCCAAAACTGTGCCTTTCTCGAAAATCATCCGAACCAGCGCTGGCAGGATGGGAAGGATGAGCAGGAACTTGTGCCCGGCGGCAAAGCGAATCAGGCTTATTCCTGAAAGGTGATAAAGCAGGAAAACCAGGGCAAGCATCGCAAGCCCGTAATCGAGGGGCAGGAAAATCTGGAGCAGCAGCAGGAAAGAGAGCAGCGCCAGCTTTATTCTGGCATCCAGCGAATGGAAGAAGGATTCATTTTTGCAGTAAAGCTGCATCGGATTACCTTGATTTGCCTGCTTTTGCAGGGGCGCGAAGGCCCAGCCTTGCGACCTCTTTCCTGAAAAGGGCGGATTGCTTGCCGTCAATAATGATTTTGCCCTTTTCCATTACAATTATCCTGTTTGCGTGCTTTGCAAGAAGGCAAGTGTCCTGCTCAGTCACCACTATGGTTTTCCCCTCTTTGGCAAGCGAGGAGAGTATGTCGTAAACCTCGCAGGCTGACTTCCAGTCCAGGCTGGAGACCGGCTCGTCCAAAAGTATCACCTGGCTGTCCTGCGCAAGTGCGCAGGCTATAGCCACCTTCTGCTTCTGCCCAGAGGAAAGCTCGCTTGGATCCTCATCTTCGCAAAGCCCCAGCCCCACTTTTGCCAGGGCGGAACGGGCAGCAGCATCCGCCTGCGCCTGGGTTGCGCCTGTCGAGAGGGGGCCAAAAGCCACCTCGTCAAGGACAGTGAGGTTGAAAATCTGGTCATCAGGGTCCTGGAAAACCATGGAGCACATTCTTGCTATCTGGCGAAAGCCAAGCGATGAAAGAGATTGACCGGCAAGCCTTACAGACCCGGAGAATTTTCCCCTTATCTCTTTGGGTATCAGCCCGTTGCAGCAGTAAAGCAATGTGGTTTTGCCAGAGCCGACCGGCCCGATTATGCCGGCAAAATCTCCAGGGAAAAATGACAGGCTGACGCGGTCCAGCGCCAGCCTCTGCTTGCCCCCGTAAGAAAAGCGGATGCTTTCGAGCCGAAGGCTTTCTTGCACCATAATATCAAGCCTTGGAATATTTGCCCGCAAATCCGAATTTGAATGCTATCAGCCAAGCTATGCCGATTTCTATTGCAGCCTGCAGGGCATTGAAAACGAAGATTGCGGCATACCATGCGGCGCCCTTGCCGAAAAAAAGCAGGTCTGTGGAGTTGACCATGGAAACGAACTGCTCCGGGCTAATCTTGAAGTAAAGCGGCCCTGCGAAATAGAAGTTTGCCAGCACCATCGCCGCCCCCCGCACAAGGATTGCAAGCGCAGCCAGGATTATCAATGAATTCCTGTTTTCGAATATGCGCTGCGCCTGGAGGATGGAGCCTTTTGCCTTGCCAAGCGCGGCTGAAAACCAGTATGCCCCCGCAGCCATTGCCGCTATTGGCAGAAGCCCGAAAAGTATGCCGTTTTCTTGCCCAATGTAGGAGTAGGCAAAGGCGCCTATGAGGAAAAGGGCGACTGAGACAATGACAGACAGCAAAGCGACCATGAAAAGAGATGATGCGCCACGTCCCCTTTTGTGCAGCACCAGGTAGGCTGCGCACACCAGAAGGGTGGGCGCAGTCGCAGCGAATTTCATGGATGCGCCGATAGGCCCGGTTGATGCGAAAAGAGCGATGAACAGCGTGGAGAGGGCAAGAACCTCAAGGGCGGGAACAAAGCCGAACATGAAAAGGGCAAGCACAGCAGGCACTGCCACCAGGTCCACAGTCATGCCAAAGCCGGTAGGCAAGCCAAGAACGTTATTGGATATCTGCAGCACGAATGCGAACGCGGCTAGCATTGCAGATGCCACAAGAAGGTAGGTCTTCGACATGGTGGGAAATTTGCGCCAGGACGCTATTTAAACAGCATCCCCCGCGGATGAGTAGCCAAAAATAGTCAAGAAAGCCAGCGCCCCAGTCTGCCTTTGCCATGTCCAGCGCCCCAGTCTGCCTTTGCCATGTCCAGCGCCCCAGTCTGCCCTTGCCATGTGCCGAAAATGGCAGCCGCGGACAGGCAAGCCTTCCGCAACCTATTTCACCTTGTACTCGAAGTAGTCGTCCCACGGGTTTTCAAGCGACATCATCTGCCTTATGGAAAGCTTCTCGAAATGGCGCCGGAATGGCCGCATGGAATTTCCGTGCGCGGATATTGCCACGTTCACGCGGTGCTTTTTCATATATGAAAGCAGGTCGCGCAGGAAGGGAAGGACGCGGGCCCCCACCATTTTTATGCTCTCCCCGCCCGGCGGAGGGTGGTCGTAGCTTCGGCGTATCTGGTGCAGCTGCTTAGCCGTGTGGGTGCGTTTGTAAACATCGTGGCTGCGCCCCTGCAGCCTGCCGTAGCTGCGCTCAGCCATCCGGTCATCCACGAAAATGCGCCTGCACTCTGGGTGGTGCTTCAGAATCGTGCGCAGCGTGTCGCGCGAGCGGGAAAGCGAGGTCTGGAAAGCGATGTCTATTTTCTTGCCCTTCAGCTTCTGTGCGATTATCCTCGCCTGCTTGCGCCCAAAAGGGGTGAGCTTGGAGTCCTTCCAGCCCGTGAAATAGTGCTTGCGGTTGAAATAAGTCTGCGCATGGCGGAAGAGGTATATGGTCGGCTCCTGCCTGCCCCCCTCCACGCACTCCCTTTTCCAAGAGCCTGAGAAGTCCATGCCTTTTTTGTCCATGGTTTGGCTTGTGTGTGAACTTATAAATTCCTAGCAGTCAGAGCATGGTGCATGGCAGATACTGTTTTCCTGGTGCGCCACGGCGAGGCCGAATCAAATGCGGGCGAGTACTTCGGGGGCTGGCTGGATGTGCCCCTCACCCCCCTCGGAAAACGGCAGGCTGCCGCGCTTGCCAAGAGGCTCTCGCGCGAAAAAATAGGGAGCGCATTCTGCTCGGATTTGAGCAGGGCGAAAGAAACGCTTGAGGGCATCTCTCTTTCCTGCCCAGTCACATATGCGAAGGAGCTGCGCGAGAAAAGCTATGGGAAGCTGGAGGGGGTGCGCTGGGAAAATGATGAAAAATACGACAAATACCACCTTGACGCCTATGTGCGGGCACCTGGCGGAGAGAACAACCTTGATTTGCAGCGGCGCGTGGTGCCGTATTTTTGGAAGAAGATACTTGATGCGAAAGAAAAAAACGTGCTGGTGGTCTCCCACCACGGCCCGTTGGTGGTGTTCGCCTGCGACCTTCTGGGCATGCCCCTTAAGAACTGGCGAAGGCTGAGGCTGGGCAATTGCGGGCTTTGCATACTCACAAGGGAAGGCAAGTGCTGGAGGATCACCCTTTGGAACTCTCTTTCGCATTTTGGCCTGGAGAATTTCAGGCCGCTTCTGAAGAAGGAAGCGAGGAAGGGGGGCCAGCCGTAATTAGCTTCTTAAAGCCTATTCCCTCTAAACTGAAACGTGCGGATGTAGTATAACCTGGCTAGTATCTTGGCCTTCCATTGAACCCTTTGCTCGCTCCAGATGGGTACGCTCGCAAAGCGTTCTCGGAAACGTCAAAGCTTTCAGCTGAAAGTCAAAGGTCCGGGTTCAAATGCCAGCCCAAGGGGGCGCTGCCCCCTTAGTCCGGCACCGCCCAAACCCCCACGGGTTTGCGGCTTTGAAAATCCCGGCATCCGCATCTTTTTTGCTCACAAAAAAGTGAGGAGACAGAAACCGCAGTTTCTGGATCCGCATTTTCTTCTCAAAGAAAATGAGGATACGTTGCCGCAAGGCAACGAGCATCCGCATCTTTTTTGCTCACAAAAAAGTGAGGAGACAGAAACCGCAGTTTCTGGATCCGCATTTTCTTCTCAAAGAAAATGAGGATACGTTGCCGCAAGGCAACGAGCATCCGCACTTTCTTTTCGCAAAAAATTTCCAGCCCGGATGGGCATCATATTTAAATCCTGCCTTGGTCATAATTTGAGTTGCGGGGGGATGCGAGCAACGGATTGAAGGCTAGCTCAAGGACTTCCGCGCCAGAAAGTATTGTGGAAGAATCCACGGTTGGTGCTCTCATGGCAGTTTCTCCGCTTGACGGACGGTACAGGACCGAGATGAACGCTCTTTTTGAGGATGAATACAAGCTCTGCTCCTGGCTTGAGGTAGAAGTCGCCCTTGCAAAAGCTCATGCCAAACTCAAGAGCATACCTTTTGAGGCTGCAGGCGAAATAGAGGCTGCTGCCAAGGAAGTGAAGCTTGCCCGCGTGCTTAAGATAGAGAATGAGATACACCACGACCTGATGGCAATGGTTCGCGCGCTATCCGAGAAGTGCGGAAAATACGGGGGATACGTGCATTTCGGGGCAACTTCTTACGATATTGAGGACACCGCCACTGGCTTGACCCTCAAGCGGGCTATTGGGATATTGAGGGGGCATCTTGAGGAAACCTCCAGCCTGCTCAAAAAGCACGCGATTGAGAAAAAAGGGCTGGTCTGCATTGCAAGGACGCACGGGCAGCACGCAGTGCCCACCACATACGGGATGAAATTCGCGCTTTGGTATGCCGAGGTGCAGCGCCACCTGGACAGGCTCAAGCGAGCGGAGGAGAATATATCTGTCGGGAAAATGTCCGGTGCCGCAGGCACCATGGCGACTTTTTCGGGCAAGGGCTTTGAGATACAGGAGCTGGTGATGAAGCAGCTCGGGCTCGCGCCGGCGAAGGTGACCAACCAGGTGGTGCAGCGGGACAGGCACGCCGAGGTGCTTTTCGACCTTGCGCTCATCGCAGCCACGCTTGAAAAAATCGCGAAGGAGATACGCAACCTGCAGAGAAACGAGATAATGGAAATAAGCGAGCCTTTCGCCCAAAAGCAGGTCGGCTCCTCGACAATGCCGCAGAAAAGGAACCCCCACAAGTCCGAGCGCATATGCTCGCTTGCCAGGCTGGTGAGGTCCAATGTGGCTGTGGCGCTTGAGAACATACCCCTTGAGCACGAGCGCGACCTCACCAATTCTGCCAACGAGAGATTCATCTTGTCTGAAAGCTTCATCGTCACTGACTACATGCTGTCCCAGATGAACGTGATACTTGGGGGGCTGCAATTCTATCCGGAGAACATAAAGCGCAACCTGGAGCTTACAGGCGGGGCTGTGATGGCCGAGAGGATAATGATAGAGCTTGCCAACCGGGGGATGGGAAGGCAAGAGGCGCACGAGCTTATGCGCACAAGCGCAATGGAGGCTTTCGCGCAGAAAAAGAAGCTCTTGGACGTGCTGCTTGCGAAAAAAGAGGTGACGCGGCTGATAAAAAAGGACGAGCTTCTTGCCCTGTTTGAGCCGAAAAATTACATTGGAGAGGCTCCGGAAATAGTGAAAAGGGCAGTTTTAGGGAAATGAGGGGATGCCATGGCAGGGGAATTGCAAAAAACCGATCCGGAAATATACGGCTTGACGCAACAGGAACTTCAAAGGCAGCGCCAGGGGCTGGAGCTCATACCCTCTGAGAATTTCACTTCCCTGGCAGTCATGCAGGCGCAAGGCTCGGTCCTGACCAACAAGTACTCCGAAGGCTACCCAGGCAAGCGCTATTACGGGGGCAACCAGTTCGTGGACGGCTGCGAAACTCTTGCAATAGAGAGGGCGAAAAAGATATTCCATGCGGACCATGCGAATGTTCAGCCGCATGCAGGCTCGCAGGCCAACATGGCCGCTTATTTTGCGCTTTTACAGCCGGGGGACAAGGTAATGGGGCTGAACCTGTCGCATGGCGGGCATCTGACGCATGGAAGCCCGGTGAATTTTTCCGGCAAGATATACCGGATAGTCCCCTACAATGTGCACCCCAAGACGCACCTGCTTGACTTTGACGCGATAGAAAAACAGGCAAAGGAGGAAAAGCCCCAGATAATTGTGGCGGGATTCACCGCCTACCCAAGGCAGGTGGACTTCAAAAGGTTCGCGGAAATAGCAGAAGCTGTTGACGCTTACCTCATGGTGGACATGGCGCACATCGCCGGCCTGATTGCCGGCGGGGCGCACCCCCAGCCTTTCCCGCACGCGGATGTGGTCACCTCCACCACACACAAGACGCTGCGCGGCCCACGCGGAGCGATAATACTTTGCAGGCAGGAGTACCAGCAGATGATAGACAAGGCGGTTTTTCCGGGCCTGCAAGGAGGGCCTTTTGACCACGCAATTGCGGCAAAGGCGGTCTGCTTCAAAGAGGCAATGCGGCCGGAATTCTCAGAATACGCCCGCAGGATTGTTGAAAACGCCAGGGAGCTTGCCGACTCTCTGCTTCAGGAGGGCATGGCGCTGGTTTCCGGGGGAACGGACACGCACCTTCTGCTTGTTGACCTGACATCGATGAAAATAACTGGCAAGGAGGCGCAAACAGCCCTTGACGAGGTAGGCATAACGGTGAACAAGAACACCATACCTTATGACACCCAGTCGCCTTTCGTCACTTCAGGAATACGACTGGGCACCCCGGCGCTCACGACAAGGGGCATGGGAAAAAGTGAAATGAGAGAGGTCGGCAGGATGATAAAGGCTGTCTGCTCCGCCCCCTCAGATGCGGCTGTGAAGGAAAAGGTGAAGAAAGAGGTGCTGGAGCTTACCTCCAAGTTCCCTCTTTACCCCGAGCTTGGATGAGACGGTGGTCTTATGGCTGCAAAGATAATCGACGGGAAACGGATGGCGGACAGGATGCTGCGCGAGATTGCAGATAGGGTTTCAAAGCTGAAGGAGAAGCCCTGCCTCGCCCTGGTCATAGTCGGGGACAACCAGGCCTCTCTTGTTTATACGCAAAAAAAAGCCGAGGACTGCGAAAGGGTGGGCATTTTGTCCAGAAGCATCAGGCTTCCCGCAACTGCAAGCGAGCAGGAGATACTCGCCCAAGTGCAAAAACTTAATTCTGACGCGGAAGTTGACGGGGTAATTGTGCAGCTGCCCCTCCCAAAAGGTATTGATGAGGAGAGGATAATTGCGGAAATATCGCCTGAAAAGGATGTTGACGGATTCCATCCAGAAAATTTCGGCAAGGCTGCCCTGGGAATCGGCAGGCTGCTGCCCTGCACACCCAAAGGCGTGGTGCATATGCTCAAAGAGAGCAAGGTGAAGCTTGAGGGGAAGAACGCGGTTGTAGTGGGCAGGAGCAGGATTGTGGGCAAGCCCCTGGCGCTTCTGCTGCTCAACGAGAATTGCACCGCCACCATTTGCCACAGCAAGACAAAAGACATTGCAGCCCACACGCGGCAGGCGGACATAATCTGCGTCGCAGTGGGCAAGCCCAAAATGCTCAAGGCAGACATGGTGAAAGACGGGGCGATAGTGATTGATGTTGGCATGAATCGGGAGGGCGAAAAATTGGTCGGGGACGTTGATTTTGGCCCGGTTTCCGAAAAAGCCTCGCTCATAACCCCTGTGCCAGGAGGGGTTGGGCCCATGACAAGGGCGATGCTGCTTTCAAACACGCTGGAGTGCTATTTGTCCGGCAGGGGAAAATGAGAGGCGGCCGCTATGCGCAATGAAAAAAGCCAAGGATACCAATCAGCGCTTGAGAAGCTATATGCGCTGGACAGGTTCGGAAGCATAATGGGGCTGGAAAGGATACAAGAAATGCTATCCGGGCTTGGCAATCCGCAAAAAAGCTACGCATGCGTGCTGGTGGGCGGGAGCAATGGGAAAGGCTCCAGCGTCGAAATGATAGGCAGCATCCTTCACTGCGCAGGGTTTTGCACAGGCACATATTTTTCGCCCCAGGTGGTGCAGTTTCCGGAAAGGATAAGGGTGAACGGAAAGAACGCCAGCCACAAGGAAATCGCCTGGGCGCATTCCCGCGTCAGCCAGGTGTGCGCCAGCAAAGGAATAAATGCCACTTTTTTCGAGGTGGTGACTGCGATGGCGATGCTCATCTTCGAGAGGCGCAAGGTCGCATATGCCGTGCTGGAGGTGGGCATGGGCGGCAGGCTGGATGCCACCAACGCAGCGGAGCCTGAACTGTCGGTTCTCTCTTCCCTTTCACTGGAGCACACCCAGGTGCTCGGCCCCACGCTTTCGCAGATTGCGTATGAAAAGTGCGGAATCGCCCGCAGGGGAAAGAAGCTCATCTGCGGCATGATGAACGATGAGGCGAAAAGAGCGGTGCTTTCCCAGTGCAGTGCGATTGGGGCGCAACCAGTCATGGTGGAAGACGAGATGCGCCTCTTCGACATCCGCCAGGAAGAGATGCGCCATTCTTTCAAGGTAAAATACGAAGGACAGCAGTTCAATATCAAGCTGTCGGCCCATGGCAGGTTCCAGATAAGCAATGCCTGCATAGCGCTTGCCGCTTGCAAGGAATTGGGAGTGGACCGCAAAGCAATTGAGGAGGGCCTTGCAAGAGCAAAGCCCCATTACCGCATGCAAAAAGTGGGGGATGCACCCTTGACAATTGCCGACTGCTGCCATAACCCGGAAGCCGCGTTTGCCATTGCCGCAGAGGCGGAAAGGCTCCCCCTGAAGCGAAAAGTGCTTCTTTTTTCGGCAATGAAGGACAAGGACTATCAGCAGATGCTGCGCGTGCTGCGTGCGCATTTTGACATAGTCGTCCTGTGCCAAGTCTCGCTTGAAAGGGGGGCAAAACTCTCCGGACTGGAAGGGGCGGCAAGAAAAAACGGCATTGCTCTGCTTCGCGCCTCCAGCCCGGCGCAGGGGGCAAAAAAGGCGGCGAAGACAGAGGGCACTGCGGCATTTTCAGTAAAAGACCCGAACAAGGCGCTGCGGTTCGCCCGAGCCATTGCGGGAAAGGGCGGATATGTCTTCATCGCAGGCTCGGTGTATTTGCTCGCAGAGCTTTATGGACAGGACAGGATACGGATAGCGCAGTAGGAAAGTGATTGCATGAAGGAGAAGATGCGCAGGGAAATGCTGCAAAAAAGGGACGCGCACCACACCGAGAAGGGGCACGATCTTTGCCTGCGGATAATGGACCGGTTCCTCCGGCTGCCTCAGTTTGATGCCGCCAAATGCATACTGCTTTATGCATCCAAGGGAAGCGAGGCGCACACAGACGGGATAATGCGCTCTGCCTTGTCGCTTGGGAAAAAAGTGGCGCTTCCGGTGACTAGCAATGATAAGCACGAGCTGGAATTTTATGAAATACATTCCCCCAGCGAGCTGTCGCCAGGAGCTTTTGGGATACCTGAGCCTGCCCCGGACCCTTCAAAAAAAGTTGAGCCAGGCGAGGCAGACCTGGTCGTGGTCCCGGGCATTTCCTTTGACAAGCGGGGCTATAGGATAGGCTATGGCAAGGGCTATTACGACAAGCTGCTGCCAAAAATAAGAGGGGTGAGGGTGGGGCTGGCGTATGAGGCGCAGATGGTCGAGCGCGTGCCCGAGGCTCCCCATGATGTGGCTGTGGACATGATTGTCACCGAGGAGAGGAAAATAGACTGCGGCGCAAACAGGGCAGGGGCTAGAGGGCCTGATGAGAAAGAAGGAGCGGGCGATTTTAAACCAGGCCATTATGGCATAGCAGTTTTGGCATCCGGCAATGGAAGCGATTTCCAGTCGATAATAGATGCTACAGAGCGCGGGGATGTGCGTGCCAAAATTGTTGCGCTGATTACGAATAACCCCCAAGCGCATGCTATAAAGAGGGCTGAGAAGGCGGGCATACCTCATTTCGTGATTCAGCACAGCTCGCCAGAGGAGCTGGATGCGAAGATACTGCAAAAACTAGATGAGCTTGCGCCTGATTTGGTGGTGCTGGCAGGCTACATGAAGATAATCAGGAGCAAGGAGCTGCTGTCAGCTTATGAGGGCAGGATAATCAACATCCACCCATCGCTGCTTCCCAAGTACCCCGGCGCGCATGCTCAAAAGGATGCTTTTGATGCGGGGGAGAAAGTGTCGGGCTACACCATACATTTTGTGGACGAGTCGCTGGACGGCGGGCAGATAATACACCAGGAGAAGGTGGATATTTCCGGCTGCAAAAGCGCAGATGAGGCTGCGGCAAGGATACTGGAGCGAGAGCATATAGGGCTGCCCTCAATTGTCGGAAAGTTTGCAAGAGGGGAAATCAGGAAGAAGGAACGCTGAGGCAAGTTGGCGGAATTAGTGTTCACAAGGCAGGGCATTTATAACTTTTCAGCCGGAAAAGGCAAAACCATGATAAACAAGCTTCTTGGCTGGCTAAAAAAGATGCTGGTCGGCAAAAAGAACCTGGCTTTGGGGGTGTATGGCAGCCCCAACGTGGGCAAGACCACGCTTGCCAACAGGATATGCGTGGAGCTCACCGGGGAGCCGATGGGCACCATAAGCCCTGTGCCGCACGAGACGAGGTCGGTTCAGAAAAAGAACAAGGTGATGCTCAAGGTGGATGGCTTCTCGCTCACCATGAGCCTCTTGGACATGCCGGGAATCGCAGTGAAGGTGGACTACCGGGACTTTTTGGAGTACGGGCTTTCCAAGGAGGAGGCGCAAAAGAGGGCCAGGGAGGCGACGCGGGGCGTGGTGGAGGCTGTGCGCCACCTAGACAAGGTGGATGCCGCGCTTTTCATGATAGACTCCACCGAGGACCCCTACACGCAGGTGAATATCACCATACTTGGCAATATAGAGGCCAGGAAAATACCCATCATAATAGTCGCCAACAAGATAGATTTGCCCAACGCCAATATCAGCAGGGTGCGCGAAGCATTCCCAGGATATGACTTTGTGGAGATTTCGGCGATGACTGGAGAGAACCTCAAGGGGCTTTACAGGGAAATAGTAGACAAGCTATCCTGATTTTCGGCGGTGTATGGATGCACAAATGCGTAAGGTGTGGGCGCGCAGCCGCAAGCCTGCAGGAAATAAACAATGGCTGCCCTTGCGGCTCCAAGGTCTTTGTGTTCAACAGGGAGGCAGTTATGCAGCCCGGGATAGCCGGCGAGGGCACGGATGTCAAGAATGACGGCTCTTCAGTGCAGATGGAGATGCAACAGGCGAAGGCAGCTGATAAGATGGAGCGGGAGGATGGAAAAGCCCCTGAGTCGTATTTTGCACGGATGGCATTTACAGACGAAGATGTTGAGAACATCAAGGTGGTCACAGAAGGCGTTTTCTCAATAGACCTGCTGGCGCTCTCCAAGAATCCAGTTGTGCTCAAAGACGAGGAAGGAATCTATTATGTGCGTATACCCTTTGAGCAGGGCGAGGACAGGGGAAAAAAGGGCGGCAGGAAGAAAAAATAGTCTTTTTTGCTTCGAAAACGCCCCTGAGCAAGCCGCCTTGGGCTTAAACGTCAAGAAGTATCCTTATCGTCCACTGCCCGCCATCTTTGTCCTGTGCCACCAGCATCTCGTGGTAGGTGACCGCCTTGACTGCGTCGCGCGGGCGCTTTTTCTCCCCCAGCGCCTCCAGTTCCAGCGAATTGCTTTTGCTGTCGAATTCAAGCACGCGCAGGCGCGAAAAAACCATTTCGTGAGTGTCCATGTAGGCAAGCAGGTCTGCCAGCGCCTGTACGGTGAGCTCACCCAGGTTGTGCGCCGAGATGGAAAACACGGCGCGCTCCGACTCGCCTGCCTTTCCGAAAATTGAGAACATCGCCTTTGCCGCGTTTTGCAGCGCCTCGGGATAGCTCTTCCCGTAGGCTTCGAACATTATGTCTGCAGTGTGCTCAAGGAACTTGTAATCGGGGGGGTTTGGGGATGGCATGGGAAAACAGGGGAAGGAAAAAGTTAAGAGATTGCCACTTCTGCGCCGATTGCCTGCCCTGGAAGGCCCTTTTCAAAGCGCGCCAGAACCGCGCCAGAGTTCCCGTGGGCTTTTGAGACTTTGCCCACTATCTCCTTTCCGCCAGAGGTCCTAAAAACCACTTTCTTGCCCACTATGCCGCTTGCGGATGCCCGGTCAGCTATCCCCTCAGTCTCAATCACATATTGGTTGGTGTATTCTGTGTGCACACCGCGCCTGTAGTTAGATATCCTTCCTTTCATCCTCATAACCTCCTATGTTAGCGTCTGTCTATTGGGGCAAGCATATTTAAACGCTTCTTTGCGGAAGAACGCAACTTCCCAGCTGGTTGAAAAAACCTGGGCTGGCCGCATTTCGCAGATGAGGCGGCAGGCCCCTAGCTTTCTGCAAGCTCACGCTTCAGCCGGGCAAGCTCCTCGTGGTTCTCAGGATGGCGCTTGAGGGGGTCCATGCGGACCTTTTGCTCCAGCTCGGCTATCTTCACCTTGATGTTGGCGTGTTTTCTTGACAGGTCTTTTTTGCTCATTCCCATATGATACACTTCCGCCGCCAGGTTTTTATAGCTGCCATAAAACGCAATCGCCGCCTATGGAGGCAAATGGAAGTCATCCCTGGCCGAACTCCACCAGCCGGATTGCCTGCTGTGGCGTGTCAACATACTGGATTACATTCATCTGATCGCGGTTTATCAGCCCCATCTCAACCGGATACTTCTGCAGCCAGCTGTAAAGCCCTCCCCAAAAAGCCTTGCCCACTGTGATTATCGGGACGTTTTTCATGTCGTTTATCTGCACACGGACGGCAAACTCGAAAAGCTCGTCCATGGTGCCAAAGCCGCCAGGGAAGAAAACCAGCGCGTCGCTGCTCCCAAGCACCAGCTTGCGGCTGGCCATCATATTCATCAGTATGTGATTGGATTCTCTGGGATTTGGCTTCTCCCTTTCATAAAAGAAAGTAGGTATGAGACCGTAGGACATCGTTCCTGCCCGCACCACTCCTTTGGAGACTGCCTCCATGATGCCGCTTCCGCCGCCGCTGCATATGGCATACCCCTCCGAGGAGAGGCGGTTAGCAAGTTTCATTGCGGATTTGTAATAGTTCCCGCCATTTACTCTTGATGCGCCGAATATGCTCACCAGAGGGTGGACTAGCTGGCCCAGCGCCTGGTGGCACCGTCTCATGTCTTGGTCAAACCAGCATACAAGCTGCTCTGCGCTGTGCGCTACAGGCTTAATGCCCGACGATTCTATAATCCGAAGCGCCTCTTTCGGGCTGGAAGCGAACTTGAGCTGCCCCAGGTCCTTTTTGCTTATGAAACCCAGTTTGTAAGGCGCACGCTCCAGCCAGCTGATAAGCCCTTGCCAGTATTTCTCATTGCCCATCAGTATTGTCGGCACCCCTTTCATCTTGTTCACCTGGGTGAGCACCAGATTCTCGAAAAGCTCGTCCATGGTGCCAAAGCCGCCAGGGAAGAAAATCATTGCCACGCTGTTTGCGTAGATGGTGACTTTCCGCGAGTGCATGGAATAAACGTAATACTGCTTTTTGTCCCCAATCTCCATCGACTGCTCAGAATCGCCCAGGAATTTTGGCTGCACGCCTATTGAAGGCTCGCCCGCAGCTATCGCCCCAAGGTTTGCGGCTTCCATCACCCCTGGCCCACCGCCGGTTATGGCGCCATAACCTTTTGCCCCAAGCTCGAAAAAGGTTTCCTGCACAAGCTGGTAGTCCCTGTCTTTTTGCGTGGTTCTGGCAGAGCCAAATGCGGAAACCAGCCCCCGGGTGGATTCCCTTGCAAGCGCTATTTTGCCCATGTTCTCCAGAAGGTCCGCCCGAAACTCGCGTATGGTTTTTTCAGGCGGATAGATTTTCTCTCGGTTGCCATTATCATTAATAGCCTGTTTTGTTTTCATATTGACCACCGAACATGAATTTTCAGAATTTATGACATAAGTTATTTTAAACACGGATGAAAGACCCGATGCCCTGCGAAAAGAATAAAAATGATAGGAAAGCATCAAATACCGGAGGTTGTTGGAATGACTAGGTTTGTTGCAGGTTTGCTCATAGGATTTTTCCTGGCTGTCGGGCTGATGGCAGGATTTGTCCAGATTTACCTGGGGCCCTATTACGAGACGGTGAAAACTTCACAGCCATATGCCCAGGGATTTTACAACTTGGCCCACACCCAGACCTATGCCGAAACGCAGGCATTTGTTGCAAAGGTGAACGAGGCTGCGGCAGCCATCGCAACGGTCCCTGTGATAGGAAACGCGTTTGAATCGTCAAAGGTTGCGCAATACACCCAGATGGCTCTTGACACCCTGAGCAATGCCAAGTCAAGCTCTGAGGTGATGCTGCAGCTGACCAGCATGACCTTGTCGCTCATGGAAATGGCCATACCCCTCCTGCTGATTTCCATAATAATGGTGGGGGCAGGCTGCTACATGTACTACAAGGAGGAAAAGGCGGCTGCCCCGAAAAAGGGCAGGAAGAGGTAGCTGGCAGGGCGCCTGGACTCCTAGACGGGCGGAAAGGCTCCGCCCGAAACTTTCTTTTTCATTTTTTTCCCAAGTGCTTGCGCGGCAAGTCGCCTTTAAACGATTGCCAGACATTGACTTAACAGCGCAACCGGGGTTCGTGGCGCAAGAAAGTTCATTTTGAACCGCAGTCTTCTGGATGACGGCTCTGATTTTCCAGAAAAATACCTACCCAAGACAAACCACTAGCTACTTTCCCTTGGGCTTTGCGAAGAATAGGAGCAGCTTGTCTGTCGCAAGCATGCATGGCAGCAGCATGGTGAAGCACCCTATTATGGTGAGGCTGGGAAGAAGCGAGGATGCGTATTCTAGGAACCTTGAGAAATGCATTATCAGCGGCACGGCAGCCACCAAAAGCAGTGGCGCCCCGATTGGCTTGGCATTGAGCCGGATTTCAAGGTACTTGAACGCAAATAGGATGAAAGTGTATATGAAAATGTAGCCGAAATAGTTGCCATACGGTATCCCGAAGTAAGGGGAGCCGTTTGCCCATTCCCACTGCCCGTTGACATTCACCTGCACAGGGTCTGCCATCATGTCTATGCCCATAACAATTGCGCTCGATATGAAAGAGACGAAAAGCGCGCGCTTCCACCAGCTTTTTTGGGAGGAGACGATAACCCCATCCACAAGCAGGTTGGCAATGAAGTAAGACATGAAAAAGTAATAGGCATAATGCTGGAGCCCGAGCAATATTGGCGTGCCGCCAATGGATGGCCCGGGGAAAGCTTCAGTATAGGAATATGTCCCTCCGAAAAGCCCGAGGTGCCCGCTGAGAAATTCAAGAAGCCAGAAAAGCGCGCATATCCCGAAAAATCCAAGGAGTGCGTTTTTGAGCCCGCGCAAATACCAGAAGCAGAAGAACGCAGCTGATGTTGCAGACAGCAGTTTCACATAATCCATCTGCGGGACAATGGGAAGATGCACGCCTATAAGCGGAAGGAGGTTTGCGCTCAGCATTATGTAAACGAAGACGGCAATTGAGGCAAGCGAAGCTGCGATTATCGCCTTGTGCGAAGAAGGCGCATTTTTCGGGAAAATGCCCATGCCAGAAAAAAGCAGCCAGAACTTAAAAACTTAATCGGAAGCCGGAAAATCCAGTAAAATGGCTCAGAGGCGGCACAGGTAATATTAACATTGCCGGAAGCGAATTTGATGTCACGGGGGCGTTCCACAGCCCCGCGCAGGTGTTCACAATACTAACCCCTGCATAACATAGTGTGGATGCTACGGGGTCGTGGCG
>CAYMOY010000005.1:0-1586 GCA_964392435.1 Microcaldota archaeon
GAGCTAGAACGACAAAATCGCTGCGATAATCAGGCTATTTGGCCTCTCGCAAGTCACGTCTAGCGCCTGTCTAGCCAAGATTGCTACTGTAGAAAAAAAGCCAGCCCCAGGCAGATGCGCACGATCCCTGTTTTGCGCACGGGAGCGGGCGCGACGGTGAGCTCCTTGTTATCGCATCCTTGTTGAAGGCGTGTGAGATTGGCTCTATTCCCGGCGCTCAAGCTCGTCGGGTCCCGGTCTTTGGAAGAACTCGATCCATGGCTGCATGCTCTCTTCTGAAATGTAGAAAGTTCCTGGCGTAGACTGCGAATTCCTTATGGCAACCCGTTGCAGCAGTTCATCTCCCGGCACATCCAGGAAATGTATTTCGCTGCTGGCGCCAAGCTGCTTAGCGCGCGCCCGGTAGTCTTCGCGTTCCTCTCGCGCCCAGAAGCCGAAATCGAGGATGACGTTTGTCCCCAAGACCAGCGCCCTGCTGGCGATATTCCAGAGCAGGGCTTCGATGAGATTGTGCCTGGCGTCATGTTGTGGCTCTTTGGCATCTTGACCAAAGAGACGCACATGCCATTCGTCGGCGGTCAGCCGCAGCGCCGCAAGCTCGCCCTCAAGCTGGCGCGCCAGAGTGGTTTTCCCCGAACAGGGCAGTCCGACCATTAGATGCAGCGTTGCCATGCTTCTGACTCCTGGTGTTGCACTGAAATCTCACCGTGCCTTCCCGCACTCTGAACAAATCCGGTCATGCAGGGAGATGATGCCCCCACAATCAGCGCAGGTCCATTTCTCTCTGTCTTCACGCAAAACCTGCTCGGCTCCCACTGCCTTGAGCCTCAGGGCATTCTCAATGAGACTGACTTGATAGCGTTGCCGGTAGCTTTTATCCAGGCGCTTGAGCGCGGCGCAGGGGAAGGTGGGGCAGCTATAACAAAAGTCAAAGCCTTGCCCCAGAGCACAAGCCTTGATTTTGCACTGCCGGCAATGTTCGGGTTTGGAGTCATCTTGCCCTCGACAGCCCCGGCAAGGCTTTTTCTTCTTCAGGCGGGCGTAGCACACCGTGCAGTTCATGCCACAAGGAGCCAACAGCGTTGCGGAGGCTTCTTCAGTCATTTTCACCGGTCGCATCCAGGTTGTTTCTCAAGGCAGTGAACGATGGTGTACACGGAGCAACGGCGACTGCAACCCATGGTCAAGCGCATTTGGGTTTATCCCTGTTTTGCCACCTGCAACCGGCACCAGGCATATAGCGCGTCGTAACCATCGAACTGCCGGCTTAGATTCTCCGTATCATCAGGAAAGCGCAGGCTGTAGCCCACCGCCATGGCTTCTAAGCCAGGGGCTATCGCGTCTGTGTGAAGATCGGTTTCAATATCCGCCGCGTGTACGATTTTTGCGAGCCGCAGCAAGGCAGGGTCAGTGAGTCCGTACTTTTCAATGATGGACTCGAAAGAGCATTTCCCGTTTTTGTGCCCAAGTTCCACATTAGGGGCGTCGTAAGGGATTGCGCCCGTTTCTTTTACTACCTGCTCTATCTGGTTCTTGGGCACGAAAACAAATTCCGCGTCCGAGTCTATAAAACGGCTGATTAGCCA